>CAZFFM010000223.1:0-5832 GCA_964517425.1 uncultured Ardenticatenales bacterium | reverse complement strand
CCGAAGAGCGTGTACAAGATTCCCAAGGCCGACCGCCGCGGCTCCCGCACAGCCTGGTCTCCGCCGGGCAAGCGAAATGGGCGCAGATGAGCCACACGCCGGAAACCGCTTGCGTCCCCCAGCAAAAACTCGCCGCCCCAGATGGTGCCGTCCGGCCCGTACCCCGTGCCATCCCAGGTGATACCGAGGGCCGGCCCTTCCACCTCGTTTTCGGCCAGGCAGGCGGCCAGATGTGCGTGGTGATGCTGCACGGCCAGGGCCGGCAGGTTCAACGATTTGGCATACTGTGTGGAGAGGTAATCGGGATGCAGGTCATGGGCCACGTAGCGGGGGGCCACCTCGTACAATTGTTGCAAGTCGGCGACGACCTGCCGGAAGGCTTCGTGGGCCTCGAAGGTGGAGAGGTCGCCGATGTGCTGGCTGATGAAAGCCTGGCGGTCGAAGGCCAGGGCCACGCAGTTCTTCAGGTGTGCGCCCAACGCCAGAATCGGGGGAACGGGACGGCGCAGGATGAGCGGCAAGGGGGCAAAGCCACGCGCTCGACGCAGCAAGAGTGGCTGTCCACGGACAATACGCAGCACGCTGTCATCCACGTGCCGCACGATCGGCCGATCGTGAACGAGGAAGAGGTCGGCAAATCCACGCAAACGGCCCAGCGCTTGATGCTCATCGGTGGCGATCGGTTCATCGGTGCGATTGCCGCTGGTCGCCACGACGGGGGCGTCCAGTGCGGCCATCAACAGGTGGTGCAACGGTGTGTAGGGGAGCATCACGCCCAGCGTAGGATTGTCCGGGGCGACCCAGGTGGTGATTTGGGCCTCTGGCCGGCGCAGCAGGAGCACGATGGGGCATTCAGGAGAGCGCAGCCAACGCGCTTCGGCTTCATCCACAAAACAGTCGGCACGGATCGCCTTCAGGGTTGGGTACATCAGGGCAAAGGGTTTGTGGGGCCGCGGCTTGCGGTGACGCAGCCGCCGGACAGCTTGCGCATTTTGCGCGTCCACCAGCAGATGAAAGCCACCCAGTCCCTTGACGGCGACCGTATGCCCTTCGCGAATGGCCCGTACCGCTCCTTGCAAGGCCTCTTCGTCGCGGGCCAGCGTCTGGCCGGTGGCGTCCCACAACATCAGACGAGGCCCACAGTGCGGGCAGGCATTGGGTTGGGCATGGAAGCGGCGATCGAGCGGGTCTGCGTATTCACGCTCGCAGTCGGAACAGAGGCGGAAGCGACGCATCGAAGTATTGGGGCGATCATAGGGGAGTGCGCGGATGATGCTGAAACGCGGGCCACAGTTCGTGCAGTTGGTAAAGGGGTAACGGAAGCGGCGGTCTGCCGGTTCGCGCACTTCGCGTACACAGTCCTCGCAGGTGGCGATGTCGGGCAGGATAAAGGCGGATTTGGCACCCAGGTTGTCGCTGTGGAGAATCTCGAAGTGTTCGTAGCCTTGCCGGTCGAGATACGCAAATTCCAACGATTGGATAATGGCCAGGGGCGGCTTGCCGGTCTCCAAGTCGTTCAGGAACCGCTGCAATTCTTGTCGGGGACCTTCGACTTCGATCAAGACCCCCTGGGCACCGTTGCGCACCCAGCCGGGGAGGCCGGCCTCCGTCGCCAAGCGATACACGAAGGGCCGGAACCCGACCCCCTGTACGGCTCCCCGAATGGTGACCTGCAAGCGTTCGATATCAAAGACTTTCATCCGGGCGATGTCCTGTACGTGTTATGAAGATGGGTGACTGATACCCTCTAAGTAAGCATTGATCACGTCGTGAATCTCACAGCGCGGTTCTGGGTAGGCAATAAACGACATTTGTGCGGCCCTGTTCAGGTCATCCCCCAGTTGGTCGAGGTCACGGCACCACAGCAGATGGCCCTGTTCTTCCAGGTAACTCAACAGGTCCTCTTGGTGGCGGTCGTAGCGCTGCGGATTGCTGACCCCAATCAGGGGTTTGCCCCGGCGCATGGCCTCAACAAGTGTACCCAGGCCGCCATGGCTGATCACCAGACTGGCCCGTTCGTAGTAAGGCTCCAGCGAAGGCGCAAAACGGAAGTGTTCGGCAGCGTTGCGTGGCACGTAGCGGCCGGCACCAATTTGCATCACGACGGGCTGGTCCAGATGCGGCGAGAGGCGGTCTACGCAAGAGACCAAGGCGTCGAAATCGGTGGTTCCTACGGTGACGAAGATCATGACGCTACCACAACCGGCCGGCGTAAAGCGCGCGCGGGTAGCGGCTCTGCAGGCCGGGCCACTGCACGAAAAAGAGGTGGGCCAGACGAACCATCACCTTTCCCGTTGCCGACAGCTCGCGCACCCGTGACCCGGTCTCGATGAAGATAATCCGCGCGCCGAGCAACCTGCCCAACAACATCACCGGCACGGCGACCCAGGGGCCTGTGCTGAGAATCGCCTGGGGACGTACGCGCGCGAGTACGGCCAGCGATTGCAGTGCACAAAGTGCGGTGCGTGCCGTGTCTTGCAGCAGGTTATGTTTCTTTCCCGGCCGATATCGTGGACGAATCACGCGGTAGACCGGACCGGGCCGCGAGATTTTCTCTTCGCTCACTCGATCCTCCTTGACCAGCATGTAGTGATAGGCATGGTCCGGCCCCAAAAGGTCGGCCAGTTTCACCATCTCTTTTGTATGTCCGCCTTCGCCCATCACCAGCAGCAAACGCGCCATTCGTGCCTTCTTCCGATTTTGAAATGACAAGCGACCCTCATCACCCGAGCACTCGCTCTTTCGGGTAGTCTCTCGCTTGGATGTTGATAAACATAATGAACCACAGATTGCACAGATACCACGGATTTCTTGCTTTTTGATCTGTGAAATCCGTGCAATCTGTGGTTACACTTTCTTCAGAAGATACAATTCTCGCCCTAATTTCCACGCAATACATCGTCATACAGCGCGATAATCCCATCGGCGGTGCCGTCCAGCGACAAACGAGCAATGGCTTCCCGCCCGCTCGTTCGTTGGCCAAACTCTAATGCGCCGGCGATCTTACCAGCCAGATCGCCAACAGTCTGTTCGGCCAGGTAGCAGCCTGGCAGACCGGCAATGACCTCCGCCACGTCACCGACATCCACAGAGACAATGGGCAAGTTGCAAGCCATCGCTTCTTTGATCACCACCGGTGACCCTTCGTAGTCGGAGGCCAGGACCAACACGTCGCAGGCGTTCATATAAAGGGGCACGTCTTCGTGCGGCACGCCGATGGCTTTGACAAGCCGGACGTAGGGATCGTTTTGCGCCACCTGTCCCACCGCCTCCTCTATGAGCGGCAGGCGTTTTTCCGGCCGGGGGTCGCCGACGAAGAGGGGCAGGCGCGCCTTGTCCGGCAGGCCCAAACGTTGCCGCGCCTCTTGTTTCGGCATGGGCTGGAAGAGGCTCAAGTCTACGCCACAGGGGACCACACGCGCCGGCGCAAAGCCCAACTCTTCGTAGTGCGCGGGCGAGGTGACGGTTACGCCGTCTACCAGGGGGGCCAGTCGCTTGCACAACCATCCCTGCCAGCCGACCATCTCCCCCGCGCCATGAAAGCTGACGACGACCGGATGTGACCACTGGCAACGGGCGATGACGCCGGAAAAGACGTAGTGGGCGTGCAGCAGGTCGTACCGGCGAATGCGCAGTTGGTTCCACAGCCGGAACAGCCCGCCGAGATAGTTCCATTTGCTGCGCCGGCCATTGAAGAAGAGTACGTCTACGTCCACACCCCGCCGGCGCAAAGCAGCCACCTGTTCTCCCACAAAAGTGCCGAAGGCCGGCTCTTCCTCGGTGGGGTACATGTTGGTCACGACAAGCACACGCACTGATTCACCACCTCAAGGTTTGGAGAGGCTCGTTGCTCCCTGCTGCGAGAGAGACTGGGCCAATCTCTCTCGACGCGGATTGAACAAGAAAACCGCGTTGAGCAGCGTCCAATAGTCCCGATAGTAACGCCGCAGGGTGGTCCTCACCAATTCATCGGTAATGTCCGCGAACTCCCCCTCGTTCGAAACGAGTTGCAGATTCCAGAGTCTGGCTGCATTCTGATACAAGCGCTTTTGGGTGGCGAGAAACGTGTGGTCTTCGGGAGTGGCAGAGCGCAGGGTCGCAGTCTCCGCAGAAACATTGAGCAAGTAACGGATTTGTGGTTTGGGGGCCAGCGCCACCAGCAATCGTGCGAGCGGGCTGTGCAGCAAGTCTGGATCATTCGCATAGGCGGCGACCTCGACCAGCGCATCGTAGAGATAGCGATCGCAAATGATCACGCGGCCCCGGCGCATGGGCCACCAGATGCGCATGGCATACAGCCTCAACAGGTCCGCTCCGACGAGGGCGAGCCACCCTTGCCTAGCGGCCGGGGAACGCAGCGCTGCTTGCCGGCGAGCCACCTTCTTGGCCGGATCTTCTTGTGCAAGACGGCCTCCATTGTTCGTGCTATTGCCTTGCCGTACCAGACGCAAAGCGGCATCCGTAAGGGGCGAGGATCCGCCCCGCGACCAGACTACGCTGTTTTTGATGTGGCAGCCGGTGAAGGCGTCGGAGAGCGTTTCGGCATGGGCCGACTTGCCGGCGCCATCCAGGCCGCTAAGGGTCACCAGCATGGCCGGGTGGCTATCGACACCGATGTTCCGCCGGATGCCGGCAGTGGTATGCAACAGCGTGTCCCACATCTTGCGGCGCGGGCCGATGGACCGGTCGCGCCAAACCTTCCGATAGTAGAATTGCTTGCTGATGAGAAACGGGACACGGAACGGGAAACTCTGCTCGCCAATCAAGCGACCGATCTGCTGGCGCTGGCCGAGGTTCAACCAGCGGTCGGCCTGGTGGCGGATCGACGCCGGCAAAAGGGAATGGCCGTACAACGATTGCTCTACGTGCGACCAAATGAACAGGCAGGCGGCCAGGCCGTCGCGCCACCCTTTCCGCTCGCTCACCCCAATCAGGCGATCCCAGTCCAGGTTTGCGTAGCGCAGGCAGTGGCGCGCTTTTTGCACGTCGGAGAGCGAAACGGTTTTGTTTTCGTAAAAGGCATGGGCCAGGGTGATGAGCAACCCATCCTCCGGTGATGGGCAAACGACGAGGGGGTCGTCTTGCGCCATGCGTGCATACTCCCACACCAGAGATTCGTCCAGGAAAGAAGTGCCCCAGCCGACGCACTCGTGCAGGTGAATGGCTGAGATTTCACGTCCCAGGTGAAATTTGCGGAAGAGGAATTTGTGTGGTTCCTCTACGTTTTTCAGCTCAACGTAGCCCAGGCCCAAAAGTATTTCTGCCGCACGGGGGCCATGAGCCAACTGCACAAGGACGTCCAGGTTGTCGCTGCGATACGGAAAGGAGGGCGTCATGCCCACAGATTTCACTTGCAGGTTGCCGATGCCCTCACCGGCCCAGGCCGCAGCAACCAGCGCGAATTCCTCACGCAAACGGCTGTGCGTGGTCTGCTCCTCTGCGTGTGCGGCCCGGTACGCAGGGGTTGCCATCAAGGCGCGATGAGCTGCACTGCTATCCTCGCTCAGGCCAAGGAGCGGCACTTTCTGGTGGCGGAGGAAGGGGATCAGACGGTCTGCCTGGTTCACGACCTCATCGGGGGAAAGTTCTGCTCCCGTATGCGGGTCTGCGAGCAATGCTGCCATACGCGCCAAAGAGTCAGGTCTATTCATAGCCGTATTGTAAAGGTTTTCTCTTTTCCTGTCAACCGGCCCTTTGGGCCAGTTGTCCGTCATATTTTTGCGCGGCAACTCTCTCAAATTAACCACGAAGATACGAAGGCACAAAGAACAACCAGGTTGAATGTTTCGACGTTGGGACTGGAGTCTGGCGAAAATCATTTTGACCGTATGA
>CAZFFM010000222.1:0-5848 GCA_964517425.1 uncultured Ardenticatenales bacterium | reverse complement strand
CGGCTGGGCCTGTGGCTCTTGCGCGCCTTTTCCCTGCCGGCGCTGACCACCGGCGAGCGCTGGCTCTTTGCCGCAGCGGTGGGGTTGGGCGGATTGGCCATTCTCTCCTTGATGATGGGGGCGGCTGGACAGCTGCACCCCTTCTTGCTGGGCCCGCTACTCTTAGGACTGAACCTCGCCCTCGTCCGGCAGCGTGGCGAATTGCGTGACCTTTGGCACGCTGCGGGTCGTGAATGGGCCGGCTGGCCTCACCCCATGCAAGCGTTCGTGGCCTTGACGTGGGTGCTGGCCTTGCCACTGGCCCTGGCTCCGCCGACCGCTTTTGACGCGCTGCTCTATCACCTGACCGTCCCTAAGCTTTATGTGCAGGCCGGGCGTATTGTTCCGGGCATTGATATTCCGCCGGCAAATTATCCGACAATGATGGAAACGCTCTATCTGGATGCGTTGACGCTTCATTCCGATGTGGCGGCGAAATTGCTGCACTTCACGTTTGGCCTGCTCTTGGTAGCGGGCGTCTATCTGGCAGTCAGACACTGCTGCGGACGACATGTTGGGCAATGGGCCGTGCTGTTTGTTCTCTCCATACCGATGGTGACGCTTCTGGCCACCTGGGCTTACAACGACCTGGCACTTGCCTTCTATAGCTTCCTGGCCTTAGTTGCGCTGGCGCGTTGGCGGGAAGAAGGCCAGGGCTGGTGGGCCATATCTGCCGTAATGGCAGCCTTGGCGATGAGCTTGAAATACACCGCTTTCATCGTCCCCCTAACCATGGGAATAGTTGTCTTGTGGTGGCACAGGAAAACACCGCGAAAGGGCCTGACTATGATCATACGTCTGGCCGTTCTGACCGCGTTGGTGGTGCTGCCATGGTACGCCAAAAGCTGGACGCTCTCCGGCAATCCCTTTTACCCCTTCGTCTTTGGCGGGAAGTTCTGGGACCTCTATCGCGCGGCTGCTTTTCGACAGTCAGGAACCGGCATCGGTTGGAATCCGGTGGCTCTGCTTACCCTCCCTTGGGTGGCCACCATGGGATATAAGGACGCCACTTTATGGGGTGGCCGGACCGGCCCTTTGTTGCTGATCATGCTGCCGGCTGTTCTTGTCGTCCGGTATTTGCCCGGCTCTTTTCCTCGCGCGGAAAGAGATCAAGGGTTCCTCGATGTCTTGCTCCTGTTCAGTGCGTTGAGTTTTGTATTTTGGACTTTTGGGGTGATCCAATCGGCTTTGTTGTGGCAAACGCGATTGCTCTTGCCCGCACTGGTTCCGCTGGCCATCGCATCGGCCTGGACAATTCAGAAGCTGGAGCGATTAGACAGCGCGACATTCTCACTGAAACGCTTTCTGACGATGGCCATTGCCCTGGTGTTCATTCTGCAGATAATCGGCCAGGCCGTGTTCCTGCTGGGCAACAACCCCCTTCCTGCCCTCGCCGGGCTGGAAACGCGAGACAGCTACCTGCAACGCAACCTAGGCACGCACTATCAGGCGATGCAGGTCATTGGCCGGGATACGCCGGCGGATGCCCGCGTGCTCTTTCTGTATGAGCCGCGCTCTTACTACAGCCCGCGTCCCACACAGCCCGATGCCTTGCTGGACAATTTTGGCGATGCCTTGTATCATTATGATACGCCACCGCAGATTGTAAAGCGTTGGCGGGAAGCGCGCTATACCCACGTACTCATCTACTGGTGGGGAGTCCACTTCCTGGAACAGAGTAATCCGAGCCAGCTAGACTCGGCCACACAGGCGGCGTTGCAGACAATTGTGCGCGACAATCTGCGGGAAATCTATCGCGATCAGAGGGGAGACTATGTTCTGTACGCGTTCCGGGGGAACGGCTCCGAATGAATTCGCAGCCTGGCACCAAAAATGCGCTCAAGCGCGTTCCGGGGGAGAGCAATGAACCTGCTTGAGCAGGTTTTCCGTGGCAGTGGTAGCCGTCGAATTTATTCGATGGCTCTGGAGGTGGTGTTGCTGGCCCTGTTGGTCGGTTGGGTACTCATCACCTGGCGCTATCCGGCCGGCGACTTTCTAAATAATGCCTGGGCGCCGGCTCGTCTCCTTTGGTTGGGCGGCTCTCCCTATGACCAGGTCGCCGCGACCCACCTGTTGGCCGGTCACACGACCCAACCGGTACTCCTCGCGCTGTGGACTCCCCTGGCTCTGCCGGTGTTCTTGCCTCTCTCCTTCCTTCCGCCCGCTACCGCTGCCAACTTGTGGTTCCTGGCCCACTTTGGCTGGCTGTTTCTGGCCATCACCCTGCCGGTTCTGCGACATGCTGCTTCCGCCGGCGGTTGGGTGCGGGCCTTACCGTTGCTCTTGTTTCCCCCGGCCCTGAACGGACTCATGCTGGGCCAGGTCACTGCATTCGTCGTAGTCTTGCTCCTGGCCGGCGCCCTGGCCGCGCAACAAGGACGGCCTCGCCTGGCCGGCTTCCTGATGGCCGGGGCGCTGATCAAGCCCCAGTTGACCCCCCTGGTCTTCCTGATGATGGGGTTATGGGCTTTGCAGCGGGGGTGCGGCCGGCAGATTATCGAAGGAGGTCTCGCAACGATTGGGGGTGGCCTGGGTGTCGTCGTAATCTGGCGGCCTGCCGTGTTGCGAGAATATGTGGCTGCGTTACAATCCAATCCCCGCTGGCTCCATGCCACGCTTCCGGCTATCGTAAGTGAAGCCACAGGCAACACGCTGGCCGGTTTCGGCGTTTGGCTTGTGGTGACCGCTGTCGTTCTCTGGATAACGGTTCGCCTCTGGCAGCGACTACCCTTCCTACCTGCCCTTGTCTGGACGCTGGCACTGACCTTGTTGGTCAGCCCCTACGTATGGAGCTGGGACCAGGTACTCTTGCTGCCCCTGATGGGGACAACGAATCACCTGGTACGCGGCTGGTACGCCGCTATCTGGTGGGCCGGCCTGCTGCTGATTGCCGGCGGCTATCTTTGGATCGGGCTGCATCTGCAGAATGCCAGCCACCTGTATACCTGGGTGCCATACGCGGTGCTTGGCCTGGCCTGGGGTGTGCAGAGAGCCCCAAATGAATTCGCGGCCTGGCACCGAAAACGCGCTCAAGCGCGTTCCAGAGGAGGAAAACAGCAATGAACCTGCTTAAGCAGGTTTCCCATGTCAGACGTCGAATTCATTCGATGTCTCATTCGATGTCTATCGAACATCTGTGGGTGCTGGCCTTGCTGGCCGCCGCGTTTACCCTCGTGTCGGTCCGGCCTGTGCCACCGCACGACTTTTGGTGGCACGCCCGCGTCGGCCAACAGATCGTCCAGCAGCGGGCCATCCCCACGGTGGATACGTTCTCGTTCACGGCGCAGGGCCGGCCCATGTTCTATCAAAGCTGGCTGAGCGAAGTGCTGCTCTACGCATTCTTGCGCTTCGGCGGACTTCCTTGGACCATCCTGGCGCAAGCCTTGCTTGTCACAGCGACGTATGGCGGATTGTATTGGATGTGCCGTGACGTGAGCAACGGAAGCTTCCGTCTGGCGGTGTTCACCACCCTCTGGGCCTTGTTCGCGGCCTCGAACAATTGGGCGATCCGGCCGCAGAGCTTCTCGTTCTTGCCCTTTCTCCTCTTCCTCTGGGTGCTGCGTCGCCACGCGCGGGGCCTGCGCGCGCCCCTCTGGATTCTCCCCGCCGTGATGATCGTCTGGGTGAATTTGCACGGCGCATTTATTCTTGGGCCGATTTTGGCCGTGCTCGTTCTGTTGGGCATGATTTTGGATCGCTTCCGGGTACCTTCTCAAAAAGTAGGGGTAACCGTTCAGCATCTCCTGAATCTGCCACGAATTGCACGAATTTACACGAAAAAAGCAAAAAAATTAGTGAAAATTCGTGGTATTCGTGGCAAAAAAGAGATTGAAGCAGGTGTTTCCAGGGTAGTCCCTGAACGCTTACAAGTAGGGGTGCATCCTGGCGGTCGCCCTACAGGGCATGTGCAAGCAGGGCAGACGCAAGGCCTGCCCCTACGCAAACCACTCGTCGTCACCACGGCCGCACTCTTTCCGGCCATGCTGATCAACCCACGCGGCCTGGGCGTGGTGCAGTACGTTGTCGGCCTGTTGACCAACCCTCCCAGCCAGCAATTGATCATGGAATGGCGGCAGCCAGACATCCACGGCTTCCAGGGCCGCCTGTTCTACACGCTGTTGCTGGTCTGTTTGCTCGTTTTTGCGAAATCGTATCGTCGCCTGCGCTGGGCCGACCTGCTTCCCTTTCTGGCGTTTGCCTGGATGGGCTTGACCTCCATTCGCTATGTCGTCTGGTTCGGCCTGATAGCGGCCCCCCTCTTGACCGAAACGCTGGCGGTGCCGAGGAGCTTTTCGGAAAGCGCGCGCTGGGCGAAGTTCAAGCAGGGACGCTGGGGCAAGATGTTGTTCGAAGGGCAAGAGGGGGGCTATCCGGGATTCACCGTGTTGATCGTGCTGCTGATTCTGCTGGAAGTAGCGATTGCATTGCCCTGGAACAAGGCCCGTCTGCCCTTGCCGCCGGCCGTCGCCAGCCTGACCACGCCCGATACGCCGGTCGCCGCTACGCGCTACTTGCTGGACCACGATGTTCCCGGTCCCCTCTTTCACGACATGGGCTACGGGAGCTACCTGATCTGGGCGGCCTGGCCCCGCATCCCGGTCTTTGCCGACCCGCGCGTTGAACTCTACCCACTGGACCAGTGGCTGGACTACGCGGCCATCTCCGGTGCCCGTTACGACTACGAAGGCTTGTTAGACGGCTATGGCATCCAATCGCTGATGGTTGACCGCGTTTCGCAACCCGCGCTGGTTGCCGCCGTCAGTCGCCCAAACAGCGGCTGGAAAACCCTATACGACGACGGACGCACCGTGATTCTGGAGCGGTCACCATGACAGTACGACGCACGCTGGCCGGCCTGTTCCTGATCAGCCTGCTGGTTCGGCTGCTAACGGCTTTGCCCCTGCGGCAACCCGGCTATTTCGACGCCCATTCCTACGTCAATGTGGCACGCAATCTCCTGCACGGCCAGGGTCTGGTAGAAAACGTCATCTGGAACTTCCTGGACAATCCCGCCGGCATTCCCCGTGCCAGCCATCTCTACTGGATGCCCCTTTCCACTTTCCTGGCCTACGCGGGAATGCGTCTCTTCGGTGATAGCTACCGGGCAAGTCAGACATTCTTCGTCTTGCTCTCGTCGCTATTACCCCCCCTCTCGGCCTGGATCGCCTACCGCGTGTGGCACAATATCCGCTATGCGTGGATTGCCGGACTGCTGACTCTCTTCAGCGGTTTCTACTTCATCTACTGGGTTACGCCGGAGAACTGGACCCCGTTTGCCCTGGCCGTAGATGTTTCGCTTCTGACCCTTTATGCCGGCCTGCACACCGGCCGGGGACGCTGCTTCGTCGCCGCCGGGCTGGCCGCCGGCTTCGCGCACCTGGCCCGCGCCGACGGCATCCTGCTCCTGCCCGTCGCCCTCTTCCTCATCGCCGCGCAACCCAAAACGCAAAATCCAAAATCCAAAATCCAAAATCTAAAATCAGCGGCCATCCTGCTCGGTTCTTACTTTGTGGTCATGACCCCCTGGTTTTACCGGAACTGGCTGAGTGTTGGGACATTGCTTCCCTCTGCCGGAACGAAGACCATCTTTCTGCACAGCTATGACGATTTTTTCAGCTACGGTCTCGACCTGACCTGGGGCAGCTACCTGGCCTGGGGAATCGGCCCCATTGTACGGTCCAAGTTGGGTGCCGGCCTGTGGAATCTCATCATCCTGGCAGGGGCTTTGCAATTCTTCCTTGCTCCATTTGCACTATTCGGGTGGTGGCGGAGCCGCCGGCATCCTCTGTGGCGACCCTTCTTTCTCTAC
>CAZFFM010000221.1:0-5852 GCA_964517425.1 uncultured Ardenticatenales bacterium | reverse complement strand
CCCGTCACGGCAGGGCATTCGAGCATTCACGTCTAATCTAGCATAAGACCATACTCAGGTAGGCCCCGTGCCGGATTAAAATCGGCACTGGGTTGCCCCCGCCAAGCCGCTAAAAGCGGCTGAATTCCCGCCGGACAGTCGCTTCAGCGACTTTGTCGTGCCGCCAGTGACGGCTTTAGCCCGTCACGGCAAGGCAGCCCGAGTAGCAACCCTCCTTCTTGATCACACCCGCCCGAACTCCGGCGGCCGGTTGCTGCTGCCGGTTCCTCCCAGAATCTTGCGCAGCTTGCGCGCGTAGCGGCTCGGGTCGGTGTACTTTGCGCGCAAGGCCCGCACGCGCCGCTTGAACGCGTTGCTCGGTTTGCGCTTTTGCGATTCGTCGCGCGCCCACATCAGGAATTCGAGCGGAAGCCCCTTGATCTTGGCTTCGGTCGGGTTGCGCCGGTAGCTATCGTGATCCATGACCAAATGTAGGTCGTGTTGCAACCCGTATTGGTACAGGTCGCTCCCCGGATGGGGCGTGTAGAAGGCCGGACTGTAGTAATCGGGGTCAATCTCCTTGATCATGGAGATCGTATCCTTGACCTCTTCCTCGGTTTCGGTCGGAAGTCCCATCATGTAGTTGGCCCAGATCGTCAGGCCGTACTTGCGGCAAATTTCGCCGGCAGCGATGTTCTTTTCCCGCGTGGTTCCCTTGCGGATGAAGTTGAGTACGCGATTGTTGCCGCTCTCGAAGCCGATGAAGTAGCCTTTCAGTCCAACCTCGGCCATGCGCGCCACCATGTCCTCGTGATGAAAGAGGATGTCGGCGCGCGACTGGCAAAAGAAGGGCTGTGTGAACCCTTCCGCCTGATACTTCTCGCAGAACTCCGTGACCCATGCGCGGTTTTCGGTCAAACAGTCGTCGTGGAACATGAAGCTGGCGAAGTGGTACTTCTCGCGTAGCAGCTTCAGCTCGGCGATGACGTTGTCCACGCTGCGCCGGCGAGTTCCCTTGCCAAAGAGGAAGTCCTCCATCGGCTTGCAAAAGTTGCACTTGTAGCGGCACCCCCGGCCGGCAATGATCGTCACGAAGGGGGCCGGCAGTTCCGGCACAAAGGGCACTTCCGGCGAGACCAGGTCGTAGCCGAATTTGCGCCACTCGTTCAGGAACAGGTCCCGGTCGGCGAAGGGCAGGCGGTCCAGGTCGGGGTGGATACCGGTGAGCTGGCGGTGCGGCGGCAGATCGCCCGTCTCCAGAGAGCGGAGCAGATTGGTGAAGGTGATTTCTCCCTCGGCGGTGACGATGTAATCGACCAGCGGGTTTTGCAACACCTCGTCCGGTTCTGCTGTGGGGTGCGGGCCGCCGATGACCGTCACGATCTGCGGGTTCACCTCTTTGGCCACGGAGACCGCTTCCATCACCGGATTGTAGTCCACGCTCATCATGCTCAGGCCGACCACGTCCGGGTTGCGTTGCTCGATCTCGTCGCGGAAATGGTCCCAGCCGCTGAGGGCCCGCAGGTCAATCAGGTCCATGGGGAAGCCGTTTGCCGCGCCGTACGCGGCCAGACTGGCCAGGCCGTGGCTGATCCAGCCGGAATCCATGCCCTGTTTCAGGCTGTTGAACCCTTTGCCGGCAATGCCGGCGTATACGAGTGTGGTGCGCATTTGTTTTCTCCCCCTACAACTTGTTCCACTCGTCCAGAGTTATCTCGCGCCCAATGATCGTTTCAATTTGATGGACCAACATTCTGACCTGTGGAACGGAGAACTCGCTATTGCTCGGTACGGTCAGTCTCCGGTGACCATATCGCATCAACTGATGTCTGGTCCCGGGATAAGGACCTTCGAACCCTAAATGCTTGAGCTTCTTGATATAGTCACGCCGCTTGCAGGGATTCCATTTGCTCATTGATAAGATTGCTCGCTCTATTGAGGTCAATGTCGTCTATAACAGGGAGGGGATCTCCAAACTGCATCCCCATGAGGACCCAGTCCTCCAATGCGGAGCGCAGGTTAACCTGACAGGCATACAATGTCTGGCCAAACGTGATCACGCCCTGGCAAACCGGTATTGTGCCCACGAAACTTCCGTCCTCCAGGCGATCATATTCCGCCCGGCTCATGGCCCGCTCAAGATATGCAGTCAGTATGGGACCGGTCATGGTCTAGCCCCCCTTATCGTTGCCCTTAATTTAAATATCCCCATTTTCGAAACAGCCCCTGTAACTCCGGCTCATCCTTAAAAGCCTGGAAATAGACATATTCCGGAGACAGGTCTACACCAGTCGGCCAGACAATGGTATCAAGTTCCCGACTTACCTTGAGCTGTGCAAAAACTGCTTTGTCCTTCAACGGATCGAATACAGGGCCACACAACACACCGGACAGGTCAACTATCCCATGACGGCCATCGTTGAAGAAGACCTCTACCTTATACTGTCCAACGTATTTTGCATCCGTTATATGCAGAAACATTGTCTACTCCAATGGCTCTATCGGCTTTGGCATTTCCTTTCCCAGCTACTCATTCATCCCGCTTTGCCCAACTCGGCCCGTAATTCGGTTTTGACCTTGCGGGGGAAGATGGTGCGTACAGCGACGCGCGATGTGCGCGGGAAGTTGAGCCAGAAATCCTTCCGCAGCAGGGTCTTGACGATACGGGACGGCCGCAGGTAGAATTGCCGGTGGGCGCGCTTCCACATCTCTTCGACCAGCTCGGCGGTCATGTCCCCCATTTCGTAGCGAGCCTTGCCGGCGAAGAAGACATAGTCATCCCAGTCGTTAATCAACAGGCGGCCCTTTTCCCGTACCTCGTTGTAGACGAGCGTCCCCGGGTAGGGTGTCATCATGGAAAAGTTGGCGATGAGCGGGTCCACCTCAATGGCGAAATCAATCGTACGCTGCATAGATTCCCGGGTGTCCCCCGGCAGGCCGATGATAAAGAAACCGATGGTCTCGATGCCCACAGCTTTCGCGTTCTTGAAGGCCTGACGGATCGTATCGTGGTTTATGCGTTTGTCTATGCGGATCAGCATATCGGGATCGCCGGTTTCCACCCCGAAGGCAGTCCGTTTCAGGCCGGCCGCCTTCATGTGCGCCAGTAGCTCTCTGGAGGCCAGGTTCGCACGAATGCCGTTGACGAAAATCCAGGGCACGTGGTTCAGCTTCCGTTCGATGAGCAAGTCGCAAAGCTCGTGCAGGCGACCCATGCGGATGTTGGCCGAATCGTCCAACACGCCGATCTCTTGCGCGCCCAGATCGTTCACCAGGTGTGCCCACTCCTCGATGACGTTTTCGGCGGAGCGACAGCGCCACTTTTGCGGCATGATGGATTGCGAACAGAAGGTACAGCGGTACGGGCAGCCCCGGCTGGTCATGATACTGAAGCTGCGCGCCCCGTCCACGTGATCCGTAGCAGGTTGAAGGTTGGTATAAAGGTTCATCTTGAACAGGTGATAGGCGGGCCAAGGCAGCGAGTCCAGGTCTTCGATGGGCGGCGCTTCTGCATGGCGGCGCACCTCCCCATCCGGGGTCCGGTAGGTGACGCCGAAGAGGCTCTCCGGCACACCTATCTCGGGCGTCCGCAGGTCTTCGCTGCGAAAGTCCGGGCGGGTGGCGCGCAAATGCTCGACGATGTCGCACAGCTTCACCCACACATCTTCGCCCTCGCCGCGCACGACCACATCCACTTCGGCGCGCGCTGCGGACTCCTCGTCCAGCACGCTGGGGTGCGGCCCACCGAGGATCACCGGCACGTCCATCACCGCTTTGATCTCGCGGGCCGTACGCCAGGCCTGTTTCACCTGCGGCGTATTCGCGGTAATGCCCACGATGTCGGGCCGAAAGCCGGCCAACACCTCAGACAGCGGTTCATCTTCGATGTCCGCGTCGTAAATTCTTACGTTGTCGCCGCGCCGTTCGGAGACGGCCCCCAAGTAGGCCAGGCCCAGGTGCGGTGTCGTTCGCGTGTCGATGGGCAAATGAAACTTGGGGTTGATCAGCAGGACATTCATAGTTCGATACTCCTAACAGGCGAACCACAGATTGCACAGATTTCTCAGATTATCCTTCGTTTTTCAATCTGTGTCATCCGTGCAATCTGTGGTTGCTTTGTAAGCGTTCAGGGACTACCCGGAAACACCTGCTTCAATCTCTTTTTTGCCACGAATTACACGAATTTTCACTAATTTTTTGCTTTTTTCGTGTAAATTCGTGTAATTCGTGGCAGATTCAGGGAGAGCTGAACGGTTACGTTGATTTTTCTTCTTGCTCGCTGTGCAAGCTTTCCACTGGGAAGACACTACGCTTCCTGTTTCATAAAGTGCTTCGCCTCACTCCAAAGCGCGTGCAGAGACAATGTGGTCGGGTGTACTCGCTTGCGAATAACATAACCCTTCCACAATTTGTGGATCCACCAGTACAAGGTGTCCACAAAACGGTTGTGGGGCAAGCGGATCAACAGGCGGATCAGGGGGGTCAGCCAGGGAAATTCGGCGCCCATGGCAAACCACCGCTGCAAATGTTCGAACTGATGTTGCTCGCCCGCATCATGCAAAATGATCGAGCGGTCCCAGGCAATGGAGCCAATGTCCTCGAAACTGCCAATCATCAGGTTGTTTTGTTCGGTAAACTTACCCAGCTCGGTACCCGGGTAGGGTTGAAAGAGAAAAGCATGGGCATAACTGACCTGACACTCGGTATTCAACTTCATTGTATCCAGGTCATCTTGCAGCGTGCTGGTGGGCAGCGCCAAGATGTTCGTGCTGGTAAGATTCAAGCCGCCTTCGCGAATTGTGCGACCCGCGCGGACCATCTGTTCCCGGCTCATCTTCCGTTTCAGTAGAACGTTGCGAATATGGTCGTTGGCCGTCTCGATGCCCATACTGGCGGTGACACAGCCGGCCTGCTTGAGCAGGGCCACTTTTTCCGGGGTCACCAGGTTGGCGCGTACGTTGCAAAAGAAGGGCAGGCCAATCCGTCGCGGATACTTTTCGGCGAACTCCTCGATCCAGTCCAGGTGCAAGATAAACAGGTCGTCAACGAAGACGACGTGCTCCATAGGCCAGCGTTGCTGCACCATATCCAGCTCGTCCAGCAGATGGTCCACGCTGCGCAGGTATCCTCGCTTTTGGCCCGGATAGATCTGGTACCAGGCATGGTTAAAACAATACGTGCAATTGAAAGGACACCCCCGGCCGCCCAGGAAATGCTTGATCGGGCTGCGGCGCGTATAGGCATGTTTGTCGTAGATCAAGGCGCGGTCTGGCAGGGGCAGGTCGGAGAGGTCGCGCAACAAAGCGCGAGAGGGGTTGGCAACTACTTCCCCCTCGATTTTCAATCGCCAGTTGAGCAGGTCGGGTTGCAAGCCGCCATTGCCCAGCGCATTGGCCAGGTCCACCATGGCGTCTTCCCCTTCACCCACACAGAGGCCGTCTACCCCCTCCTCGGCGACCATTTCGGGGAAGAAAGTAGGGTGCGGCCCCCCAAAAGCGGCGAAGAAAGGGTGCTTCAATGATTCCTTCAAATGGCGGTTGAGCCCAAGGTAGTATTGCTGCGAACCGGTCATCACGCTGTAGCCGATAATGCCCGGCTCGAAGGCGCGGGCAACGTCAAGGGGGTCTTCCTGGGCGCAGATCGCCAACGCCACCTCGTGTCCGGCCTCTTTAAGGACACTGGACATGGACATGATCCCTTGCGGCTCGTAATCAATTTGTTTCTCTACGAAGAGAATACGCAAAACAATCTCCTTGCAGTAGCCAGATGCCAGTAGTCAGTAGTCAGTAGTCAGTCGCCAGTCGTCAGACCTCTGACCTCTGACATCTGACACCTGACATCTGACATCTGACATCTGACACCTGACATCTGAC
>CAZFFM010000220.1:0-5905 GCA_964517425.1 uncultured Ardenticatenales bacterium | reverse complement strand
AATCCACCTTCGCCGGGAGCCTGAACAGAATATTGCGAATCACGATGCCCGCCTGTTCAGCGGTGGCTTCGCCTAGGGCTGGTCATCGTATCTGCGCTTTTGGGAACGGCCTTGACGCTGCGCATAGCCTCCGGGTTTTCCGAGAGCGCAAAGCCATCTGTGCGGTCTCCTGGACAGTTGTGGCAGCCATCTCCTCCTGCCGGCACGCCGGTCTTGGCGATCCTGGAGCCGGCGCTGGCCCGGGCATTGGCCACAGCCGGCCCGACCGACCGCTTCCACGTCATCGTGGAGATGCGCGCCCGGGCCGATCCCCACCTGGCGACAGCCGGCGCGACCACACCCCTTGCTGCCCGCAGCCAGCTTGTGGCTGCGCTGCAGGATACGGCCGCTCGCTCCCAGGCCGACTTGCGCCAGACGCTGCGGGTCGCCCAAGAAATGGGCCAAGTCGAACGGATCACCCCTTTCTGGATCTTCAACGGCCTCGCTCTGCGCGACGCGACACCGGCCCTAATCCGCACAGTGGCCGCGCGCGCCGATGTCGCCGTTGTGCGCCTCGATCACCGGCGGACCTGGCTGCGCCCTCCGAACGTGACCACGCAAGCAAAGTTCGCAAACACCATCAGCCCAACGTGGGGTATCGCCCAAATTCGTGCGCCGCTGGTCTGGTCGGCGTTGCAGCTAACCGGCAGCGGAGTCGTCGTGGCCAGCATGGACACCGGTGTAGACTGGCTCCACCCGGCCCTTCGGGAGCAGTACCGGGGCTACGATCCAAAGGGCTTTTCCCACCACGAGGGCAACTGGTTCGACGCGACCGGTGGCGGTGCGCTCTATCCGGTGGACGGCCACGGCCACGGCACGCATGTGATGGGCATCATGGTAGGCAGTGGAGGCATTGGCGTGGCCCCCGGCGCGCAGTGGATTTCCGCCCGCGTCTTGAACGGTGCCGGCATCGGATACGATTCCTGGATCCACGCCGGGTTCCAGTGGATTCTGGCCCCCGGAGGAGACCCGGCCAAGGCCCCGGCCATCGTGAATAACTCCTGGGGCAATGACGCCGGCGGGGTAGCCATCTTCCAGGATGACATCGCCGCGTTGCGCGCCGGCGGAATCTTGCCCATTTTTGCGGCCGGCAACAAAGGCCCTGTGCCCAACACGGTCGGCTCTCCGGCGAGCCTGCCCGGTGCGTTTGCCGTGGGGGCCAGCGACGAGGACGACGAAGTGGCCAACTTCTCCAGTCGAGGCCCTTCACCCTGGGGAGATGTCCGGCCCCAAATTGTCGCGCCGGGCGTCAACATCCGTTCCAGCATGCCGGGCGGGACGTATCAGGCCAAGGAGGGCACGTCCATGGCCGCGCCCCTCGTGGCCGGTACCGTTGCTTTGCTCCGCAGCGCAAAACCCGGCCTCACGATCACCGAGACAGCGATGGTGCTCACACGCACTGCGGTCCCGCTGACCGTCACACGCCCCAATAACGATTCGGGGTGGGGCCGGCTGGACGCCTATGCCGCCGCCGTGCTGGTCACCCAGGCTGGCGAATTGCGCGGACTGGTCACCGGTGACGGGCATCCCCTGGAGAGCGCGCCGGTGACCGCCCACCGGCTTGACGACCCTTCGGGTTCGCAGTCAAGCCAGGCCACGTCGGACAGCGGCGGCCAGTACCGGCTTATGTTGGCCCCCGGAACCTACGACCTGACGGCGACCGCCTTCGGTTATGAGACGCACGTTGCACACAACGTGGCCATTGCGACGAGTGAGGTGGCCGTACGGGATTTTGATTTGCCTTTGTTGCCGGTCGGAACCGTTTCCGGCAGCGTGCGGGTGGCCGGCGACGGGACGCCCATTTCGGCGACAGTTGCCGCGCTGGGTACGCCGGCAACGACCACCACCGACCCGCTTGACGGCCACTACAGCCTGTCTCTGCCCGGCGGTGTTTACACGCTTCGTGTACGTGAACTTGGATACGGCGTGGTCACACACACCGTCACCATAATCGCGGCGGAGACGACGCAGCAAGACTTCGCACTCACGCCAACGGCGCGCATTCTGCTGGTCGATAGCGGACGCTGGTACTATGACAGCAGCAGCCGGTTCTACCGCCAGGCCCTGGACGAATTGGGCTACGCGTACGACAGGCGAGACCTGAAGCACATCCCCGACGATGTCCCGGCCATCACAGACTTGCTCCCGTATGACGTGGTGATCTGGGCGGCCCCGAACGATAGCCCCGGGCTGGTGGGAGCCACGGAAGCCATTTCCGGTTACCTTGCCTTGGGAAACAATCTCTTGCTCAGCGGGCAGAACGTCGGCTATTGGGATGGCGGGGGGAGCGGGCTAACCTACGATTCATTCTACACGTCCCATCTCTACGCACAGTACGTGAAGGACAATGCCGATTCGCGCATCGTCTATGGCCTCCCCGGCACCCTGTTCGAGGGCCTGACGATGACCATCGAAGGACCGGGCGGAGCAGACAATCAGAAGTGGCCGGATGTCATTGCCGTGAGCAATCCCGATTATGCGGCCTCGGTTTTGCAATACGTCCGCGATGGCTCGGCCGGCCAACAGGTGGGACTTTGCAAGCCCTACCGGGCGATCTACCTGGCCTTCGGTTTCGAGGCAATCAACGATTCGGCCACGCGACGCAGCGTAATGGGCAAGTCCCTGGCCTGGTTTGCGCGCCCCCGGCAGGTGACCGGCCTGGAGGTGAGCACAACCAACAGCAATGCGCTGGTCGGCCCGCCCGGCACGGTGGTGACGCATGTCGTACGCATACGCAACACCGGTGAGGCGGGTGCGGGCAATCGTTTCCGGCTGTCGCTGACGGGCGCGGATTGGCCGGTCGCCGTGCTCTCGCCGACACTCGACCTGACGCCGTGCGCGTCGGCGAATGTGGCCTTGCGGGTGACGATTCCCACCACGGCTACGTGGGACCAAAGCGATCAGTTCACGCTCACCGTGCGTTCGACCCTTTCGCCGACGCTTTTTCACGCTTTGCCCCTCGTGAGCAAAGCGCCGGCTCCCCTCTTGCTGGTGGACGATGACCGGTGGTATCCCCAGGAAGGGGTGTACGAAGAGGCGCTGGCCGCCGCCGGCATCCCCTACGACCGCTGGGATGTGGGCCAGCAAGCGTTTGGGGCCGGCTCTCCGCCCACGGATACGTTGCGCCGCTATCCAATCGTCTTGTGGTTCACGGGGTACGATTGGTTTGACCCCCTCCATCCGTCAGAAGAAGACCGTTTGGTTGCCTATCTTCAGGGTGGCGGGCGGCTTTTCCTCAGCTCGCAGGATTACTTGTACTACGGCTACGATTCGTCGCTGGCGCGCGATTACTTCGGCGTGCTGACCTTCACCGAATGGATCACGCCTACCCAGGCGACCGGTGTGCAGGGCGACCCCGTTGGGGCGGGTGACGGTCCGCTGGCCCTGAGCGTCCCGTTCCCGAACTTCTCGGACCGGGTCGTGCCGACTTCCACAGCCCACGTCATCTACCGTGACCAGTTGGGGCGCGGGATTGGCCTGCGGCAGGCGGGTTCAAACTGGCGAACCGTGTTTTTCGCCTTCCCCTTCGAGGCACTGCCGCCACCCGACAGGCCGCCGGCGATGTCACGGATCGTGGGCTGGTTGAGCTGGCTGGGCGATTCAACGCTGCAATCCAGCCGGAATGTCGTTGCCGCCGGTGAGCAGGTGACGTACACGGTCGCGCTCCGGCACGATGGCCCGACGCCGATGGCGCGGGCCACGCTCTCGAACACGTTGCCCCCGGGCGTCCGCCTAATTAGCGGCAGTTTGAGCAGCAATGCAACGTACGATCTCGCTGACCGGCGTGTTGGCTGGGCCGGCCCCCTGGCTGCGGGCCAACGCATCACGGTCTCGTATCGCGTGGAGACAGACGAGACCCTGCCGGCGGGCACGCAAATTCGCAATGTTGCCCATTTCCGGCTGGAAGATTATGGCATCGGGTTCGACAGGTCGGTCCTTGTGCGCCTTGACGTGCCCGACCTGAGCGACTCGCGACTCTCGCTGTCTCCGCCGGTTGCTCGTCTAGGACAGGCTGTGACGCTGACGTTGGTTTCACAGAACGACGGGCTGCGCGACGCACCGGCTACAACCGTTCGATGGCCTTTGCCGCCGGGCATGACCTGGATCAGCGGAACGTTTTCGACAAGCATCGGGGGCGTCGTGGTCGAAGCGCCCGATTTGTTGTCCTGGAGCGGCAACGTACCGCGTCACGTGCCCGTCACATTAACTGCACAGGTCAGGCCCATGACGGTCGCAGCGGAATATCCCTTCGTCCCCTTCACAGCCATTCTGGATGATGGGATGGGTGGGCGACAAGAGAAAAGAGCGTGGCTGAGAATCGAGCCTTATCGTTACTGGTTTCCGCTCGTCTTCCGAGGCCCGAAATGACTACCTCGGCACACCCATCACGCGCAGCAACACACCGATCAAGCTCTTCATCAGTCGTTGCGACGCAGAGAGGCGCTCCGTCTGGAATAAGCTCTGGTCATAAGCGGCAATGGCATCGAGCCACTGCCTTTCCTTGAGGTAGGCACGGGCAAGGATGGTCCAGGTAGCAGTGGCCTGTTCGTGTTGTCCCAATTCGCCAAAGATATCAGTAGCCCGTTCCAGATAGCCAACGGCTCGCGCAGAATCTCCCTGGATCATGAGCAGGTTGCCAAGGTTGCCAAAGGCAACGGCCTGGCCTTCCGGTTCACCGAGAGCCGTGAAAAGTTCCAGGCTTTCCTCGAAGGCAAGTTGTGCCGGTTCAAACTTTCCCATCCGCTGGTGGGCAACGCCCAGGTTGGTCAGCATCTCGGCTTCGCCGTGACGGTCACCGATTTCTTTCAGACGATTCCGTGCCTCGGCGAAGGCAGCGATTGCCGTGTCGTATTCTCCTTCCTGGTAGGAAGCCAAACCGCGAGATCGCATATCGTCAGTCATGATCGTCTGTCCCTTTCTCGATTGGGTCCGCAGGGATACGAACGGTATCAGAGTTTCGTGAATCGTTCCAAAGCACGATCTCGGTCGCGCCGAATCGTTACGCTTGCAACAGACGCATGTTGCGCCCGCTGCCGCCACGCTGCGTCTGGATGATTTCGGCTATGATCGCAATGGCAATCTCTGCCGGGGTTTCAGCACCTATATCTAGGCCGATGGGTGAGTGTACGGCGGCAAGTTTCTCGCCCGGCACGCCCTGCTCCTCCAGCAATTGGAAGACCGCTCGAATGCGCCGCCGGCTGCCGATCATGCCGATGTATGCGGTGGGGCGGTCTATGATTTGCAAAAGCGCGTGTACGTCGTGGCTGTGCCCGCGCGTGACCAGGACGACGTAGGAGTCTTTGTCCAGCGGGAAGTTGTCTATGCCGCTGTCATACGCTCCCACGATAATTTCGGCGGCTACCGGAAAGCGATCTCGCGTGGCAAAACGGGCGCGATCATCGAGCACGCAAACTCGGAACCCGCACAGCGTCCCAACTTGCGCCAATGGTTGGGCAACATGACCCGCGCCGACAATTAACAGCGTGGGGGGACGCTTTTGAGACTCGACAAAGACTTCAACCGACCCTTCTTCACTTTCAAAAGTCAGGACACGGCACGCCCCTTCTTCCAAGGTTTTGCGCGCCGCGGCCAGCACGCCGGCGGTGAGCGGCCCCAGGTCGAGGTTCCCTTGCGGCTCACGATCAAGCCAGACCACGGCCTTACGGCCAATCCAGTCTTCGTGGCCTTGTGGCGAAGAGATCACTGTGACAAGGGCCACCGGTTCACCCGCCGATAAAGAAGATCGCAATGCTTCTAAGAGTGCCATGAGGGAGAAAGTTTCCTCTTACATTGGTGTGCCGACTTCACTATTTTGGTCTTATGCTAGTTTAGACGTGAATGCTCGAATGTCCTGCCGTGACGGGCT
>CAZFFM010000219.1:0-5907 GCA_964517425.1 uncultured Ardenticatenales bacterium | reverse complement strand
TGACCATCTGTTCCCGTTTTCGCTTTGGGCGCGGCGTTCATGTCCAGGGCGGCGACAGAAAGGGTGTTGCCTCCGCCAGACAATATCTCGGCCAGGAATAGATCCGCGTCCGGGATTGAAACGTCTGGTTTGTCTTCCCGGTTGAGCGCGCCGGTTATCGTGCCACGGTCAGGTTGCGAGGTGGGTACGGCCGTGGGTGCTGGCGCGGCTGCTGTCGGCGAAGCCTCCACGACGGGGCGCGTCGTTGGCGCGGGAACGGGTTGCCAGTAGCAAGCGCTGGCCACCAGGGTCAACAGAAACAGAATCGGTATCGTTCGCTTGAAAGCCAAGAGTTTTTGTCCTTTCAGAATTTCAGAGTCTGGAGCCAATTTTACCACGGCGGCGCGCTTTTGCCAAATATCGTTCCCGGTGTGTGAACGTTGACACATCACAAAAAGCGGTGTATAATTATAACAATTAGTTGAAATGAAAAACTGTTTCGAGGTACTCCTTTGCACCTGAGAAAGCTTGAATTACAGGGCTACAAAAGCTTTGCCAACCGGACGGATTTTTCCTTCAATGGCGGCATAACGGCTGTCGTCGGCCCCAACGGCAGTGGCAAAAGCAATATCGCAGACGCTGTGCGATGGGTGCTGGGCGAACAACGACAGAAGTCATTGCGAGCGCGGCGCACCGAAGACCTGATCTTCGCGGGAACCGACCGGCGCGGTCAGGTTGGAATGGCTCAGGTCTCCATGACCCTCGATAACAGCAGCAATTGGCTCCCCATTGATTTCGCCGAAGTGACTGTTACACGCCGCGCATATCGCTCCGGTGAAAACGAGTATCTGCTGAACGGCACACGAGTCCGCTTGCAAGACATCACCCACCTTTTGGGTCAGGGCGGCCTGAGCGGCAACACGTACACGGTGATAGGGCAGGGCATGGTTGATGCCGCGCTCTCATTGCAACCCGTACAGCGCCGCAGCCTCTTCGAAGACGCGGCCGGCCTGGGCGTTTACCAGGCAAAACGGGACGCCGCGCTTCGCAAACTGGCCCAAACCGAAGAGAACCTGCAACGCGCGTTAGACATCATCCACGAGATTACCCCCCGGTTGGGCCGGCTCCGGCGGCAGGCAGAACGAGCCGAAGAGTATGGCCAACTTGACGAGCAGCTTCGTGACCGTCTTCGCCTGTGGTATGGCTATCGCTGGCACCAGGTCAATCGCGGGATTCACAACTCCGAGGTGCAGTTGCGCCAGTCGCGTACTACGGAAAACGAATCTGCGGTGGCGCTTGCCGAAGCAGAGAGCCAGCTTGCCGAGCTTCGGAAGACACAGGCCGCCCTCCGCCAAAAGCTCGAAGCGGACCGGGCGAATCAGGCACAGCTTCGCGGATCCCTCGAAAACCGCAACCGCGAACTTTCGGTCATGCAGGAGCGATCTCGATTGGCTGTCCAACGCCAAGACGAACTAACCACCGAAATTGTCGCCCTGCAAGAGGACATGCAGGCCCAGCAGTCACGCATTGCAGAGCTGGAAGAAGAACTTGCCAGCCTGACAAAACGGAGAGAGACTCAGAAATCGGCCCTCGCTGAACGGGAAGCCAACCTGGCTGAGGCCGAAAGCCGAACACGCAGCCTGAAAGAATCGCTCGCTCAATTGCGCCGCGAGCGTGCTCAGTTGGCCGCGCGCCTGACCAAGACCGACCGCGACCTGGCCCAGATTCTTTCCCGTCGCAAAGAAGTTGAGCAGGATCGTACGGAACACCAACGCATTATCCAGGAGCAAGAGGAGAAGACTGCCGCCATCGCCGAACAGATGGTGACCATGCGCGCTAGTGCGGCAGAGTTGGCGCAGCAAATGTCCGCGCTTTCCACACAACACGCGGAAAAAGAAGCCGCCCTGCGTGCCGTTCAACGCAAGAAGAAAGCTTTGGAGTCGCAATTGCAGGAGGTCGTCTCCGAACTGCGCGCACTCCAGGCCCGCTACGACTTGCTCAGTCGTCTTCGGAAAGAGGGTGCCGGCTTCGATTCGGGCGTACAAGCGCTCCTGCGCGCAGCCGATAGCGAAGGGTTCAAGGGATTCATCGGTCCCGTGGCACGCCTCTTCCGCACGCACGAACAGGTCGAGTTGGCAATCCAGGCCGCTCTGGGCGACCAGGCCCAGGCCATCGTATTTGACACCTGGGACCATGCCGAAAAGGCTCTGCTGTGGCTCCAAAAGGCGAATGCCGGCCGAGCCCAACTGCTGATCGCCGATCAACTTCCTACCCCGACTCGCTACCAGGTTCCCAAGAAGCCCGGCCTCCTTGGCTTGGCCGAAGACCTGGTCGAATACCGCCCGGAACGTGCGGCAATCATACACGCCCTGCTGGGCCCCGTGCTGGTTGTAGATCGCTGGGAGACCGCCCGGCAGTACCGGCGGGCCGGTGACCTGGCCATCGTGACCATCGCCGGTGAACGGATCGGGGCGAACGGCGCACTGGTGGCCGGCAGCGGCGATCAGGCGGCCACGAAAATCCTGGCCATGGAGCGCGAATGGTATCCGCTGGCAGAACAGATCGAGACTCTCAAGAAACGGCGAACCCAAGGCCAACAGCGCCTTGGTGAAACGGCGCGCAGGGAACAGACCCTTTCAACGCAATTGGCTACCCTGTCTAGCCAACGCGCCGCGCTGGAAAAAGAGTGGAATTCGCTCCGCCAGAACCTGGAAGAGGCCGAACGAGAGCGGGAACGGGTGACGCAAGAGCTGGAATGGCGCGGAGGACTGAGGGAGAAGGCGGAAAAGGAACTCGCAAACCTGGTACGGAAGCAAAAGACCGCCGAACAAATACTTGTTCGCTTGCGTGGCGAGCAACGTGATTTGCAGCAACGCCACGCGGATTTGGAGAAACAACTGGCCGGCACCCGCGTGGAGCAACTGCAAGAAGCTGTCGCCCAGGCACGAACGGCGCTGGCCCTGCTCGGCGAACAAATCCAGACCCACCACACGCTCCTGCGCGACCAGAACCAGACGCGCGACAGAATGACCCAGCAATTGGCGCGCAGAAAAGAAAAACAGACGCAACTGGCCGCTCAAACCGAGGAATTGCAGTCCAGCATGCAAGGTTCAGAGTCGCTGCTCTTGGAATCTCGTACGGCGTTGCAATCGCTGGCGGGTCGTGTCAAGCCGGCGCTGGCAGAATTGCAAGACCTGGAGGACGACCTCATTACCCTGGAGGAAAAGGTCTCAGCCTCCCGCGAACGCTTGCGCGTTTGCCAGGAAACAACACATCAAATCGAGCTTGGCCACATTCAGGACAAGGATTCGCTGGAGCACCTTGGCAAGCAGATGAGCCAGGATTTGGGACTGGTCGAACCGGAAGAAACGCCCGAAGGCATACCTCACCAATCTTTCCTCCCCCTGGAATCGCTGGTTACTTCTCTTCCGTCCGTCTCCGTCTTGCCCGATGGATTGGAAAAGGATGTGCAACGCCTGCGGAGTCGACTGGGTCGCATGGGAGCCATCAACCCCGACGCGCCTAAGGAACATGCCGAACTCAAGGAACGGCACGATTTCCTGAAAACACAGTCCGATGACCTGACCAAAGCGGCCCAAGACCTGCGCCAGATTTCCGCGGAACTGGACGAGGTGATGCGCGAACGATTCCGCACCACCTTCGATGCCATTGCGGAGGCTTTCGAGCGCTACTTCAACCGCCTGTTCAACGGGGGAGAAGCGCACCTCATTTTGACCGATCCAGACGACTTGACAAACACGGGGATAGACATCATGGCCCGCGTTCCGGGAAAACGACGCCAGTTGATCTCCCTCCTCTCCGGAGGCGAGCGGTCGTTGACAGCAGCGGCCTTGATCTTTGCGCTCCTGGAGATCAGTCCGACCCCCTTCTGTCTCCTTGACGAAGTGGATGCCATGCTCGATGAGTCCAATATCGGCCGGTTCCGAGATACGCTGGTTGATCTTTCCCAAGGCACCCAATTCATTGTCATCACGCACAATCGCGGTACAATCGAAGCGGCAGACACGATCTACGGCATTTCTCTGGGAGACACGGGAGCCTCTCGCGTCATTTCGCTGAAGCTCGACGAAGCCGTGCGCATGGCCAAATGACCGGCAAACTCGTCCTGATAACCACCGGCGGCACAATCGCCATGCGCATGAAGCCGGACGAGGAAGGCGCAGTCCCGTTGTTGGGGGCAGATGATCTGCAAGCCCTCTTGCCGGCAGATATCCAAACCGGCTTTGAATGGCAACTGGTTGAGTTCTGCAATAAGCCCAGCACCCACATGACCCTGGATGATTTGTGGAAACTGCGGCGCGCCGCCGGCAAGTGGGCCGGCCAGCCCGATGTACGTGGCGTCATCGTCACCCACGGTACCGACACGATGGAGGAATCGGCCTACCTGCTGGACCTGACGGTGTTGGCGGATTGCCCCATCGTCCTCACCGGCGCGATGCGCCACACCTCCGAGGAAGGGTATGACGGGGCGGCCAATCTGCTCGACGCCACCCGCGTGGCCCTTTGCCACGACGCGCGGGAGCAAGGGGCCGTGATCGTCATGAACGGCGAAGTCCACGCTGCACGCTACGTGAGCAAAATGCACACCCTTGCCCTGGACGCCTTCCAATCGCCGGGCTGGGGGCCTATTGGGCGCATCGAGGGGACGCGCGTAACCTTCAACCGGAAGATGAAACGCGAAATACTCCCGGCGCGTCGTCTCGAACCGGATGTGCATCTGATCAAGCTGGCCGTCGGGATGGACGATGGCTACCTCAGGCACTTGATCGCCCGTTCTGTGCGCGGAATCGTGATCGAAGCGATGGGCGGTGGTCGCGTGCCCCCCTGGTGGATGCCGGCGATCAGGGAAGCTGTGGAAAAAGACATTGCGGTGGTCATCGCCTCACGCTGCGCCGCCGGCCGCGTCTATGATACCTACGGCTTCCCCGGTGCTTACCGCGATCTGGATGCAGCCGGTGTCATCTTTGCCGAGGGCCTCAACGGACCGAAAGCACGCCTCAAGCTGATGGTTCTCCTGGGGGGGTTTTGATGGGTGAAGAGAACCGGGTGGAAGAAATGTATGGCCAGTCTGCGGAGACAACCTTGCATTGGCCTGCCAATCCGCCGGAGCGCCTCTACCAACGCGCGGCGGATGCGTTGCTTCTGGTCAGCGTGGCCCTGGCCGCCTTCGCCTTTTTGCAATCGCGACCTCATTTGCTGATCGGCAGCGCGGCCGGGGTGGCCGTTGCGTTTCTGTTGCAACGTTGGGAGCAACGGCAGGGCAAACAGGTTGCCGCCGAACGCGAGCGAGTCTGTCGCGAACTGGGCTGCGCAGTCATGGGGCTGGCCCACCAGGCCGGCGGTATCCCCTACATGAAAACGTACCTTCGCCCTTCCCAACCGGTGGTGTTGGGCCTGAGCGAGACTCACCTGACTGTCTATCTCGATGATCCTCTGCGCGTTTATGTGACCATTCCGTTCGGTGATGTGCTTCGCGTATTCACCGGTCTGCCGGCCGAAGCGGACGTCGTCTGGGACGAGGACAACCTTGATGTAGACCTGTCTTCGCCAGCGGACACCCTCAGTGTGGTTGCGCGCTTGGGCAGCACGAAGACCTACCGCCTGGTGTTTCACAACTTCGAGCCCGAAATGTCCGCGACCGATTGGTATGAGCAGATGAAAGCCCGGCTGGCCGCGTAACGTTCGTTTTCACCAAGTCCCACAAGTCCCCCCCCCCGCCATCTCCTGCGCGGGTGTCCATCATATTTTTGCACGGCAACTCTCTCAAATGAACCACGAAGACACGAAGGCACAAAGAACAACCAGGTTGAATGTTTCGACGTTGGAACATTGGATAGGCCTGACGAGTAGGTTTTCTCGCTTGCCCCACTTCGTATACTTCGTGTCTTTGTGTCTTGGTGGTAAGGG
>CAZFFM010000218.1:0-5971 GCA_964517425.1 uncultured Ardenticatenales bacterium | reverse complement strand
CAGCCCAGCAAGAGACCCAAGAGCGGCTGGCAGCCGGCGCCTTCGCAGAAGATGCTCGAATCAGTCTGGCAAATCTGGAGGCTGAGATCGCGGCACTCGGCTACTCCTCGGATGCACACACGCAAGCACGCACACGCGCCGCTGAATTAGCCCCCTACGAGGACACCTTTCGGGAATTACAGGTCGCACAGGACCAACTGGAGGCCATTCGTAAACAACTGGCCCAACTCCAAGAATCCCTGGGCCAGCGCGCCGAGCGCATCGAACAGGAAGCGGCGCAAGTTTCCGTGCTGGAGGCAAATATCGCGGAGCTGGAAGCCCTCGTGGAGAATTTGCCCGCCCAGCAAAGCCTGGTCAGCGACCTGCAACAGCAATTGGCACAGGCACGGATGCGGCTCGGAGCCGCCCGCCAACGACTCGACTACTGCCACAGCCAGGCAGACGCCTACAAAAAGCAGAAGGTGATTCTGAATCAGCGCTCACACGAAAAGACAATCTACGAAGAGCTGCAACTGGCCTTTGGGGCACGCGGCTTGCGGGCCATGATCATCGAGAGCGCGTTGCCGGAGATCGAAGAAGAGGCCAATCACATCCTCACCCGCATGACCGGCGGGCGCATGAGTGTGCGCTTTGAGACACAGCGGGAGACGCAAAAGAAAACGATTGTCGAAACCCTGGATATCCACATCTCCGACGAGCTGGGCACACGCAATTACCAACTGTATTCGGGGGGCGAAGCCTTTCGCATTAACTTTGCCATTCGGGTGGCCCTTTCCAAGCTGTTGGCCCGTCGTGCCGGTGCCCGTTTGCAGACCCTGGTCATTGACGAAGGCTTTGGCACGCAGGACACACAGGGCAGGGAACGTCTTGTCGAAGCGATTAATGCCATCCGCTCCGACTTCGAGCGGGTCCTGGTGATCACGCACATTGACGAACTGAGAGACCTGTTTCCGGTGCGCATTGACGTTCTGAAAACGCCATCCGGCAGCCGGCTGCAGGTGAATTAGGCGACGTGGCCTGATGAAGCGGGGAGTCGGGAGTAGGGGGAAGTGGAGCGATCGCCAGACCTGACAGGTTTCACAGACGGTTTTGCAGGGCCGGTACGCCGCTGATGAGGTCGAACTCTGTTTCCGAAGGCAGCGACGGAAACCTGTCAGGTCTGCAACACGCCGTTTATTTTCAAAACAGTCGCCATGAGCGGCTGCTCGCCACCAAGGATGAAAATGGCGGGGCGTGAAACGTCTTACGCATCACGTTTTACGTTTTACGTGACACGTGACACGTTATTTTCAAAACAGAAAGGGGCAGAACAAACCGATGATCGGCAAGAACCCCAAGGATTCGCCCTCCCTGCCCGCCTCTCGCTGGCATGGACTGCGCACCAGGCTCGTTGCCACGTACCTGCTGCTGATTATCGTCAGCATGGGGCTTCTGGTTGGTCGTGCTGGCTTTCTGCTGCAAAACAGTCGCCACGAAGAGGCCCGCAAAGAATTGCAAGCGCAGAGCACCCTGGTAGCCAGCGGAATGGAGGAACACCTGGAGAAGTACCGCGAAGGGAAAGAACCTGTGAACCAGCTCCAGACACTGGTGGCCTCGTTCCAGCTCCACGAAGATCAGCGGCTTGTGATCTTTGACGAGAATGGGAACCTACTCGTTGATACGGCCGGTCTCACACCCCAGGAAACCACGGCCAAAGATTGGCCGGAGGTGCAGAAGAGCCTGGAGGGGGACTTTGTCGAAGGCTTGCATGAAGAGCCCGACATCGCCGGTAAGCGTTTGATCGCCGCATCGCCGATCCGTCACGACCTGGACGTGATTGGCGCCGTGCAGGTATCCATTCCCTGGGCGGAAGTGGTGGGCGAGGTGCGTCAAGATTGGTTGTCCCTGGCCATTGCTGCCATACTCACGGCCGCCGTCACGGTCGCCGTGAGTTTGTGGATGGCCGGAGGCATTATCCGTCCCCTGCGGGAATTGACCCAGGCGGCAACCAGTATTTCCGAGGGAGAGTTGGACCGGCAGATATCCGTCTATTCAGACGATGAGTTGGGTCAACTGGGACGAACTTTCAACCACATGGCCGCGCGCATCGCCCAGATGATCGCCCAGCAAAAAGAGTTCGTGGCCAATGCGTCCCACGAGTTGCGTACCCCGCTAACCTCCATTCGCTTGCGCACCGAGGCCTTACTCGAAGGGGCAAAAGATGACGACGAAGTCGCCATCCCCTTCCTGCAGGAAATCGAGGCCGAGACCGACCGGCTGTCGCGCATGGTGAACGAGCTGCTCGACCTTTCGCGGTACGATTCGGGCTTGATTTCGCTCAACCGAACACCGACCTCCGTGCATGCCCTCGTTGACGACGTGATCGGCGGCCTGGAACCACAGGCGGAGCAAGAACAGATTCATTTGGTCTCAACAATCTCTCCCGACCTGCCTCCGGTAAGAGTAGACGCGGACAAGATCTACAGTGTGCTGGTGAATCTGGCGGGCAACGCGCTGAAATTTACGTCCCCCGAAGGTCGTGTGACCGTATCGGCCCAAAGAATTTTTGTGCAAGAGGGTCAGGTGGTCAAATCACCGTCAGGCCCACCGGTTTCGCAACACACTCCGCATCTCGGAGACGGCCGCTGGACGGTACTGTCTGTAGCCGACACGGGGCCTGGAATCGCACCGGAAGACATCGCCCACATCTTTGACCGTTTTTACCGTGCAGACAAGGCAAGATCGCGCAGTGTGGGGGGTACCGGCCTGGGGCTGGCCATCGTGCGCAGTATTGTAGAAGCGCACGGGGGTACGGTTTGGGCAACGAGCGAGAAGGGAAAGGGTACCGTTTTCAGCTTTGCCCTGCCGGCGTGAAGGGCCATCGGACACAACGGGTAACGGCGAGCAGCTTGCGCCTGCCCTAACCTGGCTGGGCTAGAACCAAAAAGGCAAACCACAGATTGCACAGATTTCTCAGAGTATTCTTGGTTTTTTAATCTGTGCCATCCGTGAAATCTGTGGTTCCTCTTCTTGCTTCGTGTACAAGAATATAACTGCTAAGCATACTAAGGCTTCGAAATTTCTTCCATAACCCTATACAAGTCTTCAACCGAAAAAGGCTTGGGGAGATACGGCCGGCCGGCATGATCCAGGAATTCTTTGGTCTGTTGGTTCACGAGGTCGCCCGTGATGAAGATCATCCGGTTGGCCATTTTTGGCCTATCGTTCTTGGCCCAACGGAAAAGGTCCGCGCCGCTCATGCCCGGCATTTTGATGTCGCTGATGATATAGTCGTAGTCCGCCGAAATCATGAGTTTCATGGCTTCCACCCCATTGCCCGCCGCGTCCACCTGATGGCCATTGTAGGAGAACGACTCAACCAGAAGCGCGCGCAAACTGTCTTCATCCTCCACGACCAGGATGCGCTGGCCGGAAGTCGCCTCCGGCATGGGGGCAGGTTCGTCTTGACCGGTCTCCGGAACTTCCACGGCCCGATCCCGCCACGTTTCCAAAACGGGTAACTCGATGTAAAAGGTAGGGCCTTCGCCGGGTGGCGATTCCATCCAGATGTCTCCTTTGTGCTCCTGGATGATTCCGTAGGAAATAGAAAGGCCAAGGCCGGTCCCTTTTCCCACCTCTTTGGTGGTAAAGAAGGGATCGAAGATGCGTCCGGCCACAGACGAAGGGATGGGTGGCCCGTCGTCATAAAAGGAAATGCGCACGCGTCGCCCTTTCGCCGTCTCCAAGGCTTCCGTCCGCACCACGACCTTTGTGCCCTGATGCGCTTCGACCATGGCCTGGTGTGCATTGTTGATCAGGTTCAGGAAGACCTGCTGTAGTTGGTATGGGTCGGCCAGGAGCGAGGGGAGGCCGGAAGAGAGCTCCGAAACAAGCTCGATGTTTTCCGTGCGCAATTCATACGACTTCAGGGCGATCGTACGCAAGAGCAGATCGTTTATCTCTACCGGTTCTTGCCTTGGTTCGTGCTGGCGAGCAAAGGTGAGCAGGTTTTGAATGATTCGCGCGGATCGTTGGGCTTGTTGCTCAATGCGTTTCAGATCAGTTTTTGTACCCTCGTCAACGTTTCGCGATTGCAACAATTGGGAGTATCCCAGGATTGCGGTGAGGGGATTGTTCAGTTCGTGGGCCACGCCGGAGACCAGCTCGCCGATTGCCGAAAGTTTCTCCATCTGCATCATCTGTCTTTGAATGCGCTTCTCTTCCGTTATGTCATGGACAATATGTACACCGCCTACCGGCAGGTGGTCATTATCCATTACCGGATACGTCCGAATCTTGAAAACGCCTCCAAGGACAGCTTCTTCAAGCTCTAATGAAGAAGGGGCCGCCGAATCCAGTGTGGAAACCAGCGGGCAACCAGGAACCGGCGCGTCACAGTGGTGAAACAGTTGATAGCAGGTCTGTCCAATAAGCTCTTTCCGGGAAACCCCGAGCAGATCGGCCAGGGCCTGGTTCGCCTGCACGATGCGAAACTCGCGGTCGTGGATGGAGATGCCATCGCTAATGGCATGAAAGACCGCTTCCCACTGCTCTTTGATCGTCCGATTTTGTTGGAACAGCTCGGCGTTGCGTATGGCCACGGCAGCACTATCGGCAAATGCCGTGACCACGGCCAGGTCTTCATCGGAGAAAGCATACTTCTGGTTGCTTCCGATGCCGATCACCCCCAGGCAGCGTTGGCCATCAAGTATCGGTACCTGGAGGCATGAGGCGGAACGCTTCATAACCCGGAAATAGCGTATTCGTTCGTCGGCTTCTGAATCACCGGACAGGATTGCCTGTCTGTGGCGTGCCGCCCATCCAGGGTGGCGGTCCAGAGAGTGTTCGGCAATATTGAGGGCCTCTTCATCGGAGAAACCTTTCCAGGCTACGGCATCGAGGCGCTCTGGCGCGGTGTGATAGCGGTAGAATATGCCTTGATCGAAGGGCACCACCTGTTGCAAGTCTGTCCAAAGGTGCTGGATAAGCTGATCCCGGTCGGTGATCGCCACCAGCCCGCGCATCACGTCTCCCAGGGCGGCAATCCGCTCCGTCCGGCGACTTGCGGACCGCATCAAGAGTGCCGCTTCCAAGCGTGTGCCGATTTGATGGCCCAGGGCGCTGAATAGGGTCTTGTCTTCGCTGGCGATTCTCTCCTGCAGGCAAAGAGTCAACACCCCAATGGCACGATTGCTGGAAACAAGGGGCACAGCCACCCAGGAACAGGGCCGGGGCTCGTCGTCCGGGTTATCGGAAAGGGCATTCAGGAAGACGGGCTCTTTCGAACGGAGGGCTGCTTCTTCCAAAGAATGATCGGCGGCTTTCGGCGCACACTCATCCCGGAGGCAGCAACCCATCTGAGAAGAGAGAATCAGTTGGTGGCGTCGCTCGCTCCAACGAAAGAATCTTCCGCCCTGCGCAGACAGTGTTTGCATAACGGCTTGCAGCGCACTCGCCAGGATGGATTCTTCGTCCTGCTCCTTTGCCATGACCATACCAACGTCACTGAGAACGGAAAGTTCACGGTTGCGCAGAAGCAACTCAGCTTCGGCCCGGTCTCTGTGCTGCGAAGAAGTGTGTAATTGGGATAGGACAATCCACAAAACGACACAGAGAAAAACAAAGAGCAGCCCTTCTACCATGCTTTTTGCTTCGATGGTAGCTACAGATTGCCTCTCGACAACGAAGATTTCCAGAGTCTCGTAGCCCACCGTAACGAATAAGAACAAGGCCGGCAGAATCCAGCGAAGTTTTCTCAGTTCCCAGAAGGTGTGTTCTGGTCGTTCCATGAACAAACAATCCCCTTTGATCTGTATGGTAATGGTGTACGGGTGAGAGGATCCCTGTCGCAATTGACAGAATATTATACCGTAAGTTCTGCGAAAAAGCAAAACAATTTACGCTTCGCGGGTGTCCGTCATTTTTTTGCGCGGCAACTCTCTCAAATGAACCACGAAGACACGAAGGCACAAAGAACAACCAAGTTGAATGT
>CAZFFM010000217.1:0-6034 GCA_964517425.1 uncultured Ardenticatenales bacterium | reverse complement strand
CCAGCACCGGCGCGAGTACACGGCGGGCGTGGAACGGCACCTGCGTGCTGCTGCGAATCACCAGCCGGTCGTCCTCGTCCCAGTAGGTCAGGCAGATGTGCGGCTCGATGGCCACGTGCGCGATGCGCGGCACGCGGTAGGTGTCTTCCAACACCAGGTCCGCCTCGGCGAAGCCCTGCTCCACATCGCCGAGTGAAATCTCGATCTGCGCGGCCAGATTGCGTGTTGGATCCGACTCGTCGAAGGGGACGTAGTCCGGCTGGTCGTGGATGCGCGGTGCGCCGGGGTGCATGGCCTTCGCCGGGTCGAGCAGGGGGGGCAGCGGCTCGTAGTCCACCTCGATCAGGGCGAGGGCCTGCGCGGCGATTTCTGGCGTTTCGGCAGCGACGGCAGCCACCCGGTCGCCAACGAAGCGCACCTTGTCGTCCAAGCTGACGCGGTCGAGCGGGCCGGGGATGGGGTCGGACTGGCCGGCGGTGGAGAAGGGCACGCGCGGCAGGTCGTGATGGGTCAAGACGGCGTGGACGCCGGGGAGCGCGCGGGCCTTGCCGGCGTCAATACGCCGGATACGGACGTGCGGGTGTGGGCTGAGCAGCAGGCGGGCATGGAGCATGTCGCGCCGTTCGTAGTCTGCGGTGAAGGCCGGGTTGCCTTGCACCAGCTTGCGCGCGTCCACCTTCGGTTCCGGGTGCCCGACGACGTTCCAGGCGGGCAGGGGCAGACCTTGCGCATGCCCTGTGGGCCGACCGGCGACGCGCAGGATGGCCTGCACCGGTTTGACGTAGCCCGTGCAGCGGCAGAGGACGCCGGAGAGGACGTCGCGCACTTCGTCTTCGGTTGGGTGCGGGGTGCGGGCCAGCAGCGCGTGGGCGGCGAGGATCATGGCCGGCGTGCAGTAGCCGCACTGGATGGCCCCGTTTTCCACGAAGGCTTGCTGCAACGCGTGCAGGCGGTCGCGGTCGCCAATGCCCTCGATGGTGGTGATAGCGTGGCCGGCGGCTTGGGCGGCTAGCGTCACACAGGCCAGCGCGGGCCGGCCGTCGAGCAGAACGGTACACGCACCACACGAGCCATCCTCGCAGCCGTGCTTCGCCCCGAAGTAGCCCAGCCCGCGCAGGGCGTCGAGCAGTCGCGTCTGTGGGGTGACTTCGATGTCGCGTGTTTCGTCGTTGACGGTCAGGATCAGGTGCATCTGTTCACAGGCCCCCATTGCCGGTGTTATGAAAATGGAATTGGTCAGGCGGTCGCTGGTTGCGCGTATTTCGTGTTGCGTACTGCGTACTGCGTACTGCGTACTGCGTACTGCGTATTGCGTATTGCGTGTTGTAACGCTCTACGCCATTCTCATACTTGGTGGTGAGCAGCCGCTCATGATGGACTGCTTTGAGAATAGATAGGGAGGATTCCGCGTGTCTCGTACCTATTTCAAGTTCGTCCAGCCTTCGAGTCAGCAATCTCGTTCACCAGGTGTTCGAGTGTATCAAGGAACTGCTCGGCCGTCCATTCCTCAGTCAACGCAGTCGTCATCTTGTCTATCCCGTGCCGGTGCGGGAGAAGCTCGTGGATGTGTGCCTTGAAATCATCGTCGTACTTCAACCGCAGGGCCTGACGGTCCGCGTGGTTATCCAGTCCTAACATGACACGGTTGTCCAAGAGTACATAGAAGGCGTAGCGACGGAGGGCAACGCCTACGGTCTCCTTGATGAAAACTTTATAATGACCATAGTGACCACGAATCGTGAGAATGGCTCTATCAAAAGAGACGTCTTGCTCGATCTCAACGTCCGTCAGGCTGGTATGGGCAAGGGCGACGATGCCTGCAAAGCCTTCTCCAGGCGCTCCTGCCATGCTTTTTCCTCCTCAAGCCAATGGAGCCATTCGATGACATCCGCTTCCCACAAGGGGTAGTCCCGATTGACCATGTCAAGATACGATTGGTCCGTTGTGACTCGCAGGTTGAAATCCTCGTAGTCAATACCGTAGCGTTGTTCGTATTCAGACACGTTGTTTCTGGCCCGATCAAGTTTCTGCAGACAACTATTCACGATGAATTGACGCAGGGCCATAGGAATAACAGCCTTTGGGTCACCAAGCGACTTGAGAACATCTACCAGGTTTTCCTGTACTGAAATTGTCAGTGTTGAATTCATCTGCTTCCTCCCTCGACCGATTCAAGCACGACCTGCAATGTCTGTATTTCCCGCCGGATCAGAATTCCGGCCACCATCCGGCGATACGCAGCGCTGGCCAGGGTATCGGTGGCGAAGGGCAGCGTATTTGTGGAGGGCAACACTGCCACGTCCGGCGCTTCGAGCACTACCGGGTGGGGCAGCCCGCCACCGATGGCTACGCGCAGGCCATCGCCCGTTTGCACGGCAGCCACAGCGACGATGGCCCGGTCGGACGGCGTGCGGCTGACCCGCTGGAAGGCGAAGTGCGCTCCCTCCGGTGGCAGCGGCACGACGATTTCCGAGATTAGGCTGCCGGCCAGGAGACTCGCCGGTTCGGACCATACCACCTCCAGCGACAGCGCGCGCGTGCCCGGCTCGACGATCAACTGCGCGGCCAATGTCAGCAGGACGACCGGCAGGTCGGCATAGCCTGCGGCGGCCAGGAGCGTGCCGGCGACGGTGGCCTGCTGGCGCAACGCGCTGCTCGCGGATCGCCGGGCCGCTTCCGCGATGATGCCGTCCGCCACCGGTCGTACTTCCGGCGCGGTGGCAACTGCCTCCAGCGTCGCCGTAGCCCCGATGCGCAACGCCCCATCTCGCATTTCGATGTGGTCCAGCCCCAGGTCTTGCAAGTCCACAACCTCTTCGATAGACGGGTAGGGGTGCGCGAGCAGGTGTGTACCCCCGCTCAGCGGAACCGCGTGTACATCGCGGTTGGAGAGCAAAGCCAGGGCTTCTGCCAAATCTGCCGGTCTGCGATAGATCATATTTCTCCAAATGCCTCGATCATGGCCCGCACGTCGTCGCCCAGGGGGTAGAGTACGGGACAGGTGCAGCCGGCGGCGATGTATTCTTGCACTTTGGCGCGGCATTCGTCGGCGGTACCGGAGGCGGTGATGAGCTGCACGACTTCGTCCGGCACCAGCTTCATGGCGGCATGGATTTGCTCCTCGGTGGCCGGCCAGGTGAGGACACGGTTGATCTCCTCCAGTAAGTCCGGGCTGACGCCGCTGGCCTTCATGATGTGCGGCTGCTGGCCCAGGTATTGCGTGACCAGCTCGCGAGCGTTGTCGAGCGCCTTTTGGCGGTCTTCGTCGAGCGAGCAGACGATCAGTTGGGGCCGGTCAATGTCGTCGAGGGTGCGGCCGGCCCGCCGGGCACCGATTTCCAGGTGGGCCATCGCCTGGATGTTGTATTGCGGCGAGACCAAGTAGTTGAGCAGCGCGCCGTCGCCAATTTCGCCAGTCAGTTCCATCATCTTCATGCCGGTGGCCCCGATGTAGATTGGCACGTCGCGCGGCTCGCGGCGGCCATGGACGATGTCAATCTCGATGTTGTGGACGTGGACGAACTGGCCGTCGAACGTGACCTTCTCCATGTTGAGCAAGCGGCGCACGACGGTGACCACCTCGCGCATAGCGGTGAGTGGTTTGCGCCGCTCGATGCCCACATCGCGGGCCAGCGGGTCCCACCAGGCGCCGATGCCGCACAGGGTGCGGCCGGGGGCCAGGTCATCCAGGGTGACGAAGGTCGCCGCGATCAGGGCCGGGTTGCGTGTCCAGTTGTTGATCACGCCGCTGCCGACTTTGATGCGCTCGGTGACGGCGGCGTAGGCGGCCATCGGTACAATCGCGTCGCGCACCAGTCGCGATTCGGCCTGCCAGACCGCCTCGAAGCCGCGCGCCTCCGCGAATTGAGCGTAGGCCATGGCGTCGCGGATGGGGTGTTTGTCCTGCAGGTAAATCGCCATACGTTTGTTGTTCATCTGCTGCCTCCCGTGATGCTCTATTCTCCGCCGGGGTTGACCAGTGCGTCTTCCCATGCTTTCAGAAAATCCATGCCCTTTTGGGAAGTATGAAGGTAGGAGAACCGGGCCACTTGGCGTCCGACTTCCTTCACCCTGTCTTCCAGCCCTTTGTCTTCCAGATTTCCCGCATCGTCGAATTGCTTCCAGGCCATGGGAATTGAAACCTGTTCGGGAATGACCCAGGCGTGAAGCGAACGGCCGATGGCTCGCAGGCTATTCAGCGCATTCAACGCACCCATTTGACCTCCGGCGACACCGACCAGCCCGACCATTCTGCCTTCAAATTCGGCAAAGCCCATCAGGTCGATGGCGTTTTTCAGCACACCGCTGAATCCGCCGTGGTATTCCGGCGTGCCCAAGATGATACCGTGGGCAGCGCGAACGTCCCTGCACAAACGCGCAACGTCGCTAGCGTATGAGCCATGATCATCCCTCCCGTCGCAAAATGGCAATTGGTATGCGTTCAAGTTTATCAGGTTTGTTTGTGCGCCAAGTTCTTGAGCACCTTGCAGGGCGAGGCGCAAGGCCATCTGCGTGTAGCTCCCTGAGCGCAGGCTGCCACAGATTCCAACGATAACGATACGGTCCTGTTCGTACTTATTCTCGTTTGCTTTCATCTTGCTCCTTACGATTCAAGGGCCTGGGCAAGGTCTGCGATCAAGTCTTCGGTGGCCTCAATCCCTACGGAGAGGCGAATAAGCGCATCGGAGATGCCCAGTGTGCGCCGCTCTTCCGGAGAGAGCCCGGAGTGCGAAGTCGTCGCCGGCCGCGTAATTAGCGTTTCCACGCCCCCCAGGCTCGGCGCCGAAATGGGCAACGTGGCTTGCTGGATAAACCGGTCGGCGTCTTCGACCCCGCCCCTCAGCTCGAAACTCAACATGCCGCCGAACCCATCGAACAGCTCGCGGGCACGTTCGTGCCGGGGGTGGCTCGCCAGGCCGGGGTAGTTTACCTTTTCGACGGCCGGATGATCCTCCAGAAATTGGGCCAGCCGTAGCGCACTCTCGTTCTGGTATTTCACGCGCACGGCCAACGTCTTCATGCCCCGGTGGAGCAGGAAGCAGGCGTGCGGGTCGAGTGAGCCACCGAGATGATTCAGCTTGTGCGTGATCTTCTGGATCAGATCGGCCCGGCCAATGACCGCACCGGCCACGATGTCGGAGTGGCCGTTGAGATATTTTGTACAGCTATGCAGCGACAGGTCGTAGCCCCATTCCGGCGGGCGAAAGTTGACCGGACTGGCAAAAGTGTTGTCAATCATCGAGATGAGGCCATGCCGCTTAGCAAATTCAACGACCGCGCTGAGGTCGGCGACTTGCAGCAGGGGGTTGGACATCGTTTCCACGAAGATCACCTTTGTGTTGGGACGCAGTTTTTGCTCCCAGGAAGCCGGATCGTCGGCATCTATCAGGTCGAAGGCGATGCCAAAGTCGGGGATATCCTTGGTGATGAAATCGAACGTGCCGCCGTACAGGTTCCCTTGTGCCAGCAGATGGTCGCCCGCAGAGAGGGTGGCCAGCAAAGCGGTGGTGATTGCGGCCATACCGCTGGCCATCACCACGGCGTCCTCTGCATTCTCCAGCGCTGCCAGCTTACGGTGCAACGCCACGTGATTCGGCGTGTTGTTCAGCCGGATGTAGCGGAGTGCGTGATAGCTGTTCTGACCGGTGTACTCAAACGTAGAGGATTGAAAAATCGGGATACTGACCGCGCCCTCGATACGTGGTTCAGGTTCGCCGGCGTGGATCAGTTTCGTTTCAATTCGTTGGGAAACTTTGGACATCAGGGATAGCCCCTCCTTTATTGTATTCGAGCTGTTGTGAAAATACTGTCGGGTGCCACGTGTTGCGTGTTCCGACGCGCCCCGCGCTCATGGGCACAGCTTTGGAAATTGCGGCCAGCCATTGTCCGCATCTAACCATAGTAGTATACACCAACAACGTGTAGAATTCAAACGGGTGTCCGTCAAAGTTTTGCGCGGCAATCATTCACGCCCTGCCCTTACCACCAAGACACAAAGACACGAAGTATACAAAGTGGGGCAAGCGCGAGAGCC
>CAZFFM010000216.1:0-6055 GCA_964517425.1 uncultured Ardenticatenales bacterium | reverse complement strand
TGGTAAGGGCAGGGCGTGAATGATTGCAGACGCAAAACTTTGACGGCCACCCCCTGGGCCTGCGCAGTGGTTCCCGCGACTGCGGCCTGCTGACTCAACGCGAACTGTCGTCCGCGTTCCGGGGCGGCGGATTGTCATCCGCCGCGAGCAGTCTAATTCTATTTGCTGCGCAAGCCCAAACCTGTCCCACCTTTGCCCCGCCCCTCAAGCTGTGCTATAATTTGAGATATACGATGGCCTATCAGCGGCGTGAGTTGTGGAGGCAAGAATGGAACGCCTATCGGATCAGAAACCAGAGGGAACGGCCCCTTTGCGCATTGCCGTAGTCGGCGGCGGCCCAGCAGGTGCGTTTTTCGCCTGCTATGCTTTCCATTATGCCCGCCAACTGGGACGTGCCATTTCCGTTGACATCTTCGAGCCGCGCAATTTCTCTCGTGCGGCCCGGCCGGGGTGCAATATGTGCGCCGGCCTGATCCCGATATACATCCTCGACGAGATGGCAGAAATCGGCCTCTTCCTTCCCCCGCGCGTGATCCGCAGCCGCATCAGCGATTACAGCCTGCACATGTCTGCCGGCACACTGGACGTCGCCCAGCCGGACAAAAGAGCGGCCGTGGTCAGCGTATTCCGCGGGAACGGCCCGCTGCAACCGCCGCCGGAGCGCCCGATCAGCCTGGACGCCTTTTTGCTCGGCAAAGCTGTTTCGCGCGGGGCACGGCTGCGCTCCGTAGCGGTACGCGCCATCGAGGTGGGACACGAGCCCCGCCTGCGCACCATGGGCGATGAAGTGGAACGGTACGATCTCATCGTTCTCGCCGCCGGTGTGAACGGACCACAGATCCACGTGGAAGGGATACCCTATCGTCCGCCCCAAACCCAAGCTATGGCCCAGACTGAGGTTTTCATGTCTTCTGATGCGATACAATCTTTAGAAGGCCGGGTACACATCTTTCTGCCCAACGACAAGAACCTCATGTTTGGCACGTTGGTGCCCAAGAAAAACTACGTGAGCATCTCTCTCCTGGGCAACGAGCTGTCCCGCGATAGCCTTTTCCGCTTTCTCGCACGACCGGAGGTGGCGGGGAAGCTAGGTGCCCAATCGCATGCACTATGTGCCTGTCGTCCGCGCATTGCCGTCTCGCCCGCCGAGCCTCTCTATGGGCCCGGCTTCGTGGCCGTCGGCGATAGCGGTGTCACCCGGCTGTACAAGAATGGGATCGGCAATGCGCTGCGCACGTCACGAGCAGCAGCCCACACGGCCATTTTTTACGGCCCGTCCGGGGACGCCTTCATTCGCGGATACGAGCCCCTCTGCCGCGAAATCATTCAGGACAACCGCTTTGGCCGCTTCCTGTTTTCATTTACACATATCTTCCAACATCAATCTGTACTGGCTCACCCGCACATGATGACCGTAAAATGGGAACAGCAGCAGCCTCCTCGACGCCGGCGATTGAGCCGTCTGATCTGGGGCATGTTTACCGGAAGCGATCCTTACCGCAAGCTATTTTTCATGTCGATTGATCCGCGCGTGCAATACCATCTGTTCAATTGTCTGATTGCGGACACCTGGTATGGCAGAGACTTGCACAGCGTGCTGGTAACGAAAGGAAGCATGGAACTATAATCATGGATAATAGCACGGGGCCTTTGCAAAATGGATCAAGTGTAGCGATCATCGGCGGGGGGCCGGGGGGAACCGCGTGCGCCATAGCCCTCCTCCATCAAGCAGCCGAGTTGGGGCGCGATATCCACGTGACCATCTACGAAGGCAAGATATTCGCGGAAGACACGCACCACAACCAATGTGCGGGCGTCGTCTCTCCTCCCATCACGGACATCCTGGAAAACCAGTTACAAGTGCCCTTCCCCTTTCAACTGGTGCAACGGAAGATCACCGGGTATGTCTTGCACGGCAACCGGCGCACCCTGGTGCTCGACGGCCCGGAAGACCAGCCATCGTATGCCATGCGCCGCAACGAATTCGATCACTACATGCTGGAACAGGCCCGACTGGCCGGTGCGGAGATCGTACGCGGTCGCGTAACCGACCTGGAATTTCACGCCGATGGCGTTCACATATACAGCGAAAGCGATTACCGCCACGTGAACGTCATAGTTGGCGCATTCGGTCTGGATGACGGCACCGCCGCCATTTTTTCACGGACGACGAATTACGCACAGCCTCGCTTCCTGCAGAGCATTGTCACCAAATTCCATCCCCCCAGCGAGTTCATGGGGCCGGGAGTGTGCCGTATTCATGCCTTCCTGCCCGCTGCCCCGCAAATCGAGTTCGGGGCAATCACGCCGAAAACCAATCACGTCACCATCAACACGGCCGGCGCCCATCTCGACACCCACTGGATGGAAACCTTTCTTTCATCTTCCGGTGTTCATGAAGCCATACCATTTCCGGCAGGAGCCGATTCGCTTGACACATTGCACCTCCCCTACTTCAAGGGACGCTTCCCGATTTCTATTGCCCGCAGTTTCTACGGGAACCGTTATGTTTTGGTCGGTGACGCGGCAGGCCTTGTACGCGCCTTCAAGGGCAAGGGCATCAATTCGGCCTGTCTGAGCGGGATTTGGGCGGCCCAATGTATGTTGCGCAGCGGCGTCTCGCGCCAGGCCTTCGCCGACGATTACGTCAAATCGTGCCACGCCATCCTCATTGACCTGCCCTACGGCAAAGCGGTACGCCGGCTGGTCATCCTCGGCAGCCGGATGGGCCTGGTGGACCGTGCGATTGCCACAGCAGAGCGCGAGCCGGCCCTGCAACAAGCCCTCTTTGACGCCGTCTCCGGGCATCGCAACTACCGCGACATCATTTTTGACCTCCTCCACATCCCGCTGCTATGGAGACTCGGCCGCACTTTCGTCACCGTCCCCCAACCAGCGGGATAATCAACGGTCAATTGTCAATTGCTTCGTAGCCGTTGACAATTGATCTGATCTGTCGGGTTTTCCCTGACAAATCTCCGCAAAAAATCAGGCTTTCCCCTCTATAGATTCGTCCCAATTCGTGGTACACTGGAATCGTAATGCGTACTGCGTAATGCGTAAAGACTTCACGACGAACGGCCTTACGCATCACGTGTTACGAATTACGCAACGTGCAACACGCGGAGGGGAATCTGTTCTATGCACCGAGCCAGCAGAAACCTGCTCATAGCCATCTTCTTTCTCTCTCTCCTTTTGGCCGGCTGCGGAACGACGCCGGCCACAGCCCCCGTCCCCGCCACGGCAGCGCCCGACGCAACGGTAGCGTTTTCCCTCAACGCTACCGCGACTGCCCAGGCAGTGCGCAAAGCGTGCAAACTGGCGGTGGACGCGGGGCTGTCCGCGTACCACCAAGCCGACTTCGAGACAGCCTTTGCGAAGGCCAAAGAGGCCATCGCCCTCGATCCTTCCTACGAAGGAGGGTGGAAACTTTACCGGCTGGCCTCGGTCGCCAACGCCGCAAACGATTACCTGAGCAACTTGCCGGAAGACCGCTACCGTATCACGCCGGAGCAATACCTGCAGGAACGGGCTGCCGGCAAGAGCTACGTGCTCATAGACATCCGCGAGCCGGACGAATTCGCCGCCGGCCACATCGACGGCGCGGTCAACATCCCCATGCGCTCGATCACGCAACAACTGGACGACTTGCCACGCGGCAAAGGTACCCCGATCCTGCTCTATTGCCATTCGGCGCGTCGCTCGGCATACATTTTGACGGTTTTGCGAATGTTGGGTTATACCGAAGTCTACCACTTGAAAGGAGGGTTTGCCGCCTACCAGGACTATCTCCAGGATCACCCGGATACAAAAGTAGCCCCGGCCATCACACCCACGCCGGGGGAAGAAGAAGATTTTGGGTGCTAAGTAGAGGCACCTCTATCCGGAGCGGGTCGCGAAGGCCAAGAACAGCCTGTCCGGCGAACGTTTCAGCGGCCTGCCCCTCTACGAGCCAGCCAAAGACGCTGCCGGCAAGGAGATCAAGGACGATGGCTACGACATGAAACTGATCACCTTCAAGGAGATCGTCGGCGGGCACTCGCGCACCATTAGCAATTACTGGACCAATGTCTCTATACAGCCGGAGAGCTACGTGCTGCTCAATCGGGCGGACGCTGCCGGCCGGGGACTTGGCGATGGAGACGAGGTTGTGATCACGTCGGCCACCCTGCCGGACGGGAAGTTCAGTCTGGGCAACGGCGCCGGCATGACCGTGAAGGGCAAGGTGCGCACCATCGAGGGCCTGGCCCCCGGCACGGTCGCCGTCTCCTGGCACTATGGCCACTGGGCCTATGGTGGCAATGACGTCGTCGTGGACGGGGTGACCATCAAGGGGGACGGCCGGCGCATTTCCGGTGTGTTGCCCAACCCGGCCATGCGCATAGACCCGGTTGTCAACGCGGTCTGCCTGACCGACCCGATTGGCGGCAGTGCCAGCTTCTACGATACCAAGGTCAAGCTACAAAAAGTGTAGTCAGCGCAAAGCCTGGTTGCGCATAGGGCAAGGGAACATGAAGCCACGCGTGTGAACGGCTCAAATTCCACTGCCCACGGTTTTCAGGGCATGACCATAAAAATGTTGCTCCCGTAGCGCAATTTTCCGTGCTGCGGGCGCAACTGTTTCCATGGCCGCTGGGTCCTTTTCCTCGCTGATTTGTTTCAGCGCCATCCCCAGATCGCTCCAGTTTTGGGCAATTCCGTACATCTCGTTGGCAAGGTGTGCCTCGGCCGCCGCCGGAATCCGGGTTTCCACTTCCTGCAGGAATTGGGCATAGAGCCGGCGGAAGAATCCCCCACCGGTGCCCCGCCGCTCGACAACCTGGTAGGCGAAGCGTACGCACCACACCCAATCCTCGGTTTGCTCAGCCCAGAAGGGCAATTCGTCCGCCCACTCGAACATGTTCTCGATTCCCCCATACCCGCGGTCCCCTTTCAACATGCGGCGGGCGTTTTCGATCATCGCGGAGCGCATGGCTTCCGGCAGGGAGACCGCCGGCCGAGTCGCATCGAGGCTCATCCAGGCATTTTGCGTAGGGAAGGGGGGAATTTGCGAATTGCGGGCGCGGCGCAGCGAGTCGTACGATACTTCCTGCAGGTCAGGAAAGTCGGTGTCGGCCAGGTAGGCCGTTTCTGTTTCGTCGTCATAACCGACAAGCACCACACGGTGCAGGGTGAAGGGCGTGCGCGTGTTGTAGTAATCGAGTTGGCTCAGGTCGGCCTGGAGAAGTACCGGGTTACCCTGCGCAACTTGATCGTGCACAGTTTCCCATGCCCTCGAGGGGTCATCCTCCGTATGCCATTCATGGGGAATGCCGTGGTGGCGGCACAAGTCAGGCTCCAGAGTCAGCGTACGGCCCATGATCTGGCGCGTTGGATACAACTTGCTGCCACGCACATAGATGAAAGACAGCGCCGCACCCAGCCCAAAGCAGAGTCCCTCGGAATAATCGTGGCCGTAGAAACGCAGCAGGTCGCTCATTGCTGTAGAGCCGCAATGAACTCCGGTTTGGTGTTTGAATCCAGGCACAAAAACGTTCATGTTCCTTCTTTCCTTGTTGCCCAAGAAGTTCAACTTTTTCAAAGAAGTTGCATTTCTTGGCTTCTAAAATCAACAAGCGTATTATACACCTGACACAGCCCTTTGCGCAAGCGCAAGGCAAGCAATGAATTGCCCACCTATAATTGCGAAACCTGTTGAAACAGGTTGCTGTCGTGCTGGAATAGTGCGTTAAAACGCACTTCGCAGTCTCAGGCGGCGAATTCATTCGTCGCCTTGGTGGCAGGCTGAGCAGCAACCATTTAACCACAAAGACACCAAGACACAAAGCGTACAAACTGATTCGCGCATGCCTTGGGCGAAACGTTCCAACTTTGAAAGTAAGGCCGAGTTCAGAACCTGCCCCTACTTGTTTTTCTTCGTGCCTTTGTGGTTCATTCCTTGCGAGAAGGTGCGTTGCCGCGCAAAAATATGACGTGCACCCGGGCGCCCGAGGTGTCTGGCAAAGTTTTGCGTCTGCAATCATTCACGCCCTGCCCTTACCACCAAGACACAAAG
>CAZFFM010000215.1:0-6190 GCA_964517425.1 uncultured Ardenticatenales bacterium | reverse complement strand
TTATTGAGAAGATACCTTTTTTCGTGTAAATTCGTGCAATTCGTGGCAGATTCAGGGGGTGCTGAACGGTTACGAAGAGGCAAGAAGTTCAACTTCTCCGAGAAGTTGAACTTCTATGATAGAGGAGAGAATTGTGACGAAGAAGGCTTGGGATGACGTTATCCCTCACCTCGTGCAAGACCGGGCCGTCAAGCCGCGCACCGTCGGCCTGACCATGGTCATTGACCGCTGCCAGGGCCTCAGCGACACGAACGACTTACTGGAGCTGACAGGCGATTACGTAGACCACCTGAAATTGAGTTTTGGCACATCGGTTTTTATGGACGAAGCGTTGTTGCGGCGCAAAATTGAAATCGTTCGCCGGCGCAACGTGGAGGTTTATCCAGGCGGCACGCTGTACGAGGCTGCCGTGTTCCAGCGGGTGTGCCGCGAGTATATCGCGCGCGCACGGGAACTTGGCTTCACGGCCATTGAAATCTCGGACGGGACGATTGAATTGTCTCAAAAAGTGCGCGCCGATTCCATCAAGCGTGTGCGTGACGCCGGCCTAAAGGTGATTACCGAAGTGGGCAAGAAGGACCCCGCACACCAACTTTCGCCCGGCCAGACCATCGAGCAGGTGTCGATTGATTTGGAAATGGGCGCCGACCTGGTGATCATCGAGGCCCGTGAGGCAGGCACCGGCATTGGCGTGTTTGACGCAAAGGGCAATGTGCGCGAAGACCTGTTGAATCCTCTGGTGGAAGGGTTGCATGATCACGCCGACTCGATTATTTGGGAAGCGCCACTCAAGCGACAACAAGCCTATTTCATTGAGCACTTTGGCCCGAATGTCAATCTGGGGAATGTCAAGCCGCGCGATGTTTTGGGGCTGGAAACCCTGCGTTGCGGACTGCGTTGGGAAACGTTCCGGCACTTCGTTGCGTAAAGAGTTTCGTCGTCAAGGACGGGTATTGTTTCAAAGCAAGTGTTCAGTACCTTTCCAACGGGCTCTTTGTGCTTTGAGCAAGAACATCTCACCACCAAGGCACAAAGACACGAAGGAAAGAACTTCTTTGTGTCTTGGAGTCTTTGTGGTGAGAAACCCTGTTTCTTTTTTTGTGTTAATTCGTGGCGGAAACACTTTTTGGATTCTGGCCCGGTCAGGTTAGGGGGATTTTGCTTTATGGAAGGTTTGATCAAATTAGTAGCAGAGAGGACGGGATTGTCCGAGGATATAGCTCAGGTTGCCGTAGATACAGTGATCGAGCACTTGAAGGGCCAGTTGCCGGCACCGCTCGCTTCCCAGGTAGACAATTTGCTGAGCGGTTCAGGCGGTGCTGTTGGCCTGGGTGACCTGCTTAAAGGATTGGGCAACATGGGGGGTTCGGACGGTGCAATCGGCCTGGACGACCTGGTCAAGGGCTTGGGCAGTCTTAGCAGCGCAGGCGGCCAGGACGATTCGGGCGATGAGGTCGGTCTGGACGACCTGGTTGAAGGCCTGGGCGGCCTGTTTAGTTCGTAAGCAAAGAGTCAGGCAGAATGAGAGATACAAGCTTCATTCTGCCTGACTTTTCTTTCGGTGTTCAGTCTTTCTTCAACATGTTTCGCAACACGGTCTGTAGGATGCCGCCGTTGCGATAGTATTCGATCTCCACGGGAATGTCGAGGCGCACGGTTGCCGCAAACGTCTTGACTTTGCCATCCTCCAGTTCGGCGGTAACGGTGACGGTTTGCTCCGGCTGGATGTCATTGTCCAGGCCGGTGATGCTGTACGTCTCGTGGCCGGTCATACCGAGGGTTCGCCAATTTTCCCCCGGCTGAAATTGCAGCGGCAAGACGCCCATGCCGATCAGGTTGCTACGGTGAATGCGTTCGTAACTTTCGGCCAGCACAGCTTTCACGCCAAGAAGTTGCGTCCCTTTTGCGGCCCAGTCTCGCGAACTCCCCGTGCCGTACTCCTTGCCGGCCAACACAACCAGGGGTGTGCCTTCGGCCTGATAGCGCGTGGCGGCATCGTAAATGGACATCTGCTCGCCGTCGGGAAGGTGGACAGTCACGCCCCCTTCGGTCCCCGGCACCAGCAGGTTTTTCAGGCGAATGTTGGCGAAGGTACCGCGCATCATCACTTCGTGATTGCCCCGCCGGGAGCCGTAGGAGTTGAAGTCCCGCCGCTGCACCCCCCGTGAGCGGAGATATTGCCCCGCCGGGCTATCGAGGGCGATGCCGCCCGCCGGCGAGATATGGTCGGTCGTGACCGAATCGCCCAGCAGCGCCAGTACGCGCGCATTGCGAATATCTTGTATGGACGGCGGTTCCGGCGACAGTCCTACGAAGAAGGGCGGCTCCTGGATGTAGGTCGAATGTGCATCCCACGGATAAATGCTGGTGTCCTCCAGGGTGGGGATGTTGTTCCAGGTCTCGTTGCTATCGAACACATTGCTGTACATTCTCTTGAACACATCGGGTCGGAGCGCGCGTTGGATCGCTTGCTGTAGCTCTTCGTTGCCAGGCCAGATGTCGCGTAAGTAGACCGGTTCTCCGTGTGGGTTGAACCCGAGCGGGTCGTGGATCATGTCAATGTCAACGGTGCCGGCCAGCGCGTAGGCAATGACCAGCGGTGGTGAGGCGAGATAGGCGGCCTTGACCAGAGGATTGATGCGGCCCTCGAAATTGCGATTCCCGCTCAACACGGCCGAGGCGACCAGGTTGCTCTCCTGCACCGCCCGGGCCACGTGTTCCGGCAGGGGGCCGCTGTTCCCGATGCAGGTTGTGCAGCCATAGCCGACGACGTGAAACCCCAACGCTTCCAGGTAGGGGGTCAGGCCGGCTTCCTGCAAGTATTCACTCACCACGCGAGACCCCGGCGCCAGACTGGTCTTGACCCAGGGCTGTACCTGCAACCCACATTCCACCGCTTTCTTGGCCAACAGGCCGGCACCCAGCATCACAGACGGGTTGGACGTGTTCGTGCAACTGGTGATCGCGGCGATGACCACCGCTCCCTGGCCAATTTCGTATTGCTTTCCATTTGTCTTGACGGGGACAATCTGGCGCGCTTCTTCGTCATCCAAGCCGAATCCGCGCTGGAGGTTCTTATCCACCAGTGTACTCCGGAAGCTCGGTTTCATTTGGGAGAGGGGAACGCGATCTTGCGGACGTTTGGGGCCGGCCAGGCTCGGTGTGACCGTGCTCATGTCAAACTCCAGCACATCGCTGAAGTGGGGGTCCGGCATCTCGTCGGTGTGAAACAGGCCCTGCTCTTTGGTATAGCGTTCCACGAGGGAGACAAGTTCGTCGCTGCGCCCTGTGTCGCGCAGATAGGCGAGCGTCTCGTCATCCACGGGGAAGAAGCCCATCGTCGCCCCATACTCCGGGGACATGTTGGCAATCGTGGCCCGGTCCGCCAGGCTAATCCGGCAGAGGCCGGGGCCGTGGAACTCAACGAACTTGCCCACCACGCCTTTGTTGCGTAGCATTTGTGTGACCGTCAGGGCCAGATCGGTAGCCGTTGCGCCGGGCGGCAATTCCCCGTACAGCTTGAAGCCGACAACATCGGGGGCCAGCATGTAGATCGGCTGCCCCAACATGGCCGCCTCGGCTTCGATGCCGCCAACACCCCAACCGAGTACCCCCAGCCCGTTGATCATGGTCGTGTGCGAGTCGGTGCCGACGAGTGAGTCGGGATAGGCCACGCGTTCACCGTTGTTCCGGGTCGTCTGCACAACCTGGGCCAGGAACTCCAGGTTCACCTGATGCACAATGCCGGTATCCGGCGGAACCACACGGAAGTTGCCCAATGCCGATTGCCCCCAGTGCAGGAATTCATACCGCTCGTGATTGCGTTCGAACTCGCGTTCGGCGTTGTAGAGCAGGGCCATGCGCGAGCCGAAGCGGTCCACCTGCACGGAATGATCGATCACCAGGTCGGAGGGAATGAGCGGGTTGATCTTTTGGGGGTCGCCGCCCATACGGTGCATGGCCGACCGCAAGGCAGCGAAGTCCACGATGGCCGGCACGCCCGTGAAATCTTGCAGGAGTACACGCCCCGGCTTGAAAGGGAGCGCATGGCGCGCCTTGTCGTGTGGCTGCCACGCGGCCAGATTGAGCACATCTTCTTCCCGCACCAGGTTCCCGTCGGTGTTGCGCAACACCGATTCCAAGAGAATCCGGATGGAGATGGGCAGTGGCGAGAGCTGGGTAAACCCCCCTCTTTCCAGAGCGTCCAGCCGGTAAATCGTTATCGCGTTGCTACCGACATTGATGGTCGCCTTCGCCCCGAATGGGTCATTTCGTTTGTTGGACATGTGTTGTCTCCGTCGTCAGGTGTTGGACGTGTTGCGTGGTACGTGTTGCGTGTTGGGTGACGAACGGGCCACGCACCACGCAATATGCACCACGCTATTCATCATTCTAGAGGGTGGGCGCAAGGCCACGCACCTACGTTTCCCATTGTCCGTTGACCATTATACTCCTTTTTGCAGCGTGTGCCAAATCTGTACGAGGGTCGGACGCTGGCCGTACATCAGGAGTCCGAGCCGGAATACTTTGGCGCCGGCCCACAGCACAGCCGGAATGCTGACAACCAGTACGACCAGACTTCCGATTATGTCTACCGTTGGCACCTCTGCCAGGGGCAGGCGAAGCATCATCATCGTGGGCGCTGTGAGGGGGAAGAAGCTGAGAATCCGTGCTAACAATGCGTTTGGGTTGGTGAAGAGGAAGCCGCTGAGCATGTAGGGTACGGCAGCGCCGAAACTGAACAGCCCGGCCAGTTGCTGGCTCTCGCGCATGGTGGTCCCCAACGCTCCGACCGATCCCATCAACACGGCGTAAAGCGTGAACCCCAGGATGTAATAGAGGATGGCCAAAAGCAGGAGTGAAGGTTCAATGAAGGACTGACCACCCAAGGAGAGCATGGATGTTGCACTTCCTCCCAGCACAAGTGAAGACCCCACCCAGATTACGATTTGCGTTAACCCCAGCGCGCCCAGGCCCAGCACCTTGCCGGCCAAAAGCTGCGTGGCGGTGACGGAGGAGAGCACGATTTCGATCACGCGACTTTCTTTCTCCTCGCTCACACTTTGCAACAAGAAGCCGGACGACACGAAAATAGTGATGACCAGCAGCACAGCAAGTAGATAGGGCACGACAAAGCGGAAGAAGAAAGCGAATGATGTTTCTCCCGCTGCCGCTTGCCCTTCCGAGTTGAGCACAACGGGGATGGCGTCCAGCGGCTCTGCGGCGCGTGTGCGGATAGCAGGCTCGACTTTTCCGGCCAGCAGGTGGTCAACGAGGAAGCGACGGACGCGCGTTGATTCGCTGGCCGTCGCTGCGCTGAAGCCGCTACCCTGTATGACCACCTGCACTTTTCCGGTCGCCAGGTAGTCGTCAGGTATCAGCAGGTAAAGGGATACCTTTTTTGCGGAGAGGGCTTGCCGGGCCTGCTCCTCGTCGGGGTAGGCGTAGAACTGGGGCTGGTAGTCGGCCAGCATGGGTGTGAACAGGCCGCTCTGATCTACGACGCCGACATGCTCCGGTTCTCCACTGAACTGCGCTTCGAAAAAGCTGCCGACTTGTCCGGCGTAAAAGGCGGCTATGATCAAGCCAATTATGCCGAGCACCGGCACGATCGCGGTGAAAAACAAGAAAGTGGGCCGACGGACGTTGACCAGGTATTCGTGACGCGCGACGACCCAGATTCTACGCATGGTTTTCACCTCCTACGGCGGCGATGAAGATTTCCTCCAGTGGTGCGGAGGCCACGGCAAACAACTCAACCGGCATGTTCCGGTCCACCATCGCCTGTAGCACCGTCTGGGGGGACACCCCTTCCGCGAGGGTCAGCTCGTACGTGTCACGTTCGCGTTTCACCTGTTGCACGCCGGGTATGCCGTGTGGGTCTCCAGACGTGCGCAAATGAACGCGCCCGGGGGCGTACTGCTCCTTGATCTCTTTCAGCGGGCCGTATAGCACGGCGCGACCCTGATGGATCAGCAGAATGCGGTCGCAGAGCGCTTCGACCAGGTTCATCTGGTGTGTGCTGAGCACGATGGTCTTTCCTTCGTCTTGCAATTTGCGGATCAAAGACTTGACCAGTTCTACGTTGAGCGGGTCAAGCCCTTGAAACGGCTCGTCCAGGATCAAGAGTTCGGGATCGTGAACGAGGCTGGCGATCAGCTGGACTTTTTGTTGCATGCCCCGGCTCAAT
>CAZFFM010000214.1:0-6216 GCA_964517425.1 uncultured Ardenticatenales bacterium | reverse complement strand
GTGAAAATCTGTGTTCTAAAAAGAAAAAACTGTTCTCTCCGACAGCCTGCTAGCGCGATACGACAGACGCAGCACGCACTACTCGCAAAACACGCCTTCGAGAGCCTCGCGCCCTTCGGGGAAGGGACTCTTTTCGGCAAAAGTCGTGGCGTCATCCACGGCGGCGGCGACGCGTGACGAGATCGCTTCCGCCAGCTCCTCGGAGAGCAGGGCCTGCTCGCGCAGCGCCGCCTCGAAGCGGCGGATAGGATCTTTTGCCTGCCACGCTGCGAGTAATTCTTGTGGCACGTAGAAGGCGTCGTCGTGTGCTGCATGGCCGCGCATGCGCATGGTCTTGGCCTCGATGAGCGTGGGGCCTTCGCCGCGTCGCGCCCGTTCCACCGCTTCGTGCGCCACGTCGTAAACGGCCAGCACATCGTTGCCGTCCACCACAACGCCGGGGATGCCGTAACCGGCAGCGCGATCGGCCAGATTCTCGATGGCAAACTGCTTCTTCGTCGGCGTGGAATAGGCAAACTGGTTGTTCTCGCAGATGAAGACGGCCGGCGCCTTCAGCACCGAAGCAAAGTTTAGCGTCTCGTGCGCTGCCCCTTCGCTGCTGGAGCCGTCGCCGAAGAAGGCCAGCGCCACGCGCGGCTCCTGACGCACCCAAAAAGCCATAGCTGCACCCAACGTCAAAGGGAGTTGGTCGGGCAGGGGACTGACATAGCCGAGAATGCCCAGCTTCAGGTCGCCCATGCCGTGCGTGTTTCCGTCGCGACCCCGGCTGGGAGCCGTGCGCCGGCCCAGGAATTGGGCGAGTACCTGCCGGGGCGTGATGCCGCGCACCAGGTAGGCCCCCAGGTCACGGTGGAGCGGGGCCACCACATCATCCGGCCCCAGCGCCCAGGCTGCGCCGACGGCAATCGCCTCGTGCCCCAGGCTGGAGAAAGAGACACCCTCGATTTTCCCCTGCTTGAAGAGCAAATCAACGCGGTCGTCCACAGCACGGGTTAGCAGCATGTACTCGTAGATTTGCAGCAACTCTTTCTTGGATAACGTCATAGCCGGAAACCTCCTTCCCCGTGTACTCACAAATAGTGCAACTCCCTCGCTGCGTGGCGCAACTCGTCGCGGAAATCGGGGTGCGCGATGGCAATCAGCGACTGGGCCCGTTGGCGAATGGACTTGCCATACAGGTCGGCGACACCGAATTCGGTCACGATGTAGTGTACATCGTTTCTGGTGGTAGTCACGCCGGCCCCCGGTTTCAGGTCAGCAACGATGCGCGAAAACTTGCCGCCGCTGGCCGTCGAGGGGAGCGCGATGATCGGCACACCGCCTTGTGAACGCGCGGCCCCACGGATGAAATCAATCTGGCCGCCCACGCCGCTATAGAATCTGTGGCCAATCGAATCGGCACATACCTGCCCGCTCAAATCGACTTCGATGGCTGAGTTGATGGCCACCATGCGGTCGTTCTGGCTGATTACGAAGGGGTCGTTGACGTAGCCGGTGGGGTGCATTTCGACGATGGGGTTGTTGTCTACAAAGTCGTACAGCCTCTGCGCGCCGAGCAGAAATCCGGCCACGATTTTGCCACGGTGCAGCGTCTTGCGCTCGTTGGTGATGACGCCCGCTTCGACCAGGTCTATCACGCCATCGGAGAACATTTCCGTGTGTACGCCCAAGTCCTTCTTGTCGTACAGTGCGCGCAGGACACCGTCGGGGATACCGCCGATGCCCATTTGCAAGGTAGCACCGTCCGGAATCAGCGCGGCCACCTGCTCGCCGATGCGCAATTGCAAATCCGTTGTTTCGCCTTGCGGCATTTCGACCAGTGGACGATTCACCGGTACGGCATAATCGAGCTTGCTGACATGGATGAAACTATCACCCAGCGTGCGGGGCATACGTTCGTTGACCTCGGCGATCACGATGCGTGCCGCTTCTGCCGCCGGCTTGGTGATTCCGACCTCCACGCCGAAGGAGCAGAAGCCGTGCTCGTCGGGAGGCGAAACCTGCACCAGGGCTACATCCAGGGCCAGCGGCGCGCCCTGGCGAAAGAAGCCCGGGATTTCCGATAGGAAAACCGGCGTAAAATCGGCGCGGCCCTCGTTGATGGCCCGGCGCATGTTCGGGCCGATGAAAAGGACGTTCGTGCGGATGTGCCCTTCCATGTCTGAGGCCATGTAGGGCGCGTCGCCAACAGTGAGCACATGGACCAGTTCCAGGCCGGTGAGTTCGTGTGCCCGGCGCGCCAGGGCCTGCACCAGCGTTTCCGGCATACTGCAATTGCCGGTCATGAAGATGCGCTGGGCCGACTGAACGACCCGCAATGCCTCATCAGGGGTAACGATACGTTCGTGGTAGGTCTTTGCCCAAGCTGGACTCATGGCCCCTTCTCCCCATCGTTGGACCGCAGGGCCGGATGGATGACTACCCCGTTCCGGGTGTTCACGCCCCGCTTGAGATCCGGGTGTTGCCGGATCGCTTCGTCAATCCCCTGGGTGGCGATGGCCATGATGTACGGCCAAGCGGCATTGCTGAGGGCGTGGGTAGCCGTACGGGCCACTGCGCTGGTCATGTTCGGCACGCAGTAGTGGATGACCCCGTCCGCAACGTAGCACGGATTGTCGAGTGTCGTAGGGCGGGTGGTCTCTACACAGCCCCCCTGGTCCACGGAAATGTCCATGATCAGCGATTGCGGCTTCATCGAGCGCACCATCTCCCGTGTGATAATCACGGAGGCGCGAGCGCCGGCCACCAAAATGGCGCCGACCACGACGTCCGCAAAACGGAGCACCTTTTCCAGGTTAAACCGGTGGGCGACCATGGTAATCACCTTATCGCCAAAGTGCCGGTCCACCCATTGCAGACGGGCCAGGTCTTTATCCAGCACGTGGATGCTGGCCCCCAGGCCGAGAAAGGAGCGGATGGCGCTTGTGCCGACCATGCCCGCACCGACTATGACCACCTCCGCCGGCGGCACACCGGGCACGCCGCCGAGCAGCACCCCTTTACCGCCGCAGCCGACCTCCAGCAGGCGGGCAGCCGTCTGGGCAGTCATGCGGCCGGCGATCTCACTGATGGCGGAGAGTACCGGCAGATGGCCACTGTCATCTTCGATGGTCTCGTAGCCGATGGCCGTTACCTTGTGGTCAAGGAGTAACTGAATCTTGGCCGGCTGGGCCGATGCCAGACTGAGGAAACTCATCACGATCTGCCCGACCCGCAGCGTTTCCAATTCTTGCTGTGTGGGGCGGGTTACTTTCAGAATCAAGTCCGCGCGCGCAAACGCTTCGTGCGCCGTGTACACGATCTGCGCTCCCGCAGCGCGATAATCGTCATCTCGAAAGCCCGAACTGATGCCGGCGCCGCTCTCGGCGTAGAAGCTGTGGCCGGCCTGGGTTAGCATTTGCGCGATGGCCGGCATGAGGCCCACGCGATACTCAAAAGGACGTGTTTCCCGGGGAATGCCAATGTTCATTCTGAACCCTCCATCACCCAGCCCCACTTGCCCGTAAGAACGAAGCTAGAACTGTGTACTTACCCGCTTCTATGACTCCCCTGAAAAAAGTTGCTCAGAGGCCCGTCCTCGGGCCGACTTCCCGCACCCGAGGACGGGTACGGGAGCTTTTTTCAGTCTTCCATAATACTACCCCGTTTCGGAAAAAAACGCAAGGAGCAGACCTCTGCGATTGACAAACAATCCCACGCACGCTAAAATAGATTCATCAGATGGAGGAGCCGCGAGAAACATGAAACGCCTTTTGTCGGTTGTCTTTGCGATTGTCATCATGCCCGGCCTGCTGCTTGCGAGCAACGTTGTGCGGGCTGCCGGCCCACGCCCTGTTTCGCTTTCTCCGGTATCTATTTCCGGTCTGCCCGACCGCGCGGTGACGGCCCTCAGCCTCGATGCCAACGGGGGTCTCTGGGCCGGCACGTTCAGCGGGCTGGCCCATTTCGATGGGCGGCGCTGGCAAACGTTCAAAACGGCACGCGCTATCGGCACGCCCTGGATTTCGGCGCTGTTGACCGACCGGCAGGGACACCTTTGGGCCGGCACTCTGGGCGATGGGCTGTACCGTCGCGACGGAAACGGGTGGCAAGCGGCAGCTCTGCCCTGGTCGGAGGATGCGCCCCAGTGGATCACTGCGCTGGCGGCCGACAACGAGGGCCGCGTGTGGGCCGGCACGTTCGGCGGCGGTGTCGCCTCCTTCAACGGAACGACCTGGACGCGATACCCCCTCGGCAGCGGGCTGCCCAACCCCTGGGTGCAGACGCTTGCCGCGGACCGCCAAGGCTATGTCTGGGCCGGCACGTGGGAAGGGGGCTTGAGTCGATTCGATGGCCGGACATGGCGGACGTATACTGTTGCCGATGGCCTGCCCGATAACCAAGTGAACGCCCTGCTCGTGGGTGGCGATGGCACGCTGTGGGTCGGTACAAACGCGGGCATGGCTCATTTTGATGGCCGGCAGTGGCAAACTTTCACCGTGGCGCGTGACCGGCCGCCCGCCCGTATTACCGCGTTGGCCGCGGCACCCGACGGCACGATCTGGGCCGGCACCCCGCGTGGCCTGACTCGCTTTCGCGATGGCCAGTTCTCTGCAGTGTGGACCGGCGAAGGTTCGACACCGCCTGCCATTTCGGCCTTGGCCGTCAGCGCACAGGGCACGCTCTGGATCGGCACGCTGAGAAACGGGCTGTTTCGGCTGGGCGACGTTCCGTCTTTAGCCGTGCAGAACGCACACAGGCCGGTCGTGCTCATCCACGGCTGGCACGGCCCGGCCAGCGATCTGCTTGCCGACAGCCAGCTCAAGTTTCTGGCCCGCTGGTTGCGTGCCGACGGCTACCCGGTCTTCTACGCCACGGACATCACCGCAGCCCGCACGCTGGACGAAAACGCGCGGATGTTGCAGCAAACGATCAACCGCGCCCGCCGGGCCACCGGCGCAAGCCGCGTACACCTGATCGGCCACAGCATGGGCGGCCTGGTCGCCCGCGCCTACGTGGAATCGGACGATTACGCCGGCGACGTTGCCTCGGTCATCATGCTGGGCACGCCGAACGGCGGGCTGAGCTTATGGTACAGCCAGGTGGCCCGCTGGCTGCGTGAGGGCCGCGCCGAGCCATCGCTCATTGAATTGACGCCGGAATTCATGGCCGCGTTCAATGCGACCCATCGCCCGCCCCCGCCCCCGGCCGTGCCCTACCTGCTGCTGGCCGGCGACCTGACCGGGCGGGTGGATGTGTTGCGCGGCTGGCCTGCGAACGACGGTCTGATCCGGCGGGACAGCGTCTTCGCCGTGCCCGGCGTCCACGTCTCCACGGATGACGCCCACGGCTGGACGGACGAGACCATTCTGTATGACGTGCCGGCATATACGTGGCCACGACGCACCTATGACCGCTACGTCCGGCCCTGGCTGAATGATTGCGACGAACGGTCTGGCTCGCCGTCTTGCGCTGCGGTGCCCCCCACGCCACGGGCTACGGTTGACGTCTCGCGTCTTCCTCCTCACACGCCAATGCTCACCCGCGACATCGCCGCCGGCACCACACTGACCCTGCCGATCACCCTGGACCCGGCCGGCGCGGCGCGCTTCTTGCTGACGTGGGACAGCGGCGACCTGCACTTCCGGCTGGTGACGCCCGGCGGCAAGGTGTACGACGGCGAGCAGCGCAAGCCCGACGACGGGGTCGCTTACCTGCGGTTGCGCGATCCGGAGGTTATGCCCTTTGCTCTGTACCGTGTGGTGCAGCCTCTGCCCGGCCGCTGGCTGATGGTGGTTGAAAATCGGGGCACGGTCCCGGCCAAGGCAAGGGTCTATGCCCTGCCGGAGGATGGCCAGACCTTGGCGGTATCCACCACGCAGATGCAGGTTGTCCGCGGCAAGCCGGTCACGCTGCAGGCTTCGTGGACGATGGACGGCGAGCCGGTGCGTGGCGGCACGTTGGTCGCGGAGGTAGCAGCGGAAGGGGGCTACCGCTCCCTGTCTCTGGCCGACGATGGGCGACACGATGACGGCCAATCCAATGACGGCCTGTATGCTGCGCAATTCGTGCCCTCGCAGACGGGATACCAGACTGCTTCGGTCACCGCTCGCCGGCCGGGTATGACACCGCGTGTGCAGGAAGTCATCTTCAGGGTGTTCGTCATATTTTTGCGCGGCAATTCTCTCAAATGAACCACGAAGACACAAAGGCACAAAGAACAACCAAACCAGGTTG
>CAZFFM010000213.1:0-6217 GCA_964517425.1 uncultured Ardenticatenales bacterium | reverse complement strand
ATAATGATGTGGCAGTAAACGATAGAATTGTGGAGCCTTCGGGATTGGACCTTCGGTCGGTCGAATACTTCGGCTTTGTCAGGGGGTCACTGGGTGTACTCGGCCACCTGATCCAAAGTTTACCTAACATACCAAGGTATGTAATTGGATGGATGAATATTATCATCGCTCCTCTCGTCTATGGGACGAGTTCTCGTAAGCAGGCGAACAACGTTGGATTGGTGTTCCAGAAGAAAGTGGATAGACTTGAACGATGAATACGAACAAGGACATACACGCTAAGCCCAACGTGGAAATAAGACCTACTTTGGGACAGATTCCATGCGTGTTATGTCATTCTTTCAAAGCAATAGTTGTATGGCGTGGAGAGTTTGCCATTGTGCGTTGTCAATCCTGCGGACGGAAAGGCAAAACATGATCGAGCAGTGGTATCGGACTGCGCGTCGTCTTTTGGGAGGAGTAGGTAAGCAAATCAGATCGATTCGTCGTCAAGACCTGCGGCCTGTCAAGATCATCGTTATGCTAGGGCTCATTGCTTATTTGATTCACCGCATTGATTCCCGACAGGTGATTGACTTGGTCCAGCGCGCAAATTGGCGGTTGCTCATCCCTGTTTTTGCGGTCTCTGTTTTGGTTAATCTCCTGTACAGCACCGGATGGAAGGTAATTGCCAATGGCCTTGCGCTAGACCTTTCACTTGCAGAAGCGTTTGAGCTTTATCATATCGGGTTGTTTTTCAATAACTTCTTGCCTACTGTAGTAGGAGGTGACTTGGCCAGGATTTATTTTTTGACGAAACAGTCTCGACAACGAAGAGATGCCGTGCTTTCGGTGGTCATATCTCGGTTACTTTCACTATATGCTCTACTCTGGGTAGCAACAGGTATGTTGATTCTGATCGGCTGGCCGGGCCCCCAAAGACTGAATCCCACCCTACGCTATTCCTTGTGGGTCGTTCCTTTTCTTCCGCTGGCAATTTTCTGGGCGCTGGAGAAATGGTCGCCGGCTTTTGCTAAAAGACTATCTGCCGACCTTGGGCTGCAAAGCAGACTGTTCGACAGTCTGGTTTCCTTCAGAAGTCGTGGGCACTTATTGGGTATAGCATTTGCTTGTTTTCTGGCGGCCTACTTATTGGTTGTGATGGATCACTTCCTGTTGGCGATGTCTTTACACCTGGAAGTATCGGTAGAGAGCATTCTCGTGTTTGTTCCCCTTGCTACCCTGGTTACCGTCTTGCCCGTCTCAGTCAACGGCCTGGGCCTACGGGAGGGGGCGTTTGCTTTTCTTTTCTCCATGAGCGGGTTGTCTATCTCCCAATCGGTCATCTACTCTCTGGCTGGTCAGCTTATTTTGTTCATTATCAGCCTGCTCGGTGGCGTATTCTACCTCATACGTACCCGGTCCCATGGTGAAGTTGCTTTGCCCTCGATAGATTAGAGAATGCAGTTCAGAACACTGTCTCCTCGGAGAAAAAAGGGGTTCTGCAGGATGAAAAGTACGCGACTCTATTTCCTGGCTGGTGCTTGAGATGCGCCAGATCCTGGTCATCGTCCCCGCCTACAACGAAGCGGCAAATGTTGCTGCGGTGATCAAGGAGGTGCGGGAGGTTCTGCCCCACGCCGACGTGCTGGTGATCAACGATGGCTCGGTGGACGATACCGGCGCGGTGGCCCGGCGTGCCAGTGCCTACGTCGTTGACCTGCCCTACAATCTGGGTATCGGCGGGGCCGTGCAGACCGGCTACCTTCACGCGTGGGACAACGGCTACAACGTGGCCATCCAGGTTGATGGCGACGGCCAGCATGATCCGTGCGAGATACCGCGTCTGCTCTCGCCGCTGCAAGCGAAACAAGCCGATATGGTGGTCGGCTCACGTTTCGTCGCCGACTATGGGTATCGCGCTCCATTCGCGCGTCGGGTGGGGATCGCTGTTCTTGCTCGGGTGATCTCGTCGGTCATTGGCCAACGGGTGACCGATACGACTTCAGGTTTTCGCGCAGTCAACCGAAAAGGTATTAAACTGTTCGCGCAGGAGTATCCGCACGATTATCCTGAACCGGAGTCCCTGGTGCTGGCCAGCCGGGCCGGATTCCGTGTTCGAGAGGTCGGCGTGCACATGAACCAACGGCAAGCCGGCCGGTCGTCCATTACGTTCCTGCGCGCCGGGTACTACATGGTGAAAGTCCTGTTGGCGATCCTGATCGGATTGCTACGCCAGGTACCACAGATCGAGGAGGGACCAGATGTTCGAGCGCGTTGAAGTAGTCGCCATGTTGGGCTCGGTCGGCTTGCTGGCGATCGTGCTGGAATTGATCCGGCGGAAACATTTGCGTGTGGGGTACGCGCTGCTATGGCTGTTCACGGCCATTGCCTTGCTCGTCCTCTCCTTCTGGCGCAGCGTGCTGGACTTGCTGGCCGGGCTGGTGGGTATCTATTATCCTCCCACGGCGTTGTTCGTCGTCGGTTTCGGTTTCGTATTGCTCATCCTCCTGCAATTCTCGTTGGTCGTCTCCCGCCTGGCCGAGGAAAACAAGCGGCTGGCCCAGCATGTCGGATTGTTGGAATGGCAGGTGTGCCGGTTGGTTGCGCAGCAGAGTGGCTTGGGCTGGACGGACCTGCTCACAGAGTCCGGCTTGCAGAATGAGCGAATAAGTGAATGAGCGCAGCGGTGGATCCGCGAATTAACTGTGATTAGGTGGGATGCGAAATAATAACAGAGTGCCTTGAGGTTTATCGCCTGTGAACTCCTCCCTGACAGATCTGTTTACCTTCGATCGTCCTTCGGCCAACCAGTCTGCGTTGGTAGCCGTCGGTGGTCTCCTGGCGGCTATTCACGTTTGGGTTGACCATAGCTTGCCCGAGGCTACCGGCCTCCTCTCTGTACTCAACTCCCTCTACAACATCGCCTTGGTGCTCGTCATCCTGGGCATCGTCACTGCTGCCGGGCGCAAACTTCTGGCGCGTTGGTTGCTGCCCGACCTGAGCCGGGTCATGCAATGGTCTCTTTGCGCGGGCGTGGGTCTGGGACTGTTGTCGTACATGCTTTTCGCATTGGGGTTGCTGGGACTGTACTATCCTGTGACCGCAGCGGTCCTCCTGCTCACCGTGGCTTGGCTTAGCCGCGCAGAACTGCAATTGCTGCTGGCAGAGTTTAGGGCCGGGGTCGTCACGCTTCGAGCGGTCCGCCTGACCTGGTTCGACTGGGCCATGCTGACCCTGTTTGCCCTCCTCGTTCTGCTCCTGCTGAGCAAAGCACTGGCCCCCCCGCTGGAGTACGATGTCTTGATGTATCACCTTGAGGTCCCGAAACGGTTTGTACAAGCACATCGCTTCTTATCTCTGCCGGATATTAGCGGCGGGCAGTTTCCCTTCGGGATGGAGATGCTCTACACGCTGGGCCTGCTAGTGGGAAACGACAGCGCGGCGCAAATCTTACACCTGGCTATGGGGCTGTTGGCGACGGTGGTGCTCTTTGAACTGGCTCGTGGGCTGATGTCCCGCTTTGCGGCGTGGGTCAGTGTCGCGGTGCTGTGGACGAACGTTGTGGTCGGTGCGCTGGCCACGACAGCGATGATTGACTTGGGGGGACTGTTCTACGATGTGCTGGCAGTAGCAATGTTGCTGGTGTGGGTGCGGCGTGGAGGGCGTCGCTGGCTGGTATTTGCAGCGGTGAGCGTGGGGTTCAGCATGGCGATCAAGTACCTGGGAATATACACTCTCATCGCTCTGCTGTTGGTCGTGGGCATTCATTCGTGGCGCGAGGATCGTCAGATTCGGGCGATCGTAGGCAATGTTGTGATCGCAGGGGGCATCGCCGTCGTTGTGGCTGCGCCGTGGTATGCCAAGAACTGGCTATGGTACGGCAATCCGGTGGAACCTTTTTATGCTACATTGTTCCACCCTTCGGTTGGTGCGGCTGTGCGCAATCCGATAGTGGCTCAGCAGTGGGGATGTCCCTATACCTGGGCAACCCTCCCCCTAATCTTCTGGGACATTTTCGCGAACAGCGCACTTTTCCGGAGCACCGTTCCCTCCGGCCCGTTGAGTTTCTTGACCCTTTTGATACCGCTATACCTATTGCTGCCCAAGCGCCGTTTCGTTACCTACTTGTTGATCATGGCCGGCATTCGTTTTGCGCTGTGGCCCACCGGTCCGCTTCTGATTCGCTATCTCCTGCCGGTGATTGCTTGGCTGGGCATAGTGGTCGCATACGTCATGGAAACGCCTCTCCGGCGGGGCAGGCGCTGGAAACCCTGGCTGTTCGGGGCAGAGATCATTGTGCTGACCTTGGTGATTTTGCAGGTGCTGTTGACCGGCTACTATGTGGCCCAGACCCGGCCCTGGCGGTACGCCTTCGGTCTGCAATCGCGACGGGAGTATTTGGCCGAAAATCTGGATACCTATGACACCACAGAATATATCAACCAGGAACTGCCGGCTTCATCTCGTATCCTTATGCTTTGGGACGACCGTGGGTATTACCTGGAACGTGACTACCTGCCGGGAGCGAGGTATGCCGCACAGTGGTGGAACCAGGTGGATCAACATGGTGAGGTGTTTGCCGTGGAGTGGCTGCGCAAACAGGGGGTCACGCATTTCTTTCGTCGCGATGTAGCCGGGAGCTGGCTCATCGCTGATGCGTCACTTCGTCGGGAGCGCGCGGCTTTCGAGCATTTTCGTAACCATTATTTGCGGGTCGTCTTCTCGGACGCTGAACACGGGTACTACCTCTATGCGCTACGCGCGCAATAGTTCCATCTGACGCGGGCCGTGCTGCGGTACGGCAAATGGGGAGATTGAAAGCACTTTGACTCACCGGGGGTGGCAGTAAAGCAAGCGAGGAGGTAAGCAGGATATGCCGGAGGGTAGGCTGAAACGGAGAACGGGGCGACGCCTCCTGATATCCTTGTCACTTTGTCTCTTGGTCACTCTCTGTGTGGCGCTGACTGTGCTGGCCGTCCATCATCTGTTCACCGCCCCACACCCCGGAGCCAACGACTTCTACATCCCCTGGCGGGCGGTACGCGCGTTGGTCGTCGAAGGGCGCAATCCTTATTCACCGGAAGTCACCCGCGATATTCAGCAAGTGCTTTTCGGCGGGCCACGTCCGCCGGGGACTCACCAATTCGCCTTTGCCTATCCGCTTACCGTGCTGCCCCTGTTGACTCCCCTCGCGCCACTTCCTTACGACTGGGCCGAAGCGATTTGGCTGACAGTGCTGTTGGGCGCACTGCTGAGCGGCTTTTTCCTTGCGCTTCGGGCGATAGATTGGACGCCCCGACCTTTGGCCCTGGCGGGACTCGCGCTGTGGACAATCATGTTCTATCCGGCAGCACGGGCGCTGATCGAAGGACAGCTTGCCGCGATCGTGTTTTTTCTCGTGACCTTGAGTGTTTTTCTGCTCCGTCGCGGTCACATGGCATGGGCGGGTGTAGCCTTGGCTGCAGCAACTATCAAGCCGCAGATGGTGATCTTCTTTGTCCCGGCCCTGCTATTGTGGGGCATGGCTCAAAAGCATTGGGTTTTGCTGCGTTCATTTGGCTTGACTCTGCTAGGGATGATCGTGTTTCCCCTCCTGTGGCTACCCAATTGGCCCGGCGAATTCGCCCACGCGGTGACCGAGTATGCCGGTTATGTGCCAGTGGGCTCACCGGTGGAAGTTGCCCTTGCCCATCTTCCGTTCAGCCGGGGGGCCACTGTCGTCGTGGACATTCTCTTGCTCGCACTCCTCGCCTATCAATTGTGGCAAGAGCACACACGCGCAGAACCGAATCTCTTGTGGATTGCCTCGCTGAGTATCATTGTAGGCTTGCTGATCATGCCGCGTGGCGGAACAACAAATCAGGTATTGCTTATTGTTCCCTGCATGTTGGTGACTTACTGGCTGACGCAGCGAAATCATGGCCCTATTGTGGCCTCGCTTCTTTTGACGATTCTGACCCTTGCTCCCTGGATTCTGTTTCTGAGCACAGTCCAGGGAAACACTGAGCAAGACATCATGTTCGTACCGCTGCCATTTACAGTGCTGCTGCTATTGCTGCTATTTCGACCGGGTAAGCCGTTATGCGTCGAGTAACCGCCCGAATCATATTTGTTGTTTTGCTTATCACCTGGCTGACAGCGGTCCTGATCAGCTTCTACGCCGTCCAGAAGCCGTTCGACCTGACGCAGGCCCAAGCTATGGCACAATTGGTCTGGAGCATTGTCATTGCTCTGC
>CAZFFM010000212.1:5233-6257 GCA_964517425.1 uncultured Ardenticatenales bacterium | reverse complement strand
CTTGCCCCACTTCGTATACTTCGTGTCTTTGTGTCTTGGTGGTAAGGGCAGGGCGCGAATGATTGCAGACGCAAAACTTTGACGGACACCCGGTGAGAAGTAGAATGCTACGAACTACAAGTTTCCTGGTCATCGCGATTCTGATTGTGCTGTTTGCTGTCGCTTGCGAGGGGCAGAGCACAACGCTACCGCCGCCTGCCGCCACGGTTGCGCAGCCACCGGCACCGACCGCAGCGGGCGCGCACCCTACGCCAACCTCTGCACCCGTTGCTTCGCCGGCGACCGCGCCAGCTACATCACCGGCCGTGGCCCAGGAAACCCCACCGTCCGCTCCGCCAAGTTCTGCGGCACCGGCAGTCACCGAGGATGACCACTATTACCTGGGAGCAGCCGATGCGCCGGTCACGATGATTGATTTCTCAGACTTCATGTGAGGTTCCTGTCGCGCCTACGTGCTAGGCACAGAGCCAGATGTCGTAACGAACTACGTGAAAACGGGGAAAGTAAAACTCGTTTTTTGGCATATCCTTGACTTTGGCAATAACTCTCTGGCCGCCTCAGAGGCCGCGGAGTGCGCCGGGGAGCAGGGACAGTTCTGGCCCATGCACGATCTCCTCTACCAGGAGCAAGGGCAGATGTGGAGTGACCCGCGCGGAACAGCCGTCTCTTTGGCCGGCAGTGTGCAGGGGATAGATATCGCGCGCTTTCAGCAATGTATGTCAGAAGGCCGCTACGCGAAGAAGGTGCAAACTGACAACAACGCACGCAGTGAACAGCATGTGCGCGTGCGCCCAACCTTCGACATCAACGGCCGTCGCGTTGAGGGCGCTTTGCCCTACGTACCGCTGAGCAAAATCCTGGACGAGGCGCTGGCGAAATAGCTGTCACCTTTGCGGACGATGGACGGCGGATGGTAGACGAAGCGTGGAGCGACTCTAGAACGATGAATGCAGAATGATGAACGATGAATGGTAGGAGATAGAGCGGGAAGCGACTCTAGAACGATGAATGCAGAATGATGAAC
>CAZFFM010000212.1:0-5133 GCA_964517425.1 uncultured Ardenticatenales bacterium | reverse complement strand
GATGAACGATGAACGGTAGGAGAGAGAGCGGGAAGCGACTCTAGAACGATGAATGCAGAACGATGAACGATGAACGATGAACGGTAGGAGAGAGAGCGGGAAGCGACTCTAGAACGATGAATGGTAGGAGAGAGAGCGTGGAGCGTCCAGCGACTGACATCTGACACCTGACGTCTGACACCTGACGTCTGACATCTGACATCTGACATCTGACATCTGACACCTGACGTCTGACATCTGACATCTGACATCTGACACCTGACGTCTGACACCTGACGTCTGACATCTGACATCTGACGTCTGACGTCTGACGTCTGACGTCTGACATCTGACGTCTGGCTACTGACTGCTATTTTCAAAGCGGCGTCACCCGACGCAACGCGGCCAGGTCACCCGCTCCGACGCAGAACATAGCCACGCGCAACTGCTCGATGTAGGTGCTATAGCGCTCCACGACCGCTTCCGTCAGATTTGTGGCTGGGGCGAGCATGGGGGCAGCCGTGCCGACCAGGTCAGCGCCAAGGGCGATGGCCTTGGCGGCGTCCACGCCAGAACGAATGCCACCGCTGCCGATAATCACAACCTTGGGCAAGGCCTCGCGCACCTGACGAATTGCTTCCGCCGTTGGAATGCCCCAGCCGGCGAAAGCACGGGCGACCGACACGCCCTGCCGGCCCTCCTGCCGGTGACTCTCCACTTCGCTCCAACTGGTACCCCCTGCGCCGGCTACGTCTATGGCCGCCACGCCGGCATCCACCAACTGACGCGCTACCGCGCCGCTGATGCCGTTGCCCACCTCTTTGGCGACGACCGGCACGGGCAGGGCGCGACAGACTTGTTCGATCTTCTTGAGCAAACCGGCAAAGTTTGTGTTGCCACGGGGTTGTACGGCTTCCTGCAAGGCGTTTAGGTGCAGGATCAAAGCGTCGGCCTCGATCATGTCTACGGCGCGCTGGCACTCATCCGGCCCATAGCCATAGTTGAGCTGCACGGCTCCCAGGTTGGCGAGCAGCAGAACGTCGGGTGCATAGCGGCGTACCTGATAGGTGGCGGCGAGTAGCGCGTCTTCGATGGCTGCTCGTTGCGAGCCCAGGCCCATGCCGATGCCCAGTTCCTGCGCAGCTTCGGCCAGGCGGCGATTGATCCTGCCCGCTTCCGCCGTGCCTCCGGTCATCGAGCTGATCAGGAATGGTGCGCGCAGAGAACGGCCCCACAGGGAAAGCGACAATGCAATCTTTCGCGCATCCAGGTCCGGCAGCGCGCAGTGCGGCAGACGCACTTGCTCAAATCCGGTGGTTACCCCTTTCGATTGCACATCCTGCTGGAGCACAATCCGAAGATGGTCACCTTTGCGTTGTTCGGTTTGAGAAGGTAATGACATTGCGCTTTCTTCTTGCTTGCGGTATAATTTCGACAGGTGTGACACACTTAGGCACCTTTGAAAGTGCGTTGCACCTACACATAGCCGGTTTCGTTTGCCACTATTATAAAGGAGGATTGATTACAATGCAATTGCTTGCTAGCCTATCTACGTTTGGTTTGTTAGTGATATTAGTCTTGGTAACCCTGCTTGGCTCGGCGATCAAGATCGTCCAGGAGTACGAACGGGGCGTGATATTCCGGCTGGGACGGTTGGTGGGCGCCAAAGGTCCTGGCCTTTTCTTCATGATCCCCATGGTTGACCGGATGGTCAAGGTTGATTTGCGGGTCATTACGCTGGACGTCCCTTCACAAGAAGCGATCACCAAAGACAACGTTACGGTGAAAGTAAATGCCGTGGCTTACTACCGCATTTTAGTTCCCGAAGATGCCATTGTCCAGGTGGAGGATTACCGCCGGGCTACGTTTCAAATTGCCCAGACGACCCTGCGCAGCGTACTGGGACAGTCGGATTTAGACGAACTGCTTTCACATCGAGAGAAAATCAACCAGAAACTTCAGCAAATCATTGATGAACAAACGGAACCGTGGGGCATAAAGGTCAGTCTGGTAGAAGTCAAAGATGTGGAGCTGCCGTCATCTATGCAGCGTGCCATGGCTCGCCAGGCCGAGGCCGAACGGGAGAAACGCGCCAAGATTATCCACGCAGAGGGCGAGGATCAGGCTGCGGGAAGATTGGCCCATGCGGCTGACATAATAACCAAATCGCCAGGAGCCATGCAACTTCGCTATCTGCAAACCCTGACAGAAATTGGTGTCGACAAAAATACAACAACGATTTTCCCCTTGCCTATGGAGTTTATCCAGGCCTTCCTGGGAAAGGGACAAAAGTAGCAACTAGTTCGAATTTGGGAGAGGCGCGGACTGCTCCAGAAAGCATCGTATTCCCGCTGCAACGCCGCGTGCCACCACGTCGGCATGTTTGGTCAGAATCTCCCGATCATTATACATGAACCCAAGTTCGATGATCGCTCCGGGGGTTTTCAGGGCAATCCTGCGGAAGGCGTGGTATTGACGCATGTCCCGCGTGATGCTGCCAGGGTGCGGCGCTAGTCCAGTTGCCTGACCGTATTCGGTCCACAGGCAAGAGACCAGATTGTCTTCCTCCAGCGGGACGGCGCTGTTCGTTACGTGAGCCACCTTGAAACCGGTGGCCTCGGGCACGTTCAGGCAAGAATCGCTGTGAATGGCCACGAAGGCTACGGCCTTGTACCCGTTGAGCTCGGGAGAGAATTCGGCCATAACGTCCACGGCGTAGCCGGCCTCTTTGAGCAATTTGGCCGTACGGCGGGCCACGTCCAAATTGATTTGCACTTCTTGCAGGCCATCGTCACAGATGGCTCCAGAGTCATTTTTCCAGTGGCCAGCGACAAGGCCCACCCTCGGCGGTCCGGGCGTGGGCGTCACGGTTGGTGACGGTGTTGGCGTTCGTGTCGCCGTGTGTGTCGAGGGCGGGAACGTTGCCGAAGGAGAAGGCTGCCGTTGCGCAGCACTCGATGAAACCGGCGGACGGCGCACTGCGGCAAAAGCCAGATAAATCGCCAAAGAGAGTACCAGCATAGCACCGAACAACGAGATCCGTGCTGCCCAGCGCAACGGCCACTTTCTGGCCTTGTGCAGACTTTTCGGTTTTGGTTGCGAGTTCTCTGTTGTCATCGCCGGGGCAATCCGTTTCACAAGGCTAGGCGACAAATGTTAGCGGCCAAACCACGCCGTCTCCTTGATTATACCCAGCATCGGACGGAAAGGCAAATGACAAATGGTTCAAGTCCACGATAGTCTGGGAAACGCGATCATCTTCTTTATGGTGGTGTGCAGCTTGTGGAGTTTCTTCAACTACTTGCGGGGACGTCCGCTTGGCCCAAGTCTGTCCGGGTCATTGGTCATTGGGGAAATCCTGGTGGTAGGCCAGGGCGGTGTTGGCTTGGCGCTCTTTCTGTTCGGCTTGCGGCCTGTGGGCGCTATCCATTTCCTCTACGGCCTGCTCGTGGCCATGACGCTTCCTGCGGCCTACCTGCTGCTGCCGGATGACGAGAACGGCCGGCAAGAATCGCTGCGCTACGGATTCGTTTGTATGTTTATTGTGGGGCTCACCATCCGCGCTATGACAACTGCATAGCGGAGGACAATTCGTCGGCGCCGGCAAAGCGGTAGCCCACGCCACGGACGGTTCGAATATAACGGGGACGGCTTGGGTTTTCCTCCAGTTTTTCGCGAAGCCAACGGATGTGTACATCCAGCGTACGCACATTGCCGATCCAGTTCTCTTCCCACACGCTGGCGAGTAGGTCATTTCTGGAAATCACCCTGCCGGCCTGCCTCATGAGCGCGTTCAGCAGGGCGTATTCGCGGCGACTGAGCGATACTTGCCGGTTGCCGCGCAAGGCCTGGCGCGTGTTTGGGTCAATGGCTACGTCACCAACGCTCATAACTTCCGCGGACTGCTGTTGGTTGTATGTCATACGACGCAGCAACGCCCGGATACGGGCAACCAGCTCGCGAAAGCCAAAAGGCTTGGTCACATAATCGTCAGCACCCATTTCCAGGCTCAACACCCGATCCATTTCCTCTTTTCGCTTGCTGAGCACAATCGTACTCACGTCTTGGGCAGACCTCATTCTTGCACACAATTCAAGGCCGTCCACTCCTGGCGTGTCCAGTTCCAGAATCACGACGTCTGGCGAAGACGTATCCATCTTTGCCAAGGCGGCCGTCCCATTCGTAAACGTCTCAACCTCAAACCCTTCCGATTGTAAGCCGCTTTGCAGCAAAGCCAAAGTTTCCTTATCATTATCGATTATCCAGATTCTCTTTTCGCTATTCATTTTTCCGTCTCCTCGTCACAAACTTTTTGCCGATCTTTGGCTGGCCAATCCACGGAATAATCCTGACTCCCCTGAAAAAAGTCGCTCAGAGGCCCGTCCTCGGGCCGATTTCCCACACCCGAGGACGGGTACGGAACTTTTTTTCAGCAGAGTCATTCCCGTCCTCAACTTTTCCTGTGTCGTTCCATGTTGTTCTGTGGCCCTCTTTCCTGTTCCAGTGGTCAAGAGTAAGGGCGGGCCGGGCCGTAGTGTTGTTTGGGCGTGGAGGGAGCCATCCTCTTCGCCACGGCGCGACTGTGTGCTCGTCGCACTACGGACCCGGCTGCCCCGGCCATCCAGCGGACTTTGCCATACAGGTTTGACCCTGTCAGCCAGGCCTGCCGGAGTAGGCTCCTGCTGTGATTGGCAGAGATGATGACATGATCCGGTTGGGTATGCGTGCTTCGCCCATGGTGCAAGGAATAGTTTTCCAGGTAACCAGCCCCGTCGCAAACAGTCTCTAGTCCGGCAAAGGCGTAGTTTTGATGGATGTTCATTGGCCCTGGCGGCTGCGGCAACTCAGGCGGCTCGGTTGGTTCGGGCGGTTGCGCCGGCTCGGTCGGTTCGGGCTGTTGCGTTGGTTCGGGCGGCTGTGGCCGCTCTGTCGGTTCGGGCATTTGCGTCGGTTCGGGTGGCTCGGTCGGCTGAGGCCGTGCGGTTGGTTCAGGCGGTTGCGTCGGTTCAGGCAGCTCGGTTGGCTGAGGCCGTGCGGTTGGTTCAGGCGGTTGCGTCGGTTCGGGCGGCTCGGTTGGGCGCGGCCGTGCGGTTGGTTCAGGCGGTTGCGTCGGTTCGGGCGGCTCGGTTGCGTGCGGCCGTGCGGTTGGTTCGG
>CAZFFM010000211.1:0-6257 GCA_964517425.1 uncultured Ardenticatenales bacterium | reverse complement strand
GCTGGTTGTTCTTTGTGCCTTCGTGTCTTCGTGGTTCATTTGAGAGAATTGCCGCACAAAAATATGACGCACACCCAGGCGAGGGGCAGCGATGAAGAGTATCCATTCCTTATTGCTGCCCTCACGACTACTGTTATGAAAACCAGTCGTCAGATGTCAGATGTCAGTCGTCAGTCGTCAGATGTCAGATGTCAGATGTCAGATGTCAGTCGTCAGATGTCAGTCGTCAGAACGTGTTGCCGTTCGTCATGCAGTCTTCACGCATTACGTTTCACGCCGTTCATCATTCATCATTCTGCATTCATCGTTCTAGAGTCGCTCCTCGCTCCACGTGATTTTCATCCTTGGTGGCGCGCAGGCGCTCATGGGGACTGTTATGAAAATAGCGTGTCAGGTGTCAGGTGTCAAGTGTCAGGTAAAACGTGTTGCGTAATGCGTGTTGCGTGCCGCTCGCCCATTGAAAATTGAAAATTGGCCGTTGATCATTGACCATTGCGCCCCGCCATTTTCATCCTTGGTGGCGCGCAATCGCTCACGACTACTGCTTTGCCAATCGATTGCAGTTAGGGTATAATTGCAGACAGAGAAGAAGAGAGAAATTGGAAGCTGTGTGAGCGATTTTGCTCCGGCGCAACAGGGTATGTACGCTTCTTCGAATGGCATGGATTTGCCAAAAAGAGGGGAGCCAATGAACCTTGAGCTTACCGAAGAACAGCGGATGATTCGGGAGACGGTCCGCGAATTTGCGCAGGCAGAGGTTGCGCCCCGCGCGCGGGACGTGGATGAAACGTCCCGTTTCCCACGCGAGAATTTCGAGCGCATGGCCGAGCTGGGCTTGATGGGCCTGCCCATTCCGGAGCAGTATGGCGGCGCAGGAGCCGACACGGTCAGCTATGCCCTGGCAGTCGAAGAGATCTCGGCCGCTTGTGGCTCGACCGGTCTGACCTACGCGGCCCACGTCTCTCTGGTCTGCAGCCCGCTGTACTATTTTGGGACGGAGGCGCAGAAGCAAGAATACCTGGTGCCATTGGCGCAGGGCGCGCACTTTGGTGCCTTCGCTCTCACCGAGCCGCAATCGGGGTCGGACGCTGCCGGCTTGCGCACGACCGCCGTCCGCGAGGGCGACGACTGGGTCATCAACGGCCAGAAGATGTGGATCACATCCGGCGCAATCGCCGATACCTTGATCGTCGCGGCAGTGACCGATCCTGAGCGAGGCGCACACGGCGTCTCCAACATGATCGTCGAAAAGGGGACGCCCGGGTTTACCGCCGGCAAAAACGAGCCGAAAATGGGCCTGAAGGGTTCAATCACGTCGCAGCTCTTCTTTGAGAATTGTCGGGTGCCTGCTGAAAACGTCCTGGGCGATCCCACCGAGGGCTTTGTGCAGTTCATGAAAACGCTGGATGGAGGACGAATCAGCATTGGGGCCATGGCCCTGGGATTGGGACGTGCGGCCCTGGAAGCAGCCATTGCCTACGCCAAGGAGCGGCGCGCCTTTGGCCAATCCATCGCCAACTTCCAGGCCATTCAATGGATGATTGCCGACTCTTCAACGGAACTGGCAGCCGCCCGGCTGTTGCTCTACCAGGCGGCTGCGCTGAAGGACGCCGGCAAACGCTTTACCAAAGAGGCGGCCATGGCCAAACTGTTCGCCTCCGAAGCCGCAGAACGGGCCTGCTTCCGGGCCATCCAGATACACGGTGGGTACGGGTATAGCCGTGAATACCCGGTGGAGCGCTACTACCGCGATAACCGCCTGACCGAAATTGGTGAAGGGACCAGCGAGATACAGCGTCTGGTCATCGCCCGCCAGGTGCTAAAAGGGTAAGGTTCTGCGCGGCAGTGCGCGCGTGACGAAAGGGTAAATCGCGCAAACCGGCGAACGCACAAGACTGTTACGACATGAGAGGAAATACACTGCCCCTGGACCAAATCCTTTGCGGGGACTCTACGGAAGTCCTGCGCACTTTGCCGGAGAATTCGATAGACTTGATCTTCGCCGACCCGCCTTACAACCTGCAGTTGCAACAAGAACTGTGGCGGCCCAATATGACAAGGGTGGACGCGGTCACCGACGCATGGGATCAGTTCGACAACTTCCAGGCCTACGATTCGTTTAGCCGCAACTGGCTCAATGCCTGCCGCAGAGTGCTGAAGGAGACCGGAACGCTTTGGGTGATTGGGTCGTATCACAACATCTACCGCGTTGGCGCAATCATGCAAGACCTGGGCTACTGGTTCCTGAACGACATCGTGTGGGTCAAGACGAACCCGATGCCCAATTTTCGGGGTGTGCGCTTCTCCAATGCACACGAAACGCTGATTTGGGCCAGCAAGGCGCAGGGAAGCCGGTACACTTTTAATTATCACGCTATGAAAGCGTTCAACGAAGACAAGCAAATGCGCAGCGACTGGCGACTTCCGGTTTGCTCCGGCAGAGAGCGGATCAAGGTCGAGGGGAAGAAAGCACACTCCACGCAAAAGCCGGAAGCCTTGCTCTACCGGATAATCTTGTCGTCGAGCAACCCCGGCGATGTGGTCTTGGATCCGTTCTTTGGCAGCGGAACGACCGGCGCTGTTGCCCAGAAGCTGCACCGCCATTGGATCGGCATCGAGCGGGAGCCGCAGTATGTCGAGGTCGCGCGCGCGCGCCTCGAGTCGCTGCCGGCGGCTGAGCCGTTTGCCGAAGCCGTGTTTGACGTGCGGGACAAGAAACGGCTGGCGCCCAGGGTGGCATTCGGCCTGCTTGTAGAGGCCGGCTTGCTCACCCCCGGGCAGGAGCTATACTTTCGGGGCGACCGCCGTGCCGTTGCTCGTGTGCGGGCCGACAGCAAACTTTTGCTTGCCGATGGCTTCGCCGGCTCCATTCACCAGGCGGGAAAAAAGCTAATGAACGGCAGCCCGTGCAACGGCTGGCAACACTGGTACTACGAAGCGGGAGAGGGGGAGCTGTGCCCCATCGATAATCTGCGCACAACGTATCGAGAGGCCTGGCTGTGATCGCCGATGCCTTTGCTCCTTGCGCTTCAACGGAGCGGGGGCCATCATCATGATGAAAAATGACGGGAGGAACTTGTGGTAGGAGACGCCGGACTGGCAAAGCAAATCCGCCTTACGAAACTCTCTTCGTGTGCCGGGTGAGCTTCCAAGATGGGGCCTGGAGCCCTGGCGCAGGTTCTGCGCCCCTTGAAAGGGCGGTTCCCCGCCGCCGAATACCCGGATCTGCTCGTCGGTTTGGAGACCGGCGATGATGCCGCCGTCTACCGGCTGAGCGACCAGCGGGCACTGATTCAGACGCTGGACTTTTTCACCCCGGTCGTGGACGATCCGTACACGTACGGGGCCATCGCCGCGACCAACGCCATGAGCGATGTGTACGCCATGGGGGGCGAAGTCGTGCTGGTGCTGAACATCGGCGCGTTTCCGGAAGACCTGCCGGCCGAGATGATCTCGCAGATACTGGTTGGAGCGGCGGACATGGTTGCGCGCGCCGGTGGGGTCGTGGCCGGCGGCCACACCATCACCGACAAGGAGCCGAAATTCGGGCTGGTCGTTACCGGTTTCGTACATCCCGAACGGGTGATCACAAAAGCGGGCGCCCAACCGGGTGACGTGCTGGTGCTGACGAAACCGATTGGCAGTGGCGTGATTACGACGGCTTCACGCAATGACGCCGTCTTGCCCGAGCACCTGGCCGGGGCGGTACGTTGGATGCAGCAACTGAATCGCGAGGCTGCGCGAGCGATGCAGGAGGCAAGAGCACACGCCGCCACGGACATCACCGGATTTGGCCTGTTGGGTCACGCGGCAGAGCTGGCCGAACAGAGCCACGTGGGCTTACGATTCCGTGCGGCAGACGTGCCGCTGATGGAGGGTGCGCGGAGATATGCGGAAGCCGGCCACGTTCCCGGCGGTTCGGGGCGAAACTGGACCCATTTCGATTCGGTCGTACGATGGGCGGACGGCATTTCCGATATGACCAAGCGGCTGCTGTTTGACGCACAAACGTCCGGTGGATTACTCATCGCCGTGCCGCCCGCACGGTTGCAGACGTTGCAAGACGCCATGGCCTCCGATCACGATTCGTGCTGGATAGTCGGTGAAGTAACGGATAATCATGGGGGTCTGATTACCGTGGTGTGACGTGGAGCTATGACGGGGGAGACAGAGAACGCAACTGAACAGTTGAAGAAAGGTGGTTGATCTTTGAACGAGAACAAACAACGCCGCGTAGTTGTTACCGGAATGGGAGCCGTTACACCCTTGGGGCTGGATATGCAAAGCAGTTGGGAAGGACTTTTGGCGGGGAGGTCGGCGGCCGGGCCGATCACAGCGTTCGATACGACCGAGTTCTTCACGCGTTTCGTTTGTGCGGTGCACGATTTTGATATGTCCGCCTATAGCCGGTATGCAAGTAGTAAGGAAGCCCGGCGCATGGACCGCCTTGTACAGTTCGCCGTGGCCGTTGCCGCACAGGCGGTGGAACAGGCCGGTCTGACGATTGATGATGACATTGCGGATGAAGTGGGCGTACTTTTCGGGTCCGGAATTGGAGGCCTGGAAACGATTGATCGCGGCTACAACGCCCTCTTTGCTCAGGGGCCAAGGCGCGTCAGCCCCTTCGTGGCCACGTACATGTTGCCAAACATGGCGGCTGGGCAGGTCAGCATGGCTTTTGGCGCGCGCGGGCCGAGCTTTTGCATTATTTCGGCGTGCGCAACGGGCACACAATCGCTCGGAGAGGCCGCCGAAATCATCCGACGAGGTGACGCCAAAGTCATGTTGGCCGGTGGCGGCGAAGCGCCGATCACGCCCTTTGCTCTGGCCGCATTCCATCGCATTCATGCGCTCTCCACGCGAAATGACGATCCGCAGCGGGCCAGCCGCCCGTTCGATGCCGAACGAGACGGATTTGTCTTTGCGGAAGGCGCGGCCCTGATGGTTTTGGAGGACCTGGATTTTGCCCTTGAACGGGGCGCGACGCCACTGGCCGAAATCGTTGGCTATGGCACAACGTCTGACGCCTACCACGTCAGCGCGCCCGACCCGCAGGGTGCCGGCGCAGCCAAGTGCATGGCCATGGCTCTGCGCAAGGCCAACATGACGCCGGAGCAGGTGGACTACATCAATGCGCACGGTACGAGTACCGTGCTAAACGATAAAATGGAGACGATGGCCATCAAGCGGGCGTTCGGAAAGGCGGCCTACGACGTGCCGGTCAGTTCGAGCAAGTCCATGGTCGGCCATCTTCTGGGGGCTGCCGGCGCGTTTGAGGCCGCTGTGTGCGTGAAAACAATCGAAACGGGAATAGTCCACGCGACGATCAACTACGAATACCCGGACCCCGACTGCGATCTTGATTATGTGCCGAACGAGCCGCGTCGTACGCAGGTGGACACGGCCATGTCGAACTCTTTTGGCTTTGGCGGACACAATGCCAGCATTTTGCTACGCCGTTTTGAAGGATAGATGGAACTATGCCAGACTTTGCAGCTCTCGAAGATGCCCTGGAGATTTCATTTCATGATAAGTCGCTTCTGGAACGGGCTTTTGTCCATCGTTCCTACCTGAACGAGAATCCAAGATTTCCCCTGCCTCACAACGAACGATTGGAATTCTTGGGTGATGCGATTCTCGATTTCCTGGTCGGCGAGTTCTTGTATAACCGGTGCCCTGAGTTGAGAGAGGGAAAGTTGACGAGCCTTCGTGCGGCACTGGTCCGCACAGAGATGTTGGCCAGCCTGGGACGCCAATTGAATCTGGGCAAATACCTGTACCTGAGTCGTGGGGAGGAAAACAGTGGGGGCCGCACACGGGACCCCATTCTCTGCAACACGTTCGAAGCGCTGATCGGGGCAATTTATCTGGACCAGGGAATGGACGTGACGCGCCAATTTGTAGAGCGGTTAATGCGTCCTGAGGCGCGTCGTATCTTCGAAAACCGGTTGGATCGAGATTCCAAGAGTTTGTTACAAGAGTTCAGCCAGGCAGAACTCGGCTTCACGCCGGTCTACGAGACTTTGTCCGAAGAAGGGCCGGATCACGCCAAGGAGTTTACGGTAGCCGTGTTGGTTGGCGAAGAAGTGCGAGGCCAGGGCGTTGGACGCAGCAAGCAATTGGCAGAACAATCCGCCGCGGAAGCCGCCTTGAAAGCAATGGGGCGCAGCGGTGCAGGACACGACAAAGAAACCTGATTGCACAACCTAGCAGGCTGTCGGAGAGAACAGTTTTTTCTTTTTAGAACACAGATTTTC
>CAZFFM010000210.1:0-6297 GCA_964517425.1 uncultured Ardenticatenales bacterium | reverse complement strand
TCCTGGAAGTCGAAACCCCCGTCTTGCAGCCGCTTTACGGAGGCGCAGCAGCCCAACCTTTCATCACTCATCACAACGCCCTCGATCAAGACCTCTACCTACGCATCTCCGACGAGCTGTACCTGAAGCGTCTGATCGTGGGTGGCCTGGAGCGAGTTTATGAAATCAGCAAGGATTTTCGCAACGAGGGCATTTCCACCCGGCACAACCCGGAGTTCACACAGATTGAAGCGTATCAGGCTTACGGCGACTATCACGACATGATGACCCTTGCCGAAGAATGCTGGTCCACCGTGGCGCAGGAAGTCTTGGGCACGACGCAGATTACGTTTCAGGAGCACGCGGTGAACTTGAAGCCGCCCTGGCGACGCCTGCCCATGCACGAAGCCATCCGGGACACGGCCGGCGTGGACATCGATGCAGACCGCGACTTTGAATCGCTCCATGCCCACGTGGTCGAGCGCAACCTGCACATCGAACCGCAGAAAACGTGGGGACGCCTGGTGGATGAGTTGTTCAAGGAGTACGTCGAACCCACACTCATCGAGCCGACCTTCATCCTCGATTACCCTGTCGAAATCTCGCCCCTGGCCAAACGCAAACCGGACGCACCACATCTGGTCGAGCGGTTTGAGTTTTTCGTCGCCGGTATGGAGGTGGGCAACGCCTTTTCCGAGCTGAACGACCCCCTGGACCAGTTGGCGCGCTTCGAAGCGCAACAGAAGGCACACACGGCCGGCGATGAGGAAGCGCACCCCCTCGACGAGGATTGGATCCAGGCGTTGATGTTTGGAATGCCTCCAACGGGGGGGATTGGCTGGGGCATTGACCGGATGACCATGCTTTATACCAACCAATCTTCCATTCGCGAGGTCATTCTCTTCCCGCAATTGCGCAGCAAGGATTGACGAACGATGGCCGGCCTGCTTGAGATCGGCCCGCGTGCCCTTTACCTGCCCGGACACGTGAATGTGGGGGTCGTGCGCGCACCGGACGGGGGTGCCATCCTCATTGATACGGGCCAGGACAAGGACTACGGCCGCGCGATCCGCAAGGCCTGTCAATCCGCCGGCCTCACACCTCGAGCTATCATCAATACGCACAGCCACGCCGACCACTACGGAGGCAACGACTATCTCGTCCGGCAATTCAAAGTGCCGGTGTACGCGCCCCCTTTTGAAGCGGCAATCATTCAGAACCCGTTCCTGGAACCGATGTACTTGTTTGCCGGGGCCAGACCGCTGCCCGCGCTCACCGGCAAATGGCTGATGGGCAAGTCTTCGCCCGTTGACGTTCTGCTGGAAGGTGAAACAGTCGAGATCGCGGGCGTGACTCTGCAATTGCTCCCCACGCCCGGACATTCGCCGCGCCATCTGGCCGTCGGCGTGGACGATGTGCTCTACTGTGCCGACGCACTTTTCGGCCCGGCCACGCTGGAAAAGTACGGCGCGCCCTTCACCCACGATGTCGGGCAGCAGATTGCGTCCATCGAAGCGGTCCGGCAGACAGATTTTCGCCTCTACCTGCCGGCTCACGGCGAACCCGTGGAAGATGTGAATACGTTGGCCGATGCAAACTTGGCGGCCATCGCCCAGACGCTGCAAGCGGTGCGTCAGGCACTCGACCCGCCGGCCAGCACATCCACGGTCGTTCACCGCGTGGTGGAGATATTGGATTGCCCGCCGGCCGGTCTGCCGCAGTACTTCCTCTTTCAATCGTTGGTACTGGCCTACCTTAGCTATCTGGACGAACGAGGCGAAGCGGCGGCCCACGTCGTGAACGGAGAACTGCTCTGGAACGATGAATGCAAAATGATGAACGATGAACGGTAGGAGATAGAGGGTTGAGATAGAGATAGGGAGAACGTGGAACGTGGAGCGTAGAGCGACGCAACACGCAACACGTTCTGACGACTGACATCTGACATCTGACCGCTGTTTTCAAATCAGAAAGGTTTACCATCATGAACAATGATATCGTTATCGTGGACGGGGCTCGCACGCCAGTGGGCACGTTTATGGGCTCCTTGAAAAATGTCAAGGCAACTGACCTGGGTATCGTAGCGGCAAAAGCGGCGCTGGAGCGTTCGATCGTCGACCCGGACTGGATCGACCACATCGTATTCGGCAACGTTTTGCAGACGTCCGGCGACGCGATTTATCTGGCGCGGCACATCGGTCTGAAGGTCGGGGTGCCTCGCGCGCGACCGGCTCTGGTGGTCAACCGTCTCTGCGGGTCGGGCCTGGAGGCCATCGTCACCGGCGCGCGTATGCTCCTGGCCAAGGAAGGCCACTTCGTCCTGGCCGGTGGCGCGGAAAACATGAGCCAAGCTCCCTTTATGATGTGGGGCGCGCGCGACGGTTGGGGACTGGGGCAACCGAAGGTAGAAGACTATCTTTGGGACGCACTCACAGACAGCTTCAACGGCCTGCCCATGGCCTTGACGGCAGAGAACCTGGCCGAACGTTACAACATCTCTCGTGACGAACAGGACCGCTTTGCTCTGCGCAGCCATCAACTGGCCGCTGCTGCTCGTGAATCGGGCCGGCTGGCGAAGGAGATTGTCCCCGTGGAAGTGCCCGGTCGCCGAGGCAAAACGACGCTCGTAGAGCACGACGAACACATCCGGCCCGATACCACGCTGGAAGGTCTGGGCCGGCTGAAGGCGCGGTTCAAGGCCGGTGGCACGGTCACGGCGGGCAACGCCAGCGGCATCAACGATTGTGGCGCTGCTGTCGTGGTCACGACGATGGCCGAGGCCAAGGAGCGGGGCTTGAAGCCGGTCGGCCGGCTCGTTTCGTGGGGTACCGCCGGTGTAGACCCGGACGTCATGGGCATTGGCCCCGTTCCGGCCACAAACATAGCGCTGGAGCGCGCCGGCTTGCAGATGTCTGATCTCGATCTCATCGAAGTCAACGAAGCGTTTGCAGCGCAATACCTGGCTGTGGAGAAAGAACTTGGCCTGGATCGTGACAAGGTGAATGTAAATGGCGGAGGCATTTCCATCGGTCACCCGCTGGCCGCAACCGGTACGCGCATCACCCTCTCGCTCCTCTACGAGTTGCGGCTGCGCGGTCTACGCTATGGCCTGAGCACAATGTGCATCGGAGGAGGACAGGGCCTCGCCGCCATCGTCGAAGCTTTGCCATGATCTTGCCGCGCACCTTTTACTACCGCGACACGCTGCAGGTGGCCCGCGAACTTTTGGGCAAGAAACTGGTACGCAATGGGCCGGACGGGCAACTGAGCGGACGCATCGTCGAGACGGAAGCGTACATCGGCCAATCTGATACGGCTTGTCACGCCGCGCGCGGGCGCACGAAACGCAATGCGGTGATGTTCGGCCCGCCCGGTCACGCGTATGTCTACTTCATCTATGGCATGTATCACTGCCTGAATGTGGTCACCGAAGGGGAAGGCTTTGCGGCGGCCGTGCTGATTCGGGCGCTGGAGCCTCTAGAGGGATTGGCCGTCATGCGCGAACAGCGGAGTGGTCGTTCTGACCGGGCATTGACCAATGGTCCGGGCAAGTTGTGCCAGGCTCTGGTCATTGACAAACGGCTAAACGGTGCAGACCTTTGTGCGGACGGGCTGCTCTACATCGAGGAGGGGGAAGTGACCGGAGACATTGCCACCGGCCCACGCATCGGCATACGACGCGCCACAGCGGAGGATATGGCCGCCCCCTGGCGTTTCTACATTTCGGATAGTCCCTTTGTCTCGCGCTGAGCGGTCTGCTGTTACGCGGAATGCGGGAAACGTGTAGACACAGAGCGCGTTGCTGAGACCATCAGCCATTGTTCTTTGGCCATTGACCATCTTCCTTTGCCTTGCGTCTTTGCCTCGCCACTTCAAAAAGGATTATGCCGGTGGCGACGGCGGTATTGAGCGATTCTACATCCTGGGCCATGGGAATAACGACTCGTTGCTGGCTTTGTTCCACGGCCTGCTGGCCGGCTCCGAAGGCTTCACCCCCCACGATGAGCGCGCTCGGTTGCCGCCAATCAAGGGCCTCGTAGGATGTCTCGGCGTGGGGATCGGCCAGGATAGTCTGCACGGAGTTGAGCGCCGCGCGGATTTCGTCCCACTTCAAATTTTGAGCGAGGGGCACCCTGTAATGTGCACCCATGCCGGCGCGCAGTGCTTTGGGGTTGTAGGCATCCCCCGACCCGGCCGCGAGCAGCACGGCGTCCACGCCGGCGGCCAACGCCGCCCGCAGGATGGTGCCCACGTTGCCTGGCTCGCGCACCTGGTCCAGGACGAGAAGCAATGTCGGATGGGTGGGGATTGGAAGCAGGGGCATGGGAAATACGGCCAAAAGGCCGGACGGAGAAACTGTGTCGGACATTGCCTTCATGACGGCGGGCGTTGTGAGCAAAGGTTTCCAGCCGTAGCTTTGCGACAAACTGGCCATACGCGGGTCTTGTTGTCCTGCTTCCGTGCAAAAAGAAAGGACAGGTTGAACACCTGTCCTTAGAATCTCTTCGATCAAACGTACGCCTTCTGCAATCACCAGCCCTTCACGTTGCCGAACGGCACGCCGGCGCAAAGCGCGTGCGAGTTTGACCTTCGTGTTTGTGAGGCTATGGATCATGCTGGTCAGGGGGTAGCGATTTGCGCCTTCGCTAACTGCACAAGCTGTGCAAAGCCTTCCGTATCGTAGACGGCCATCGTAGCCAGCATCTTCCGGTTCAGTTCAACGCCGGCCTTTTGCAGACCGTGCATAAATCGGCTGTACGACATGCCGTGCAGACGTACCCCTGCATTAATGCGCGTGATCCACAGACGACGAAAGTCGCGCTTGCGATTTCGACGGTCGCGGTAAGCGTAGGACAGCGATTTCAGCATGGCCTCATTGGCGCGACGGGTTAGGGAATGGCGCGAGCCATATTGCCCTTTTGTAAGTTTTAAGATTTTCTTATGGCGGTGTCGCGTGACGGTCCCGCCTTTCACTCTAGTCACGGTATCTTACCTCGCTCTTACAGGTATGGGGCCAGCTTGCGAATACGTTTCTGGGACGCTTTATCCGTTACTTCTATCGTCCGGTCAAACGTGCGTTTTACGCGCTTTGCTTTGCGGCGGCGCAGGTGACTCTTTCCTCCATGCACGCGCATCAGCTTGCCCGATTTTGTCTTTCGGAACCGTTTGGCGGTCGCTTTATGCGTTTTTATTTTCGGCACCAGTCTCTACTCCTCTATCGAACTCTATGTAAGACAAGCCAGAACCAAAAAGGATTCTCGCCACGAATTAACACGAACAGACAACACTCAAACCCCACAGTCCTAAATGATGCGGAACCGGCTCAAGGAACGAACCGTGCGCTCCGCAGTCAGTCAAACGGGTCTGAGAATGGATACCGCTACTTCTTTTTGTCGGGGCTTAACAGCAAGAACATGCTACGACCTTCCAGATGGGCACTTTGTTCCACGATGGCGATATCTGCTAGCACTTCAGCAGAGACCTTCAACAATTCCCGTCCGAGTTCTGGATGTGTGATTTCACGTCCACGGAACATGACTTGCAGTTTTACCTTGGCCCCTTTTTCCAGAAAATTGCGTGCCCGTTTGAGTTTGAAGCCGATGTGGTATTTGTCTGTTTTGGGACGCAGGCGGATGACCTTGACCTCTGTTACCTTTTGGGACTTTTTTGCCTCCCGGTCCCGTTTTGTTCGCTCATATCTGAACTTGCCAAAGTCCATGATTTTGCAGACAGGAGGACTGGCATTGGGAGAAACTTCGACCAAGTCCAGCCCCGAACGTTGTGCGAGATCAATGGCTTCAGCAACAGAGATAACGCCAACCTGCTTTCCTTCGCTGTCAATCAGGCGCACTTCTGATGTACGAATCTGGTCGTTGATGCGGTATCGCTGTTGATTGCTTATAGGGTATGTTCCTCCTAATTTTGCATCAGAACGGTTCTCTTACACCGTCGTCCTATTGCCGCGTGTGCTATATTCTCCAAGAAAGACACTTCCTCAATCCGTAGTAGGCTCTCGTTACACAGAGAAGCAAATACGAGGAAAACGAGGGGAAGATTCTCCTTCTGCTTCAGCAAGTGGATTATTCCAGACGGTCTCCAGCACTATTTCGATGCTATACGTATTTCTCCTACAAGAAACGTAAGAGCCACTACTAATATACCATACTTGCCGCAAAACGTCAAGTGGGGGGGTAACGCAAAAGTGCGGGCCACTGCCTTGAAGGGGCGAGGCATTCTCCTTGGCCACGGTCTTTCTTACGCTATACTGTCCATTCGCGTAATCGGCTGGCCAAAAGTTGAATTCTCTGATAAACTCAG
>CAZFFM010000209.1:0-6344 GCA_964517425.1 uncultured Ardenticatenales bacterium | reverse complement strand
AAGTCCATGTCCAGCGTGGTGATCAGGTCGTGTCCCTGGTGCGGCTTGTGCAACAAATCCTCGACGGTGGCGCTCCAGCTATCGTGCCCGGACATACCGCGCAATTGGTCGTTATACGCCGCCTCCAGGCCGCTAACGCCGCGTGTGGCCGACCAGTAACCGACGAGAGGAGCCAGCCCGGGATATGCATAGTGGCGCACGGCCCCGTCGGCGGTCATATCCGTCTGGGCCAGGGTGGCTCCGTTACTGCTGAGGATGCGTCCGCGCTGGATGTGCAGTTCCTGTGCCAGCCGGCGCGGATTATCCAGCCGTTTGGTCAGCGATGGGCCGCGCCAGACCGACCAGTACGTGGCCGAGACGGCGAGGAGGGCGAATAGGGCCAGCATAATCCGCCCGACATTGCGGAAGGCACGATTCATGCCGCGCTCCTGCCTGAAATGTGCAGGATCAGGCCGATGGCGGCGAGCGTGGTGAGCAGCGAGCTCCCGCCGTAGCTGATCAGTGGCAGGGTGATGCCGGTGAGCGGAATCACCCTCAGGACGCCGCCGCTGATGACGAGAGCCTGCAGGGCGATCAGCGTCGTCAGGCCGGCGGCGAGCAGCTTGGAGAAGGTTCCCTCGGTGGTCATGGCGATGCGCAGGCCCCGCTCCATCAGCAGAACATACAGGCCGATGATGGCGAGCAGGCCGGCCAGTCCCCATTCCTCGGTGAGGGCGGCGAGGATGTAGTCGCTGTGAGCGAGGGGCACAAAGCCGGCTGAGCCCTGCCCCAGTCCCTGGCCGAAGAGACCGCCGGCGCCGATAGCGATGAGACCCTGCACTACCTGGAATGCGGCACCCTGCGGGTCGGCCCACGGGTTGCGCCAAATCGTCACCCGCAGGCGCACGTGGGGAATCAGCAGATAGCAGGCGTAGGCCCCCACGACAAAGAGCAGCAGGCCGAGGACGACGTAGCGGCTCTGTTCCGTAGCCATGTACAACATGGCCAGGAAGAGTCCGAAGAATAGGAGAGCCGCGCCCAGGTCGCGCTGGGCGACGAGCAACATCAGGGAGAAGGCCCACACCACGACCATCGGCGCGAGATAGGGCAGCGGAGGCAGCCGCACCGGTCCCAGGGCGATGAACGAATGGCGCAGTTGTTCCCGCCGTTCGGCCAAATAGCTGGCCAGGAAGACGACCAGCAGGACCTTGAGCGGCTCCGACGGCTGGAACCCGATGCTGCCGATGCCGAGCCACAGCCGCGCACCCGTGCCGGCCGGCCCAATGCCGATGATCAGCGTGAGGGCCAGCAGAACGAGGCCCAGCGCGGCCCAGCTATAGCGGTAGCGCCGCAGCCAGCGCAGGTCGCCGGCGTAGGCGGACAGCGTACCGAGCAGGCCCAGCCCCAGCACCAGCCAGACCATCTGGCGCGTGCCGAAGTGTGGGGCCAGCCGCCCGATCATGAGCAGGCCCAGCACAGCCAGAGTCAGCGTGACCGGCAGAATGACCTCGTCGGCCTGAGGCGCACGCAGGGTCAGCAGGATGTGGATCGCCAGGCCGCCCAGGCAGATGACCGCAGCCGGCCATTCGCCGGCCAGGGTCACGTGCCCTCCACGGACCAGACTTTGGGACACAGTCCCGACCACCGCCAGCGCAAAGGGGAACAGGAGCAGGGCCAACTCGGTCCTGCGGAAACGGCGGTACGCTCTCACACCAGATATTTGCCGACCAGCAAATTATACCGTTCGCGGGTTTCGGGCGGTATGGCGTCGCGCTGGGTGATGATGGCGTCGGCCAGGGCCGTAGCACAGACACAATCCCGCGCGACCGGGATGTTGGGTACCACGCTGCGGATGGCCTGTTGGGCGGCGGCCGTATTGGCCAGCAGGTTGCGGATGACCGCCTCCACAGTGACCGGCTCTTCCGATTCGTGCCAGACGTCGTAATCGGTCACGTGGGCCATGGCCGCGTAGCAAATCTCCGCTTCACGGGCCAATTGCGCCTCTGGGACCGTGGTCATGCCGATGATGTCCATGCCCCATTGCCGGAAGGCATGTGATTCCGCCTTCGTGGAGAAGCGCGGCCCTTCGACGACCACGAAATTGCCCCCTTTGTGCACCGGTGTGCTGGTGGTCAGCACCGCCTCGTACAAGCGTTGCGAGAGGTCGGGGCAGAAGGGTTCGGCAAAACTGATGTGTACGACCAGCCCCTGGTCGAAGAAGGTGAGCGGGCGCAGGTGGGTACGGTCGAAGACCTGGTCGGGAATGACGATGTGGCGTGGGGCCATCTCCTCGCGCAGGCTGCCGCAGGCGCTGACCGCAATGATGCGCTCAACCCCCAGCGATTTCAGGGCGTAGATGTTGGCTCGTACAGGCAGGTTGGTGGGCGAAATGCGGTGGCCGCGCCCGTGCCGGGGCAAAAAGGCGACGCGCTCCCCTTCGAGCGTGCCGGTGATGATGGCGTCGCTCGGATCGCCAAAGGGCGTCTTCACGCGCACTTCTTCCACATCGCGCAGGCCGTCCATTTGATAGAGGCCGCTGCCGCCAATGACGGCCAGTCGTACAGGTTCAGACATTTTGTTTCCTCCTTAGATGCTTACGGCGCCAACATCGACAAAAAGTTGTCGCTATTTCTGTAGGACACAGCTTTCCGCAGATAAACACAGAAAAATCTGCGTGCGAAGCCTGTGTGAATCTGTGTCCCATATCCTTTTGTCAACTGTCCCCGAAGGGGCCTCATTTTCCGAGCAAGGACTCGGACAATGCTACAAGATTATCACCGCTTCGTCAAACTTGTCGGTTTGAGGCGAAGCTTCGTTAGACGCTTACGATTTCTATTCTGAATGTTGAGCAGAATCTGCGCGATTTCTTCGGCCGCTCTAGGGTGGGCAAGCCGCCGGGCGTTCTCGGACAGGGTTGGCAACGTTTGGGAGGATTCCGTCAGCCACGCACGTAGTTGAGCTACGGCCAGTTCGGGAGCGGGGGCCATCGCTCCGGCCCCTCCTTCGATGACATAGGCCACATTGCCTTCCTCTTGCCCGGGGATATAGCCGCTGAACAGGATCGGCAGACCCGCTGCCAGCGCCTCGCTGACGGTGCCTGGACCTGCTTTGGTGATAATGGCGTCACACGCTGTCATCAGTTCCGGCATGTTGCGCACGAATCCGTATACGATTGCGGGAACGTTCCATGTCTGCTTGGTCAGCCGGGCCTGCAATCGCTCATTTCTTCCGGCCACAATCACAAGTTGGATGGGCAAACCGCAGTCGTCGAGCGCTGCGGCAAAGCGATCGAGATGCCCCATGCCTTCTCCCCCCCCAACGATCAGGATGGCGTAGCGACCGGGCGACAGTCCCAGTTCCTGTCGCAGACGATCCCGTTCGTTCGCCAGATCGGCGAACGCAGGGCTGATGGGTAGCCCTGCCACCCTGACTTTTTCCGCCGGAATGTCGGCGCGCAATGCCCGGCGCTGCGCTCCGACCGAGGGAACGAGGCAACAGTTCACGTCCGGACAGAACCAAAGGGGGTGGGCCGTTGCCAGGTCCGTTACGACTGTTATGAAGGGCACTTCTGGTGCAAGTTGATGGAGAATTTGCACAGGGATGTGGTTAGCCAGGGGGTGAACCGAGACGACGAGATCGGCTCGATGACTACGCAAGATTCGGGCGATGCCCGGCCCGGAAACGCGCTCCAGAAGGGCCAGTGATGCGCGCAGCCCCACCGCCGAAGAAGTGAACCGAAAGAGAGCTGCCCAAAGAAGGGGCACATAGTCAACAGTGGGGCGATAGAGCCGGCCGATCTGATCGAATGGGGGGTGACTGCCGTCAGCCAGAAAGTCAACCAGCATGGTTTGGCTTTGGAAAGAATCGGGCAATGCCGAACAAATCGCTTCAGCCGCTGCACGATGCCCGCCGCCGGTATCGGACAGCAAGAACAGCATCCGTGGCACCCGGTCAGCCATGAGATGAATCGCCTGCTTCACGAGATGGGTGTCCGGGGTTGGCCGGAGCATCTTGTAACCCAAACGGGTTCGGAGTGGCCGCCGCGATCTCTGTTGGAATCGCATGTGCGGATGTGTGTGCTTCGGAATCGGAATGTGGCACGCGATAGGTATAGTACACACACCACAGGCCGACCAACAACGTTCCACCGCCAACGAGAATCACCACGGGGGGAATACTGATCCAGTCGGCGAGCGTGCCCACGAAAAGCATCGGGGGGATGGCTAGAAGATTGGTCAGCAAGAATTGCATGGCAAAGACTCTTCCGCGCAATTCCTCCGGCGTTCGCTCTTGTAACACGGTTTGTGCAGGGATGCCGAGGAGGGCAAACTCAAATCCAAGGAACGTTGAGATGACCATGACGATTGGGATCAACTGTAGGTGTCCACCCCCGATCCAGCCCACCAAGCCTAGAGCAGCCAAGGTGAAAGCCTGCGCCAGGGCCCCAATATTCGAAAGGACCTCTCGTCGGTAGGGGGCTCCGTAGCGACCAATCAAGAAGGTCCCCAGCAACATGCCCAGTCCGACAGGCGTGAAAATGTAAATCGCGTCCTCTGTGCTGACGTGCAATACGCGGGTGGCGAATCCAGGAGCGAGCATGGCCATGATCATTGCCAGAGTGGCGACCAACGTCAGGTGGATCATGGGTACATAGATTGTAGCCCGTGTTCTTACGAATCTCCACCCTTCCTTCAGTTCGGCCCAGGCCTGTTTTACGGCTTGCCCACTGTCTGGTTTCTTGAGCGGCGGCACATCGGCCGGCAGCCGCGAGACCATTATGGTGGCCGCCACATACATAATTGCCACAACCGCGAACGAGATGCGGATGCCCATGCCGTCGCCCCAGGCAAAATCTCCCAGTTTAACAACCAGTGGGAAAAGAACGATCAGGCCAACAACCTGAGAGGCGGTGAGGGTAAGGTTGAATAGGGAATTGGCGGCCAACAGATGCTCGCGCTCCACGAGGACCGGAATGGTTGCCACTTCAGCAGGTGCGAAGAATTGGCCGAAAGCAGAAGCCAGAAAAGTAATCAAGTAGATGAAGATCAACAGGGATACGCCGGTCAGGGCATTCAGGGCGAGCAGGTAACTCAAAGCGGTCAGTACCCGCAAGATGTTGATAACAACGAGGGTATGCTTCTTCGAAACGCGGTCCACGACCAGGCCCGCTATGCTGCTAAAGGCCACCGCCGGCAAGCTAAAGGCCAGTATCATGAGACCAATATGCTGGCTGGAGTGAGTCAGTTTTTCGATGAGCACGAGTTGGACGAAATGGATACCGTTCTGCGCTGTTTGGGCCAGGGCTTGGGCGATCCAAAGGTACAGGAATGGCCGGTTCTTCAGAACCTCAGAGAAGCGACCACGATCGCTCGCGGTTTTGGGCGGATCAAGTTGATTGGTCATGCTCAAAGGAGAGGTTCCTCCTGGTCTGCTCCTACGCTATGAATGATAGATTTGGTGCGCTTGCGCAGTTCGCGACGAGGCAGTAGGATTCGTCGTCCACACCGCGAGCAGCGAATCCCTATATCCGCGCCCAAGCGGACGATACGCCATTCATACCCTCCGCAGGGGTGTTGTTTGCGCAAGCGTACGACATCGTCGAGTTGGTAGTCTTCGTTCATAACTTTGGAACCTGACAAGAGCTTTTTCCAACCTTAGGACAATACAAACCGAACACGGCCCGTGTGTTCGGTGAAACATTGTCCTAACCTGGCCGAGCCAGAACCAAAAAGGCTAACCACAAATTGTACAGATTTCTCAGATTATTCTGGACGCTCGCGTTTTTTGTTATTGCCACGAATTTTCACGGAAAAATCAGAAAGAATAGATGAAAATCTGTGGAAATCCGTGGCTGAAAATGCTGTGTTATACGGTCAAAATGATTTTCGCCAGACTCCAGGTTATTCTTGGTTTTGTGCCATCCGTAAAATCTGTGGTTCATCTTCTTGTTTCGTGTACAAGAATTTAACTGTTACGATACTACATTGTAGCATGGAAGCGGAAAAAAGACGAATGTGCTGTACTTCAGGGCGTTCCTGCGCGGCGTACCCCCCCAAAAAAGAAAGCGGGGCGAACATGGTTGTTCGCCCCACGGTTTGGATCAATTCGTTTCCGCTTCCTTGTGCAGCCGGCGAGCCGGCGATAGCCTTCAGATGCACGGCAAAACTGAACCTATGAAAATAGTAACCGTTCAGCACCCCCTGAATCTGCCACGAATTAACCGAATTTCCACTAATTTTTTTGCTTTTGTCGTATCTTCTCAATAATTCAGGGAACGCCCCCCGGCCCCCAATTCTGGGGGAGCACATTCCCCCCAAAGTTGGGGGGTTAGGGGGGCGCGACATTCTGCTCACCCCGTTTTATTG
>CAZFFM010000208.1:0-6378 GCA_964517425.1 uncultured Ardenticatenales bacterium | reverse complement strand
GTCCAATAAGGCCTGAAAACGGGGTGAACGCGCCAAGACCAGCCGTTCCAAGTCATCATCATCCAACGGTACCCGCGAGGCCGCTTCGCCTATAACTTCTACCAGCCGCACCAACGCCAAGTTGAGCAACCGGTCCTCATCTAAATCCGCGCGGGAACGGTCCCGTGTCAGCTCAACCGCCTCCCGAGCATGGTCGAGCATGTGGTGGATGCTTACCAGGGGATCATATCGTGTCATAGAAGGTCTCCGCTTCATCAAGTACCTCTTGGCGGAAATAAGGGCTCAGGCAAGCAGGTGTGTTTAAGTCTACGCTGTAGCCGAGCAGTTCCGACAATTTATCTTGCATGGTAATGAATGCCAGGCCTGGCACGTGGTCTGGCTCGAACTCGACCAGCACATCCACGTCGCTTTCGGGGCCGAAATCGTCGCGCAGCACCGAGCCGAACAGCGCCAGCCGGCGGACACGGTTGCGCCGGCAAAATGCAGCAATCTTCTCTTTCGGGATGTTTATTTTCACGCTCATGTGGGTTTCTCTCTGCACACTCCAGCGTAAGCCAAGTTCACTCAACACAGTTGGTCTCCTACCCATACATCCCGGTAGGGCACAGGGCAAGCGCATTGGCCGTTATCTCCAGAGGCGGCTCCGCTTATTCAGAAAACATCTCGACCAGTACCTCCAACACCTTCTTTTGGATGGGGCTGTCTACACGCCCCAGATGTTTGATTAGCCTGGTTTTATCTACGGTGCGCAGTTGGTCTAGGACAATCTTCCCTTTCTTGCCTCCAAATTCACACGCAACGCGGGTCGGGTACGAACGTCCTTTGGTAGTCATTGGCGACACAATCACGGTTCTGATATGACGATTCATTTCATCCGGAGATATAACCAAACAAGGGCGCGTTTTCCGGGTTTCAGAGCCAACTGTCGGGTCCAGGTTGATCAGGTACACATCGAAACGACTGATCACCATTCCCAATCTTCTTCATCCCAGGAGGTAAGGTTCGGCACTTCTCCGTCGAGTAGGGCATCATCACCATTGGCTGCCATGGTCTGAAACTGTGCTTCCCAACCACGGCGGGCAGCCCGCAAGGGCCAAACGATAAGCCGGTTGTCCTTGACTTCAAGCTCCACTTCATTCTCAAACCCCAGTTGTTCCAGAACGATCTTGGGGATACGGAGGCCTTGAGAGTTTCCGATCTTGATAACGTGGGTTCTTATGATTGGCATAGGCGAAACTTTCCTTTCTTACGGCAACAAACGTAATTACATTCTACCCACATTCTTGAAATGCGCAAGCTCCACATCCTGTTTGCGTCGCGCCTCAAAGAAAATATATGGCCCTTCCGCCGGCGCGCTCGCCTCATAGTAGGGCCGCAGCCACCGTTCGACGAGCCGCAAAGTTACCGGATTATGCCATAAAACCCACGTTCCTGTCAACTTGCGGCTGATCAAATTCGGTACGCCCAGGTAGTGGGCCAGGTCAAATGCACGGTGACCGGCCGGCGGCATGTAGTATTGCCAACGACCGACCGTGAAGCCCAGCCGCTCGAGCCGCTCCTGCCATACAGCGGGCGGATCGGTGTGAAAGTGTGCTGAATGGGCGTTGAACCAGCCGCCGTAGCGACCGGCCGGCCCACGCAGCCCCGCGCGACGCAGCAGCGTGCTGCCCAGTAGCATGTCGGCGAAGCGGTCGCTCGGCACACCAAAGAGGAAACGCCCGCCCGGTCGCAGGACACGGTGTACCTCGGCCAGCGTGCCTTCCAGGTCGGGGATGTGTTCAACCACGCAATTGCTGACCACCGTGGCGAAGCTGGCCCCGGCGAAGGGCATGGCCGGCGCACTGCTCACCAGCAGGTGCCGGTAGATGCCGCGGGTCGCCGCTTCACGCACCGACGGTTCGTCCAGGTCGAAGCCGGCGAAGAGGGGCGCGTGGAAAGCCATGCTGGCGAAGTGGCCATCCCCGCAGCCCAGATCGAGCACCGGAGGTTCGAGCGGGCCGGCCTCCTCGAACAGGCGGCACTCGATGCTTCGCAGCAACGCGCGGAAAGCGGGTACTTCGTGCAGGTGACGGGTCAGGTAGTCCATCGGTGGCTCTCAATCCTCATCGAGCAGCTCCAACAGCCTTGCATCCTCCAGATCAACCTCACGGCCGGCAGCACGTTTGGAAGCAATTAGATCCTTTCGTGAAACGACATAGAATGTCTGGCCCTGGTATTCCATCTTCTCTCTATGTTGCCAAGCATCTTCAAAGTGCAGGCCCGGGGTAGCTGTTTGTACATCGATCCGAACACGATCTTTGAAAATCGTGATCTCGTGGGCAAGCAGTTCGTCGGCCGAAATGAGAGAGGCCGTGCCAAGTCTGGCTTCCAGAAGCGCATCTAGCAGTCGCTGTGCGTTGTCTGGGGTCGCCTGGATCAGAATATCCAGGTCAAATGTGGCACGGGGCACGCCATGCAGGACGGCGGCGATGCCGCCAATGACAACGTATCTGACATCATGTTTGTGAAAGGACGCGAACACGCCCTGTAATCGGTTGAGCATCTTTTTGCTCCATAATCCCAGGATTGTTAGCCAGAATCAGGTCGGTGAAGGAGCAGAGCAAATCCATTCGCTCCGAGAGCGACAGCGACTGAAACCATCGTGCTTTGGCTTCCGGTGTTTCCTCTCTTCGGTCGTGACTTAGTGTCGAAACTGACATTTTTCTGGAATCCTTAACTTGCGACTGATGCCCTAACGCATGGTGGCAACTTCTTCCTTCATCTCCTCTAGCGACAGTTTTCTGCCCAAATTAAATTCTGCTCTGGACTTTTCGATGATTTCCATGAATTCGGGGGCAGTGCTCAACAACAGGGACTCCCTGTCTACATTTCTCAAGGAGACGATTGCTGCTACCGGTTGTTTGTTTGATGTAAGCACCAATATGTCATCCCCCAAATCCTTTGCATAGATAGACAGCGGTTCTACAGCCTTTTCTATTTCAAGTGTCCTCAAGCGCCATCTCAATCCTAATGTCCTCTACGTCGCCTGGACGAGCGCACGGCCCAGCCTAGCCCAATCAGCGCAGCCAATCCGGTCAGCGCTTTGGCCGGCCCCCACAACCGTCCTTCGAGGGCCACGCGCGAAATCTTATCTGCAAACAGGGCTTCATAGTCCTCGGCGGTACGCTCGGTGCTGAAATGCCCGGACACCTCGCTGCGCGGCCTGACGTAGTCCGCGCGACGACGAATCACGTCTACGACCGCCCCGGCGATGGCCTGCGCGTCGCGGATGGGCACGATGCGCCCCATGCCGGTCGTCCGCACAGACACGCGCACGCCGGGCAGGTCGCTGGCCACAACCGGCGTGCCGCAAAGCATCGCCTCGACCTGCACGAGTCCAAAGCTCTCCGTGGAGTTGATACTCGGCAGAATCGTGCAGTCGCAGGCGGTGTAGAACTCGGCCATCTCCTCCGGGGCCAGCGTGCCCAGGAAAGTCCAGTGGTCCGCGTAGCGATCTAACAAGGGTTGCAGTCGCCGGTAGTAGTCTTCCTCGCCCAGAACGTGCTGGTAGGGGCCGGCGAAGAGGATTTGCAGATTGGGTAGTTCCTTCAGCATAAGGGGCAGCGCTTCCAAGACATATTCAACCCCCTTCTCGGCGGCCAGCCGGGCGGCAAAGCCAAGCACCGGTTTGCCTTCCAGGTCAAAACGCTGGCGGAAGGCGGCCACGCGTGTTTCCGGCGGCTGAGGCATATCCACCGGCGGGGGAATGACCCGGAGCTTGCCGGGGAACTGCGAGAGGAAGGGGGAGTGCGTGGCGTAGTCCTCTGTGTACGCCACCACTGCATCGGACCACAGGCCGGCGAGCGAGTTCATGACGAAAACCACCTGATCCACCAGGCGGTTGAACCCGCCCGGCGGCAACTGCAAATCACAATGATAGGTCAAGGCAACCGGCCGGCGCACGACATAGCGACCGAGGAAGGCCAGTAGCCCGGCCTCGAACTGCGGCAGGTGAATACTCACCACATCGTGTTCCGCGATCAGGCGTATGGCCAGCGGGGTGAAGGTGGGCATGATCACCCCCTTGCTGATGCGAAACAGCACAGGGACGCGGACCACGCGCACCCCATCTATCCACTCTTCGCGGGACAGACCGGGGTCATAGTGCGACGTGAGCACCGTTACCTGGTGGCCACGAGCGGCCAGTGCTTCGGCCAATCGTTGCACATAGATGGTCAGGCCACTGACGTGCGGGCGGTAGTACGTGAGGGCGAAGAGGATTTTCATCTGCAAACCTCATTTGCCGCGCAAGGCTGCCAGTTCTGCACGCAGATGCTCCAACTCGGCCTCGGCCTGGCGACGGGCTGCTTGTGCCTCCAGCGGAGTCAGCAGCTTTTCGCCCGTTCTCGGCTCATACAATCGTAAGAAGCCCTCTTCATCTCGCAGTTCCAGGCCCAGCACCCCGCTGACCAGCGGCCGTTCCTCTATTCTTCGGTAGCCATCGCCGGCCAGCCGGTATCCTTGCAACGGCGGCGACAGATATTCACGCAAGGGGTCATACAAGAAATACTCTGTAACCCCCAAGGCTTCGTAAATACCTTTCTTTGCTCCCCGGTCCTTCCACATCGTGCCTTTAGAAGTCAATTCAATGACCACATCAGGGCCTTGGCCTTCCTCCCACACTTTGTATACCCGACGGTTGCCTTTGGGGACACCGAATACCACGAACACGTCGGGAGCGATGGCCGAAGTCGGGTCCCCTTCTGCGTAGTACATGAATAGGTTGCCTGCCACATACACCTGCGGGTCACCTCGATAGCGATCCATCAGAGCTTCGATCAGGTAAACCATCAGATTGCGGTGTGTGTCGGTTTCTGCCATGGGTTCACCGTCCGATTCAGGGTAGTAGATGGGACTCGGCGGAACAAACGGTGGTTGTTCTCGATGTTTTGGAATTGTTTTTGCCAGGGCCATGGTCTTTTCCTCTATCACAACTTTCACGCAAACAGGTGCTTGTTTTCGACAACCCACGCGTACAGCCGGCGTACACCTTCCTCCACGCTGACGCGCGGGCGCCAGCCCAGTTCCCGAACGGCCCTGCGAATATCCGAAACGTAGACATGCTGGTCGCCGGGCCGCCAATCATCATACGAGACCGTGATGGGCCGGCCCATGAGCCGTTCCAGCAGGGGGCCAAACTCCGTCCACACGGCCATCACGTTCTCCGCACCGCCCCCGATGTTGTAAACCTGCCCGGCGGCCAGATTTATGTGCGCGACGGCCGCGTCATACGCATCGAGCAAGTCCTCGATGAAGAGGACGTCGCGTACTTGTTTGCCGTCGCCGTAGATTGTGATCGGCCGGCCGAGCACCGCTGCAATGATGAACCAGGCCACCCAGCCCTGATCCTCCACGCCGAATTGTCGGTATCCATAAATGCACGACTGGCGCATAACGACGGTGCGCAAGCCGTAGATACGGGCGTAGTCGCGGACGTATTGATCGCCCGCCCCTTTCGAGCAGCCGTAGGGGGAGTGGAAATCCAGCGGTTGTGTTTCCGGCACACCGTTCGGTAGCGCGGCATAGCGATAGCGGGTCTCGTCCTCCGCCACGCCGACTTCTTCCATGCCGCCGTAGACCTTGTTCGTCGAGGCGAAGAGAAAGGCCGCATCATTGCCGGCGTGTCGCGCCGCTTCCAGCGCGTTGAACGTGCCCAGCGCGTTGGCCATGAAGTCGGAGCGCGGGTCGGTCACCGACGTGGTCACCGCCACCTGCCCGGCCAGGTGGTAGACGATCTCTGCGCCTTTTGCGGCCTGCAATAGCGCCGGGTAGTCTTCCAGGTCGGCACGCACAAAGTTGAAGCTGTCTGGGCCATGTTCGTCGTACAGCCAGCCCAGGTTCGAATCGGTACCTCGACGCGACAAGTTGTCGAAGATCGTAACGTTGTCGCCTCGACCGATGAGCCGGTGGGCCAGGTTTGCGCCGATGAAGCCGGCCCCTCCGGTGATCAATGCTTTTCGTTGTGACATGATTGACTCCTAATGCATATTGCGTGAAACGTGTCACGTAACTGTAGTGCCGGAACTCCTACTTGGCTCCTGCCTATCCTCGATCGTGACGAATGGCTTTGTCTATCATATTCCCAAATAGGGTCTTATGCTATAGACGTTCAGATAATGTTTTGGACTTCTGGTTGCCGTGACTGAAGCCGTCACTGGCTGCAACCCCAAAGTCGCTCAAGCGACTACCCCAGCCGCTGAAGCGGCTTGATAAGACTGCCCAGTGCCGATTTCCAATCCGGCACGGCCAGACGGAGTAGGTTCCCATGTCAAAATCATTACCTAAAGACCTATAGTTTAGACGTGAATGCTCGAATGTCCTGCCGTGACGGGCTGAAGC
>CAZFFM010000207.1:0-6482 GCA_964517425.1 uncultured Ardenticatenales bacterium | reverse complement strand
GTTTTCTCTACAAAATGAACCATGCCGGCCTATCCAATGTTCCAACCTGGACGCTACGTTTTTTACTTTTGCCACGGATTACACGGATTTTCACGGAAAAATCAGAAAGGTCAAATGGGAAATCTGTGGGAAGCCGTGCAAGCTGTGGCTGAAAATGCCGTGTCGTACGGTCAAAATGATTTTCGCCAGACTCCAGTTCCAACGTCGAAACACTCAACCTGGTTGCTCTTTGTGCCTTCGTGTCTTCGTGGTTCATTTGAGAAAATTGCCGCGCAAAAATATGACGCACGCCCTTTCGGACTTGCCAAATCTGTGCAATCGGATATAATGAATTATGCGTCATCGGACGCGCCACGGAACAGTGGGGAAAAGGGCTGTACTTTCTGGTACGCGGTTTGCAGTTGAAAAACCGCCTCGGGGCAAAGCTCACTTCTACGACCTGGCAAACACGTTGACGTCAAACGAACTACTTGGTGGCCGCTGTTCGTATCGTGCCGGCCACCTTTCTTTTAGGAATCGCCGGTCAAAGGCTATGGAGAAAGCAAGGGTAGACAGTGATGGACAACGTTGTCCAGGGTCAACAAAAGAGTTTCGCTGCGGAAGAGTCGTGGCTAACGCCTATCATGGAATCGTTGCCGATCTTAGCTGACATCAGCAGGGCTGACATTTTGGTTTTCTGTCGCCAAGATGACAACCAGGTGCAAGTGATTGCCCAAGCCCGTCCTCACTCTGTGTCTCCGGTTCACCAAGAAAACTTGACCGGTCGCGTGTTTGATGCCGATACGTATCCTTTCGTTCAACGTGTATTTCGAAATGGCCGTGCCCTAACCGGCGAGCGCCATCTGAGCGACCATCGCACCCATGTGATTCAGGAAATCTTCCCGATTCAGACGGACGACGGTAACGTTGCCGGGGTCTTGAGTCTGGAAAAGAGCTTAATCGAGCATGAGCGCCATCGTCACCGCCACCCAAATTTTCAGCGGATGCTGCACACCCTGGTGCACACGGCTTTGCGCCAAGGGTTACCCGGTGTCAAAAACCTGTCTCCGTTTGCCGACCACGATGGGTTGGTCGTTGTAGATACTAACGGCCGCGTCCAGTACATGAGCGGTCTGGCCACCAAACTCTACCGGAAACTGGGATACACGGACAACCTGGTCGGGAAGCTGCTCACCGACCTGGATACCGCGGATGCTCAGTTGGCGCAGCGTGCCCTCAAAGAAGGAATCTGTCTGGAGGAGGAAACAGCGGAGGGCGAGTTCTTTTGGGTGCGAAAAGCCATTCCGCTGGTTGGCCCTCCATGGAATCTGCCGTTTCTTCATAACAAGTGGCCCTGGGGTTGGGGGAACTCGCGCACCATAGGAATCTTAATTACCCTGCACGACAATACCCGGGCGCGACGCGTCGCCCAGGAAAAAGCGGTTCGTGCAGCAATGATTCAGGAAATCCACCACCGTGTGAAGAACAATCTGCAAACGATTGCTTCTTTGCTGCGTATGCAGATGCGACGGGTGGAGGAGCCCCATGTAAAGGACATTCTGAACGAAAGCGTGAATCGCATTCTTAGCATAGCCGTTGTTCATGAATTCCTCTCCCAACATGAAGGGCAGATCATCAACGTGAAGGAAGTAGCCAATCGGATTGCCGGCCAGTTTGCGCAAAGTACGCTGAATCCCGGGAACCAAATCGGTGTTCGTGTTCAGGGCACCAGCGTTTTCCTCTCGGCGCGACAAGCTACAAGCTGCGCCCTGGTGATTAACGAGTTGCTGCAAAATGCCCTGGAGCACGCGTTTGATGTCGGCCAATCGGGAACCATCCTGATCACGCTAGAAGATGAAGGAGACATGTTGCGTATTGTCGTGCAAGACGATGGACGGGGCTTAGGACCGGACTTTGACCTGAACCAAAACAGCAACCTTGGGCTGCAGATCGTCCGTACGCTGGTGGAAGAGGATCTGCAAGGAGAGTTCGTTTTTCGAAGTGAACACGGGGTATGCGCTGAAGCACATATTCCAAAGACGATACGGGAAGGCAAGTATTGAACACCTGGAGGAGGATAAATCATGTCGCGTACGCGAATCATTATTGCTGATGACGAGTCGGTCCCTCGAAGAGACCTGAACGAAATGCTCACCGCGTTGGGCTACCTGGTGGTAGGGGATGTGGGAGACGGGGAGAGTGCCGTCAACCTGGCCCGTAAACTCCGCCCCGACCTGGTAATCATGGACATAAAAATGCCCGGCATGGATGGTATCGAGGCCGCCAGCATCCTGACCAGCGAGCGTATTGCTCCGGTCTTGCTCCTTACGGCCTACGGCCAACGTGACTTGATCGATCGGGGTGCAGAGGCCGGCGTTGTCGGCTACCTGATGAAACCGTTCCGCGAGAGCGACTTGCCGCCGGCAATCGAAGTGGCCCTGGCCCGTTTCCGCGATTTTCGTGCCGCAGAGAAAGAGGTCGAAGACTTGAGCGATGCCCTGGAAACCCGCAAACTGGTGGACCGGGCTAAAGGCATCCTGATGGATTCGCAGGGCCTGCGCGAGGCAGACGCATTCCGAAAAATCCAGAAAATGAGCATGAACACGCGACAGCCCATGAGAAAAGTGGCCGAGGCGATTATCCTCACCTACGAGGCGGACTTGCCCACACATTGAACCCCGCGATGAGCAACAAAGAAATTCATCACGTCACGGCTCGAGAAGGGTACGATCGCTGGTCAAAGACGTATGATCGCACCCCCAACCCGGTTGTCGCTATGGACGAACGACTCACGCCACGTCTCCTCGCAGCCGGCCCCGCCGAACGCATCCTGGACGCCGGCTGTGGCACAGGCCGCCACTTTCGGCCCATGTTGCAAGCCGGGAGCTTCCCCTGTGGCATCGACTTCTCTTACGGGATGCTGCGGGTTGCGCGTGACCGCTTTCCCCGTATCCCCTTGGCACTTGCCGACCTTCAACAGGCCTGGCCGATCAGGGGGGAAAGTTTTGATACCGTCCTTTGCGCTCTGGTTGGCGAACACCTGGGGGATTTGCACGCTGCGTTTTCGCAGATGCACAACGTGCTGAAACCGGGAGGCAGACTGCTGTTTTCTGTCTATCATCCGGAGATGGCCGCGGCCGGCATCGAGGCAAACTTTGAAGCAGACGGCGTGGAGTTTCGCCTTGGCGCGTTCCAACACACCACGCAGGACTACGTGGATGGCCTGCGCGCCAGCGGCTTTGCCAACATCCGGCATCATTCGTTTCGAGGGGATGACGAATTGGTCAGCGCTACCCCCAAAGCGCGCAAGTATCTGGGATTTCCCATCTTGCTGGTAATAGAGGGGGTGAAGTGATCCGCGCGTGTTCCCCGGGCTGCTGTGTCGGGCGAAGGCCCCTCGACCGGGCCTTGTTCGACATGGAGGATAATCCGCCGCGAACGTAACGGCAGGGTCGTGTGACTATGCCTGAATGGTTTTCATCCACGTGACCATTTGCTGCAACCCCTCGCGCAGCGACACACGTGGCGCATAGCCAAGCACTTCTCGGGCCTGCGAGGTGTCCGCGGCCGTGTGGCGCACATCCCCTTTTTGGGTCTCCGTATGCTCCACCCGTGCCGCCCGGCCCATGATCTCTTCGAGCTGACCTAACACCTGGTTCACGGTGACTCGTGACCCGCCGCCCACGTTGAACACCTTTCCGGTGGCCTCGCTCCTCATGGCCAGCAAATTCGCCTCCACCGCATCACGCACATACGTGAAATCACGACTTTGCTCACCATCCCCGTAGACCGTGATTGTTTCACCGTGCATGATGGCGCGGATAAACCGGTGGAAGGCCATGTCGGGCCGCTGGCGAGGCCCGTAGACGGTGAAGTAGCGCAGGCTGAGAGTGGGCACAGCGAAATTCTTCCAATACAGGTGCGCCAAGTGCTCCGCCGCCAGCTTCGTCACGCCGTAAGGAGAAACGGGCTGCGGGCGCAGCGTTTCGGCTGTGGGATACTGCTCCGCATCGCCATACACGGACGACGACGAAGAGAAGACGAACTTGCGCAAGGGTGCATCTTTGGCTGCCTCCAGCAAACGTTGGGTGACCAGCACATTGTTGCGCGTGTAAACCTCGAATTGCCGGCCCCAACTGGCCCGCACGCCGGCCTGGGCAGCCAAATGGAATACGAATTCGATGGGAGGCGCTCCCCGGAGCAAGCCGCCGAGATCCATCTCCAACAAATCGGCCTCGACAAAACGAAACTGCGCCTGATTGCGCAAGTTCTCCAGGTTTTGTTCTTTCAACGCGCGGGGGTAGTAATCGGTGAAGCAATCCACGCCGACCACCTGGTGACCCTCTGCAATCAGGCACTCCGCCAGGTGGGAACCAATGAAGCCGGCTACGCCGGTGACCAGACAAGTGGACAAAGAGACCTCCGTATTTCTATCGCCGTCCAAACTCACGTTCCAGTTGAGCCTGGCTGAGTCGAATGACCGTGGGGCGGCCGTGCGCGCAGGTCCGGCTCATATCCGTCTCTTCGAGCTGCCGGATTAAAGCGCGCATCTCATCCAGGCTCAGCGGGTCGCCGGCCTTCACCGCGCCCCGGCAAGCGGCGTACATCAGCAAGCGCTCTTCCCAACTCAACTCCGAGCGGTCTCGGCGGGCATTATCCAGGATTTCGGCCAGCGCCGGCGCGAGCTCCTTGCCGCGCAAGACCTCCGGGATCGTGCGCACCAGCCAGGTGTTGCCGCCAAAATGTTCCAGCGCAAAGCCCAGGAGCGCAAGCGTTTCCGACTGTTCCTCCGCGACTGCCTGCTGTTCGGGGGTCAGTTCAACTGTGGCCGGTTCCAAGAGCGATTGGCTGGGCACGGCCATCCGCGCCCGCTGCGCCCGCAACCGCTCCAGCAACACCCGTTCGTGGGCCGTGTGCTGGTCAATCAAATAGAGACCGTCCGGGCCTTCGGCAATGATGTAGGTCTGGTGAACCTGTCCAAGCACGCGGAGAACGGGTAACCGGCGGGGTTGCCGTTCATCCATCAGGGGCACCGAATCAGCTTGCGCAGGCTCGCCGGCTGTGCGTTGCGCTTCCAGGCCCAAAAGGCCCTGCCGACCAGACCACGACCCCGGGACCGCAGGAGGCACGGGAGCGCCCCCGCCGGTCTCCGTGACCAATCGTTGCGCAGAAGCGACCGGCGCTTCATCGACGAGCAGCCGGCGCACTTTACGCTCGACGAGCCGGAAGATCGCGTTACTGTCGCGGAATTTCACTTCCGTCTTGGCCGGATGCACGTTCACATCCAGCTCGACGGGGTCTATACGAATGTTCAACACCGTGATCGGGGAACGGCCCGTGGGCACGATGCTGCGATAGGCCTGCATGACGGCTGCGCTGAGCATGGGCGTTCGCACCCAACGCCGGTTGACGAAAAAGGTGATGTACTTTCGGTTGGCGCGGTGCAATGAAGGGATGCCGGCGTAGCCAGACACTTGCACCGGCGCGTCATCATCTTCAGGCAAGGCCAGCATTTTCGTGGCCACATCGGTGCCGTACACGGCGACAAGCGCATCGTACAAGGCCCCGCTGCCGGGAGATTGCAAAGCGCGGCGTCCATCGTTGAGCAGGGTAAAGCGGCATTCCGGGTAGGCCAGCGCATAGCTGGAAACGAGCGTGGCAGTCCAGGCCGCTTCGGTCGCTGCGCTGCGCAGGAACTTGCGTCGTGCCGGCATATTGAAAAACAGGTTTTCGACGGAGATGGTTGTGCCCACGGGCGCGCCTTGGGGCCGATGGGACACAGTGTGCCCTCCTTCGATGCGCAGATAGCTGCCAGCCTCCTCTTGCACCGCGCGGGTAATCAGGGTCACGTGTGATACCGCGGCAATGCTGGGCAAGGCCTCTCCGCGAAAGCCAAGTGTCTGCACACGGAACAGATCATCGGCCGATTGTACCTTGCTCGTGGCGTGATGGGCGAACGCGGTTTCCACCTCCGCCGAGGGAATCCCCTGCCCATTATCGGCCACGCGGACAAATCGCCGCCCTCCGTCTCGAATCTCCACGTGGATGTCGGTAGCGCCGGCGTCCAACGCATTCTCCACCAACTCCTTGACCACAGACGCCGGCCGTTCCACGACTTCACCGGCCGCTATTTTGTTTGCTACTTCAGGTGGCAACACCCGAATGGTCATCCTGTCCCCTTCCAAAAGCCGTATGGCATCCCGGTTATTATATCCTAACTGGAGGCAACGTACAAATCGGGTTTGAAAATAGCAGCCAGTCGTCAGACGGTCCCGCGTGAATGGTGAGCGGCGGATGGAATCACGCCGCCTGGGTTGGCAGACCAAGCGGCGTGATTCCATCCGCCGCCGCCCGCCATGTTCGCCCCCAGTGGCGAGCAATTGCTCATGCGCCGAGAAGTTCGACTTTTGCCAGAAGTCGAACTTCTGTGAATCAATAGATGGGGTGGCCGTCAAAGTTTTGCGTCTGCAATCATTCACGCCCTGCCCTTACCACCAAGACAC
>CAZFFM010000206.1:0-6489 GCA_964517425.1 uncultured Ardenticatenales bacterium | reverse complement strand
ACGGATTTCTACAATTTTTAATTATTTCTTTTTTTTTTTCCGGGAAAATCCCGGAACCTCCCGGGGAAAAAAAAAAAAGCCCCATGGTCCGGGTCGAAACTTTAACCGGGGTTTGGTGTTTTTTTGGCCCCCCGTTTTTTGGGGGTCCTTTTGGGTATACCCCCCCCCAAAAAAACCCCCCCCCCCCCCCCCCCCATCTGGCGTTTGCCTTTTCGTGAACTTTGATGTAAACTAGATGTGTACGTTAATACTGTCGCTCATTGAGCCACTAAAATGGCACCACTACGTCACAAACACGTGAGTCGCACGTAGCAGTTGCATGACCACGGACGTTACTTCAAAGGAGAGACCTTTATGGCGAACCATGCCAAGGGGCGTGAAAAAGCGCTGGAAACAACGTTATCACAGTTGCACAAGAGATTTGGCGATGGAATTATCATGAGGTTGGGGGCTGCCCCTGGAATGGATATCGATGTAATTTCCACAGGAGCCCTTCCTCTGGACATCGCTTTGGGGGTGGGCGGTATTCCGAGGGGGCGCGTCACAGAGATATACGGCCCGGAATCATCGGGCAAGACAACCCTTTGTCAACATATCATTGCAGAAGCACAAAAGGCCGGCGGCATTGCCGCCTTCGTTGATGCAGAACACGCTCTGGACACTCAATATGCGGCACGTTGCGGCGTCAACGTGGACGATCTTTACATTTCTCAGCCGGATACCGGTGAACAGGCTTTGGAAGTTACAGAGGCCCTGGTTCGTAGCGGCGCGATTGATCTGATTGTAATCGACTCCGTTGCTGCTCTTGTGCCCCGCGCTGAAATTGAAGGGGATATGGGAGATTCGCACGTAGGCCTCCAGGCCCGCTTGATGTCCCAGGCATTGCGCAAGTTGGCAGGGGCTATCAAGAAATCCAATACGGCCGTTGTGTTTACCAACCATATTCGGATGAAAATCGGAGTCTTATACGGCAGTCCGGAAACAACGACTGGGGGAAACGCGCTCAAGTTCTACTCTTCCGTTCGTCTGAACATTCGGCGGATTGAAGGGATTAAGGAGGCAGGAGTTCTTATTGGCAACCGGACCCGCGTGCAGGTGAAAAAGAACAAAGTCGCCCCGCCATTCCGTCTTGCCGAGTTCGATATCTTGTACAACGAAGGAATCTCCCACGCCAGCTGTGTTTTGGGGGTCGGCGTGGAAAAAGAGATCGTCGATAAGCGGGGGTCGTACTATTCCTATGGAGACACAAGACTTGGGCAAGGCCGCCTGAATGCCAAGAATTATCTCGACGAGAATCCAGCCCTGTTGCTGGAGATAGAGAATCGCATTCGGGAGGAGGCTCAACTTCCATTGATGGCCGTCCCGCAAACGGTGCCAGCTATAACTACAGAAGAAAAGATAGATTAAGACCAGGCTGGATCAGCCTAGGTAGATATCTCCTTGGCATATCGGGAGAATCTTGAGTTTAGTTTGTGCTTGCATGATACTACAACTATTGTCATACCAATAGCCGTAATCGTGTTGTAACCAGATATTTCTGGGATTTATGCCGGCGACGGTGTTTGAATACCCGGCACAGGAAATTGGGCAACAAAAGAAGGTTTGCCATAAAGTTGTAGGTATCAAGCGTAACGCGTATGACATGGCAAGTTTGGCATTACAAACGATGGGAGGTTACACGGTTTCAGCATAGTGTATTGTTCCATTGCTACAAACCCTGTCGTGCAAATCAGCAAGGGATAAGGCCATTCCGAAGTTGTTGGGCTGAACGAGTTGGTTATATTCCACTCGTGGCCCGCCTGGTTTCGGGGTTGTCAAGAACCCAACATCGTCTCATCCACGATACGTTGCGCTTACATGAACTAGAGTCCCGTGCGTTAGTCCCAGCGGCTGACTCACTCCTCTCTACTTGAGATACTTTTCCGATTCATCGAGATTGTTTTCCGAAGCTGTGGCCCCGCCGGTCGCAGCTTTTTATGTTGGTATCTCATAGTGAAAGTTACTGGGGATCGGCGTACAGGGAAAAAACATGCGCGGACAGATTAGTGCCATCACGCCCCAGAAAAAGAGCCAGCGACGGGTGAATATTTTTCTGGACGACGTTTTTGCATTTGCTCTCTCGGACCAAGTCGCTGCCGGCCTGAGTGTAGGTCAACACCTTAGCGCGGATGAAATCGCTACCCTGCAACGCGAAGATGCCTACCATGCAGCACTGGACCTTTCGCTCTATTTTCTGCATTCGCGCCCAAGGAGTTGCTGGGAAGTAGAACAGAGACTTAGAAAAAAGGGCTTCGACGCGCCGGCCATAGAAAAGGCTGTGCAAAGATTAAAAGAACTGGATTTGCTTGATGATCGAATATTCGCAAAACAATGGATTGAAAACCGAGACACATTCCGACCGAGAAGCCAAAGGCTTCTGCGACAAGAATTGCGCCGTAAGGGAGTTGCAGACCCGATTGTCGCCGAGCTGCTTGATGACCGCGCGTCAACCGATCTGCAAGCCGCCCGCCGTCTCGCTTCTATGCGCATGGATCGCTTCCGAGAAGCGGATCGAGACGAAATCTACAGAAAATTGGGGGGCTATTTAGGCAGGCGTGGTTTTTTCTGGAGTACTGTCCGCGTTGTGCTGGATGAAGTATGGGATTCCATCAGCACTGGGCAGGACATACCGGTCGGGATAAACGTGGATGAGGAGGAAGCACAATGATTACAAGTTTCACATCGGGGACTTTACTGCTTACACTCGTTTCCGCTTTGTTTGGTGGCGTATTGGGTTATTTTCTCTTCTATTATCGCGCACAAACCAAGATTCGTTCTGCTGGTGAAACAGCGCAACACATCAAGGAAGAGGCGCAGGGGAAGGCCAAAGAAACATTGCTGGAAGCACGAGACGAGGCCCTGCGCATACGAAAAGAGGCAGAAGCTGAAGGAAAACAATGGCAGCGTGACCTGCGGAAACAAGAGCGCCAATTGCAAAAGCGACGCGAGAACTTGGACTCACGCCTGGACGCCCTCGAAAACCGTTCCCGCTCCCTCGAAGCCCAAAAACAGGACCTGGACCGGGCAAAGCAGGAGATTGCCAAGAAACATGAACAACAGGTTGCGGAACTGGAAAGGGTTTCTCAACTTTCCAAGGATGACGCCAAAGAACTACTCCTAAAACGAGTCGAACAAGAATCTCGCCAGGACATGGCCCGTGTCATGCGCGAGGTGGAAGCAAAGACGCAAGAAGAAGCCGAACAGAAGGCGCGAGAAATCATCGTAACCACCATCCAGCGAATTGCCAGCGAATCCGTGGCAGAGGTCTCTGTCTCTGCGGTTCCCCTCCCCAATGACGATTTGAAGGGAAGAATCATTGGGCGAGGCGGACGGAACATCCGGGCTATCGAAAATGCCACAGGCGTGGACCTGGTGGTAGACGATACACCCGAAGCCGTGATCATCTCCAGCTTCGATCCTATTCGCCGTGAAGTCGCTCGTCTGGCACTCACCAAATTGGTTGCAGACGGCCGTATCCACCCGGCGCGCATCGAAAAAGTAGTCAGCGGTGCCAGAAAAGAGGTAGACAACATCATCCAGGAGGAGGGAGAGCGGGCTGTCTATGAAGTCGGTGTTCGGGGCCTCCATCCTGAACTGATCAAGCTGCTGGGCCGGCTGAAATTCCGCACCAGCTATGGGCAGAATCAGCACGCCCATGCCATAGAGTCGGCGCACATCGCCGGCTTGTTGGCCATGGAGCTCGGCGCAAATGCGAAGATGGCAAAGATGGGTGCGCTCTTGCACGATATTGGAAAAGCCGTTACCCATGAAGTGGATGGCCCTCACGCCCAGGTCGGATCGGAACTTGCAAAACGCTACGGAGTCCCTCCAGAGGTTGTCAGTATCATTGCATCTCATCATCATGAGGCAGAGCAGACTTCATTGGAGGCTATCATCGTGGAGTCGGCAGATGCCATTTCCGGGGCGCGCCCCGGGGCACGAAGAGAGACTCTTGAATCGTACATCAAACGAATCACAGCTTTAGAAGACGTCGCCCATTCTTTTGCCGGTGTAGAGGAAGCCTACGCTATTCAAGCTGGCCGGGAGATTCGCATTGTCGTCCGGCCAGATGAGATAGACGATCTTTCCGCCATACAACTATCCAAGAATATTGCGCGCAAGGTAGAAGAGGGATTGACGTTCCCCGGACAAATAAAAGTGACGGTCATTCGCGAAACACGCGCTGTCGATTATGCAAAATAGGTGCCGGACAGCGAACTGAGCAGGGTCAAATAGGCTTAATCTTGGTGCGCAATGCCCCCGCGCGGGTCATCGGGGCCGGATTTTCGCGCCTAAACTTCCAATTGGACAAGAACGGCAAGGCTGTGATAAAATAAAGAGAGCAAAAGTGACTTTCCCTGCGCTTCGATACAGGGCATTCATTCCTGAGCAATCACGATAGCAAAAAGGAGGCCTTTATGAACCATCGTGGAAAGCAGCCCTGTTCCTCAACCACAACATCAGGCGCTTGAACGACACGCGAAGGAGGGATGGATCATTATGGAAATCTTGAAAGTTTCTGCCAAGTCACGGTCTACCGCCGTAGCCGGAGCAATTGCCGGTGTGGTCAGGGAAGGCACGAACCCCGATGTACAGGCAATTGGTGCCGGTGCCGTAAATCAGGCCATAAAAGCTGTAGCGATTGCTCGCGGGTACTTGCGTGAGGATGGCATCGACATAATCTGTGTGCCTTCCTTCGTGGAAGTCGTCATAGAAGGCCAGGAACGAACTGCGATCAGACTGACGGTCGAGCGCCGGTGACCACAACCGTAGCCCCAACTGAGCGTATGGATCCGAGGCGAGTCGATCTACACGCGCACACAACAGCTTCGGACGGACGTGACACGCCAGCTGAACTGGTGCACCAGGCTATCGAGCGCAATCTGGTGGCGCTGGGTGTGACGGACCACGATTCGATGGCGGGTGTCCAGGAGGCGCAGACTGCCGCGCAGGGGTCTGATTTGATGGTGTTTGCCGGAGTCGAGCTCAACACAGATATCCCCGGCCGTGAAGTACACATTCTGGGCTATTTTGCCGACACGGAGAACCCCTTTCTCAAAGAGAACCTGGTACTTCTCTCCGGCAGTCGCGAGGACCGTGCCCGCCAGATACTGGCCAAGCTTTCCCGCCTCGGCTTGCCTCTGGAATGGGAAAGGGTTACGGAGAAAGCAGCCGGCGCAATTGGCCGCCCTCACATTGCCCGCGCCTTGGTCGAGGCCGGCTACGTGGACACAATTGGCGACGCCTTTGACCGTTACATCGGCACGGATGGCCCGGCTTATGTGGAACATCTGCGGCTTTCCCCGGTGCAAGCCGTCGAATTCGTGGTGAAGGCGGGAGGGGTGCCGGTGCTGGCCCATCCAACCAACGTGCTCGATTTTGTCGAGCCACTCGTTGAGGCAGGGTTACTGGGCATAGAGGCCTATTATCCCACCCACACCCCTGCCGATACTGAAACGTTGCGGCACCTAGCCAACCGGTACGGGCTGTTCGTCACGGGAGGCACCGATCACCACGGATGGCCGCGCTTCAACGGCATTCAGCTTGGTGGCCTGGACATACCCCTGGGGGTCATTACCCACCTGCAGCACGCTTGCGATGAGACCCTGGCACGTTTCCGCCAACATGAACAAACCACTGCGCCAGGCTGATTCTTACCTCGGCCCCATCGGGTGTTGGACAGTCGGGGGAATCTGGGTGCTAACCGCATTGACGGCAATCGCCCTCATCGGTGACTCCCCCTATCTGGGGCTTTTGGAAGCTGTCCTTGGTGGTGTGGCCGTAGCACTTGCTTCATATCTAAACTTCCAACAGACTGCGACAAAACAGGCCGGTATTGCAAAGGAAGAGGCCAATTTTGAGCAGGCTCCTCGTCCTGAGTTGTCAACTACGACACGATCGCCTCTTGGTCAAGTTTCGGCAGAGGATGAATGGTCACCTGCGCCGCTCCGCAATTCAGGACCGGGCATGCCCAATCACGAGGAATAGGACGCACCGGACAATTTTGCTTTACCGCAACCAAACCAGATTGCTCACTACAAAGACACCAAGAATAAGAATCAACGAATCAGCAGCAAGGCCATTCGCTCGGCTGCCCGCGCGGGTGGCCGTCATATTTTTGCGCGGCAATTCTCTCAAATGAACCACGAAGACACAAAGAACAACCAGGTTGAATGTTTCGACGTTGGAACATTGGATAGTCCTAGCAGGCTGTCGGAGAGAACAGTTTTTTCTTTTTAGAACACAGATTCTCACAGAGAAACACAGATGTTCAGGCCAAATCACCAGAAAATCTGTGTTTATCCTGCAAATCTGTGTCCCATTTATTCTTTCTCCGACAAACTGCTAGCGAGTAGGCTTTCTCGCTTGCTCTACTTCGTATACTTCGTGTCTTTGTGTCTTTGTGGTAAGGGCAGGGCGTGAATGATTGCAGACGCAAAACTTTGACGG
>CAZFFM010000205.1:0-6610 GCA_964517425.1 uncultured Ardenticatenales bacterium | reverse complement strand
TCTACCTCTATCTCTATCTCTATCTCTATCTCCATCCTCTACCTCACGCCTCCAGGATGCTGACGGTGACGTAGGTGCCGGTGCCGGCGTGGCTGTGAATAGCGCCACGGTGAGCGTTTGGGACTTGCAGCGTCTCGTCGCCGAAGTGTTTGCCGATGGTGCCTTGCAATTGCCACAGGGCAAAGACGGCCTGCATGAGGCCCGTTGCGCCGACCGGATGGCCACAGGCGATCAGGCCGCCGCTCGGGTTCACCGGGCAGCGCGGGGGTTCGGGCAGGTTCAGGCCGTAATCTACAGTGGGCATGAAGGCCTTACCGCTGGCCGCGAAGGGACCACCTTCGCCATAGAGACAGAGTCCCATGTCCTCGTAGGTTTGGACTTCGCTGGAGGTGAAGGCGTCGTGCAGCTCCACGAAGTCAATCTCTTCCAGGGGGTGGACGACGCCGGCACGTTCGTAGGCTTGCTTGCTGGCCATGCGGCCGGCGCGGAAGGAGTGTACGCCCGGATAGCGGAAGCCGCGATCCCACAGTTCCTTGTAGTACGCGCGATCCGCGGGATTGTCCTCGCCAGGGAGCAGGTTGTAGCGCAGGAAGTCGTCATACGATTGGTGGGGGCGGTCGGCCATGCGCATGGCGTCGGTGCCGCGCCCGATGGCGGCTACACGGACGTGCGGGAGCCGCCGGCCGGCGGCTTTTTCCAGGCGAGCCAGTCCCTCTTCGCTGGCCAGGGTCACGAGTGCGGCCCCGTCGCTCATCACGCAAATGTCCAGGCGGGTAAGGGGCCAGGCGACCATCGCCGATGCGCGCACGTCGGCAATGCTCAGCCGGCGGCGCTTTTGGGCGTAGGGGTTGTGGTAGGCGTTGGCGTGATTCTTGACCGATACGGCCGCCAGTTGTTCGACGGTCGTACCGAACTCTTTGATATGTCGGGTGACCATCATGGCGTAGTAGCCGGTGTAGAAGCCGCCGACGGGGTAGTCAAAGTTCGTATCCGAGGCCAGGGCAATGAACTCGTTGCCCTTCCAGGTGTTGACGGTAGACATCGTCTCGAAGCCAAAGGCCAGGCAGACGTCCATATCGCCGGATGCGACCGATTTGTAGCCCTCCTGGAAGCAAACGCCTCCGGTTGCTCCACCCGATTCGACGCGATGGCTCGGCTTTGGGCAGAGGCCCAGGTAGTCGTGAGCCATGATGCCGGCCATCAGTTGGCGGGCGAAATGGTCGGAGAAGTAGGACGCAACCGAGCCGTCCACGATCTCGTTGAACTGCGGTTGCTCCAGCCCAATGTCTTCTCGGGCATAATCGTAAGCCTCTTTGACCAGAGCCTGAAAAGTCTTGTCGGGGCGGGCTTTGGCAAATTTGCTCACCCCGCCGGTTACAACGTATACAGGTCGCACGATAAAATACCTCCTTAATTGTCAATGATCGATAGTCAACGATCAATTGTCAATTGACCGTTGACTATTGACTATTAGCACGTGCCTGGCGTTCGCGTACCAGGTCTACGATTTCTGCAGCGACTTCTTCGATGGATTTGGCCGTCACGTCTACCACCGGCCAGCGGGGTGGACGCCGGAAGATCAAGTTGGCTTGTGCCAGCTCGGATTGCACATAATCTATGTCGGCATAACGGATGTTGGGCATGTTCTTGGACATCGCCTTGATCCGTGCGCGACGCAGAGTAACCAATCGCTCCGGGCTGATCGTCAGGCCTACAATCTTGGCCGGGTTGACGTCGAACAGGGACGGCGGCGGTTCGACCCCTACGGCCAGTGGCACATTGGCCACCCGCCACCCGCGGTAGGCCAGGTAGACGGAAACGGGAGTCTTGTACGTGCGGGAAATGCCGACCAGCACGATTTCGGCTTCGTGCAACCCGTCGGAATGTTTGCCATCATCGTGTTGCAACATGTATTCCATGGTTTCCGTGCCACGGAAGTGTTCGCCGTTGATCTGGCGAAATCGGCCTGGCTGGATGGAGGGGGGATGTTGCAGCAGATCGGCCAGCTCAGACATGATAGGACCCAGCAGGTCCAGCGAGCGTACCCGGTGGGTTTGGGCTGCCTGCATGATGGCTTGTCGCAGCGTAAGCATGACCAGGGTGTAGAGTACCGGCGATCCGCTTTTCCCCGCCTGGGCCACAATGTCCCGGATCTCTGTTTCCGTGCGTACATGGGCGAAACGCCGAAAATGCACGGCGGTCTCCGGAAATTGGGTCAGTGCAGCTTTCAGCACCGTTTCGGCTGTCGCTCCGGTTCCGTCGGATACGATGAATATTTCAGGCATGAACTTTCCTCGTTAGTACCTGGTATAGCGTAAAAGCTTAACAGGTGAATTCTTGTACACGAAACAAGAAGATGAACCACAGATTTCACGGATGACACAGATTAAAAAACCAAGGTTACCACTCAGTCTGCCTTGCCGTGATGGGCTAAAGCTGTCACGGGCTGCGAGAGAAGGTCGCTGAAGCGACTGCCCGGTGGGAATTCAGCCGCTTTTAGCGGCTTGGCGGGGCAACCCAGTGCCGATTTTGATCCGGCACGGGCCCTACCTGAGTAGCAACAAACCAACAATAATCTGTGGAAATCCGTGCAATCTGTGGTTAGCCTTCTTGGTTATGGCTCAGCCAGGTTAGGAGAGACCTGTGGGTGTAGAATCAGGCTGCCCCGGTCCCTCTTCGATCCATTCTTCGCCCCCCTCCCACACCTCTTTCTTCCAGACAGGGAGAATCTCTTTGATGCGGTCAATGGCGTAGCGGCAAGCATCGAAGGCTGCGGCGCGGTGGCCGGCGGAAATGGCAATGACCACGCTGGCTTCGCCGATTTCCATGCGCCCGACGCGGTGTTCGATGGCCACACCGGTTATCTCCCACCGTTCGTGGATTTCTGCGGCGATGCGCTGCATGACCCGTTCGGCCATCTCCGGATAGGCTTCGTATTCGAGATATTCGACGCGCCGGTCGCCGGTGTGGTCGCGCACGGTGCCCACGAACGAGATGATTGCGCCGGCTGCCGGGTGGGCGACGGCGTCGTACAGCGCCTGCTCGTCGATGGGGTCGCGCACGATGCGGAAGGGGCCGTCTGCGCCGCCGGCGACCGGCGGGATGAAGGCCACCTCATCACCGTCGTGGAGTACCGTTTCGAACGTGGCAAAATCGGTGTTGACGGCTACAGCCGGCTTACCGGCAAACGCTGCCAGTCGCGGGTAAGTGGCCTGCAAGCGCCCCCACGCCTCGGCTGTAGTGGCCCCCGCAGGCACGTCCATATCCAGCTGGCCGGTGCCCACCGTTTCGCGGTGAATGGCAAACAAGCGTACATGGATTTTCATTGTATGGCGTATCCTGTTTTGAAAATGGACGACGAGTTTTGGGTTTCGGGTTTTGAGTTGCGTATTGCGTGACAGCTGACGACTGACGACTGACGACTGCCTACCTTGTGGCCGGGCGGAAGCGGTATCCGCGTCCGCGCAAACTGGTGATGTAATGCGGTTTGTCCGGGTCATCTTCGAGAGCCTGGCGCACGTTGTAGATATAAACCCGGGGATAGTGGGTGCGGTCCCCAAAGCCGTCTCCCCAAACCCCTCGCAGCAATTCTGTTGCCATGACAAAGCGCCCGGCCCGCCTTGCCAAGTAGCAAACAACGAGTGCTTCTGTACGAGATAGACCAACCGCTTTGCCCCTTTTTTCGATTTCCAGCGTGCGGAAGTCGATGTGTAGAATTCCGTCGTCGTATAATTGCGAATCGGTGGTTTCTCTTTGACGAAATCTGCGTAACACGGCGCGTATGCGCAGGATCAGCTCTTCCAAATTGAATGGCTTGAGAACGTAGTCATCGGCACCGAAGGAAAGCCCTTGAATGCGGTTGTCCACTTCGTTTTTTGCGGTCAGCATGATTACGGGGATATCGGAGGCAGCGCGAATGCGTTGCAGCACTTCGATGCCACCCATGTTGGGCATCATCACATCCAGGATAATCAGGTTGGGATCGTATGTGGACATCGCCTCCAAACCAAGCCGGCCTGATCGGGCTGTGCGAATCTCGTAGCGTTCATTTTGCAAGGCCATTTCCAGCAGGCGGAGCAAATGCGGGTCATCGTCAATAATCAGCAATTTCGACCGGTCGAAATCTGGAGAGATCATCATGGCGTTCTCATGCACTCCCTGTCGCAGATTGGGGTAAGCCATGATAAGCGGGCAATCGTACATGGAAAGTGGAACCTTTGCCTACCCGGCTCTCTGCGGTCAATGTTCCCCCCTGTGCCTCGACCATTTTCCGGGAAAGGAACAGGCCCAATCCGGTGCCATAGACATTCCTATCATCGCTGCTGTCAATTCGATAGAATTTCTCGAAAATCTGCTCAAGGTGTCGGGCACTGACCCCAGGTCCCTGGTCTTGAACCTGGATGTCTGCAAGGTCTTGGTCCGGCGTATAGACTGCCGACAAACGCACTTCTTGGGCATCGGGGCCGTACTTTAGCGCATTGTCTACCAGGTGGCTCAGTATCGAAACCAAATGCTCTTCGTCAGCCATGACGGCCAATGAGTCTGCTCCCTCTGCATCAGTGATGATGCGCACATCCCGAAGGTGCGGTTGGGCCAGTGTGGCAACACGTTTCAGCAGGGGAAAAATGGCGATAGGCCGCAAGTTGACCGGCAACTCACCAACCGAAAGTTGGGCTGCGTCCATGATTTGATTGGCCAGACGTTCCAGTCTCTTGCTCTGGATTTCCACGATGTCCAGCGCTTCCTGCACTGTTTCGGGGGCAACATTTGTGCCTTGGCTGCGGAGCAGCTGGCTGGCAAGGCTAATATTGTTGATGGGGGTGCGAAGCTCGTGCCCGATCATGGACAAGAACTCATTCTTTAGCTGGGATATCCGCTCCTCGCCACGAGCGTCCCACAACGCGATGACCTTCCCTCGTTCTACGCCCGACTCATTGATCCAGGGGGTGGCTGTTAGGAAGATGGGGACCGCAGTTCCGGTGTGATGTTGAACGGTATGCCGGTAGTAACTTGGGAGGGTAGCAACGTTCGCACTCGGGGCACTTTGCTGGAAGATGCAGCCTTCAGTTCCGCAGAGAAGCTGTCCGTTTTCATTTCTCATGCCCAGTATGGCGCTACAGGGTTTGCCGATGACGTTATTGGCTCGATAGCCGGTTAGCTGTTCTGCGCCTTGGCTAAAGTGTCGGATGCGGTAATTCGTATCCACGACGCATACGCCGTCGGCAAAACTGGAGAGTACCGATTCGACCTGCTTCTTCTCCCGCACGACTTGGCGGAACAACTTGGCATTGTGAACGGCCAGGGAGGCTTGGTTGGCCAAATGCGAGAGGAACTCTGCGTTCTGTTCGGTGAACGCGCGCCGTTCGCCAACCTTGTCCACGAGCAGGAATCCTTGCACCTCATCTCGATAGAGGACGGGGACGGCGAGAAAAGAACGTAAGTCGTACATCGTTATGCTGTCAGCGGCGATCATGCCTGTTTGCACCAGGTCTCGTACATCGTTGATAATAAGGGGTTTCCTGGTTGCGGCCAGGTGGCCGAGTATGCGAGTGGCCTCCAGCGGGTTGCTTCTGCCAACCAAACTAGGTTGATCCGGGTTGGGCGTGACCTCAGCGATGCAGACAGCATTACCGTTTTGCAACAACCAAAAGTTGCCGCGATCCACACCGACCGTTTGAATCGCTGTCTGGATGATGATCTGGGCTACCTCTTCTGTTTGGAGTGACGACGATTGCCTTCTGCCCAGGTCATAAAGTATTTCCAAGCGGTCTCTTTCTTCGCGGAGGGTTGCATGGGTCCGCGCGTTCTCGATGGCCAGCCCGATCTGTCTGGCCATGGCCACAAAGAGATCCGTGCTGCGTACTGCCAATCGCGCTCTGTTGCCCAGCGCACATACGCCGAAGATTTTTTCCTCTGCTGTGATGGGGACGGTAACAGTGTGCGCAAAACCGGCCTGCTTCAGGCGGTCGCTTAGCGCGTTGGCCCAGCATTGAGCGGAGACGATCTGCAGCCAAGCCTCATCCTCGGATTCCTCCAGGTCTGCACAGTTGGCTTCCAGTCCGTTGGAAAGTGTATCCGGAATGCTTATGACTTCTGCGTTTTTATTATCGTGGAAAAGATGCGTGAAATGTACGACGAGGCCTGCATCAGAATTGCTTACTTCGATCATCTTTTGCAGCGCCATGCGCAGAAGGCTATGCAGATCCAACGTGCTGCTGGCCGCGGCCGCTACTTCGGCCAGCGCCTCGACCTCTGTGTTCGGTCCAGTCTGGATGGGTGCAGGCTCGCTCTTCGGTGAAATATCAGACATGCAATCGCTCCGTATAAGATTTCCGTTCAGCCCCCCCCCTGAATGGGACGCAGATGACGCTAACCGACGCAGATTATCGCTGTCGACGTGGTATTGTCTGCGTTTTCGGCGGACAATCCGCGCAATCAGCGTTCTATTCTCTGGGTGCTGAACGCTCACCACATAAGTTCTATGGCTCGTGTCTTAGAGATACATGCCTCACAATTATACCATGGCTCACCCTCCTTGACAACCGCATTGGCTGGCGGGGGTGTGCGTCATATTTTTGCGCGGCAACTCTCTCAAATGAACCACGAAGAC
>CAZFFM010000204.1:0-6645 GCA_964517425.1 uncultured Ardenticatenales bacterium | reverse complement strand
GTGTCTTCGTGGTTCATTTGTTTGGGAGAGTTGCCGCGCAAAAATATGACGCACATCCTTTCAAGAAACAGGTATTGACAAAACACCCTGTTTTGTGGTATACTAAGCAATATCTACTAACTGTTATATCATTTCTTTCAGACGACTATATTTGCTTGCTTTTTACCGGCATGTTGATTACACGGAGTCATGCTATGGATATTCCTGGGGTGTCCCAAGAAAGTTCGGGAGGTTCACACCGCAGTTCTGTTCAAGAGTTATTCTCACGCCATCATTTACGAAATAAGGAGGCCTCGATGAGCGCACGACCCAAGCCGCGTATTGCAGCCGTAACTCCGCTCAGGGAAACATTGCGGGCGCAGGACCAAGACCTTGATAGCCAGGATGGCCACATCAAGGTGGAGATCATGTACGATGAGATTGAGGGCCGCGACCGGGTTCATATCGAGATCGATACCGATCCGCCCGAGCGGCCTTATCTCGCCAATATCCTGCGCGATGTTGCCGAGGTGGACGTTTTCCCGCGCGATCCCAAGAAGCAGGCGCGCGTTTTGCGCAAGAAGGCCAAGAGTCGCCTCATCTGGACAACCGGCGTTGCCATCATGGTTACAGCGGTAGCCACTTCGATACTGGTGATCACCTTGCTTGCGCTGTTTATGGGACGACTCTGAAATGATGAATGCGGAACGATGAATGATGAACGAAGTGGAGAGCGCGGGGCCTGTACACGACACCCCCGGCCGGCAATCCAAAATCGGATCACGCATTACGCATTACGCGTCACGCGTCGCGCATCGCGTCATTCAGTGCGCGCTCCAGTTCGGCATAGCTGATCGGCTTGCTGGTGACAACGTCCGCTCCGGTGGGGGCGTCTTGTTGTAAGTCCATTAGCTTACCCCAACCGGTTAACAAGATCACCGGTATTCCGGGCCGTTGAGCCTTGACTTCGGCGATGACCTCACGACCGGACATGCCGGGCATGCCCAGGTCGGTGATCACCAAATCAAAGTTGCTCTGCTGGAAGTAATCCAATCCCTCTGCTCCGGAACTTGCCGTTGTCACGCTGTGGCCCATGGCAACTAGCAACATGCTTACCGTGTCGCGCACGGACGGATCGTCGTCAATGAGCAGGATGTTGCAACTGGATAGCCGTTCCCCCGGCTTCTCTGCTTCGGGGGAGAGCACTTCCCCTTTGGCGGGCAGGAACACCTTGAACAAACTCCCTTGGTTCGGGGCACTTTCCACTTCAATGTGACCGTTGTGTCGTTGTACCGTGCCGTGTACCATGGCCAGTCCCAGCCCGGTACCAGCCTTTCCTTTGGTGGTGAAGAACGGTTCAAACAAATGGTCACGTACATCTGCATCCATGCCGGTGCCGGTGTCGGCCACCTCGAGTACGGCCCAGTCCTCCTGTGGGTAGGCCCGCAGCGTGAGAATTCCCCCCTCCGGCATAGCGTCTACCGCATTGAATATCAGATTGATCAGCATTTCCCGTAACTCTTCGGGGTTGGCCGGTATCCAGGGCATGGGAGTCAGTTCCATACGCACATCTACGACCACGCCATGTTGTTGGGGCTGGTCTCGCCAGCGTGGCTCTGTCAGGTCCAGCGTATTGCGTACCAGCTCGCAGAGGTCCACCATTTCGCGGGGGTCTCGTTCGTCGCGCGGGCGGTAGAAATCTCGCAGCCGGTCAATGCTGCTGCGGGCGTTGATTCCCGCCCGCCGGATGCGCTCGACGAAGTCGCGGTTTTGCGTAGTGATGTCGGCATCGTGCAGGAGCAATTCGGCATAACCGAGGACCGAAGTGAGGATATTATTGAAGTCATGGACCACACCGGACGCCATTTGGCCCAGGGCCTGCAAGCGGGCCGTACGCAGAGTGTCGGCCTGGACCACGCGCAGTTTTTCCATCGCCCTTTGCAGTTCCTGGTACAGGCGCGCATTTTCCAGTGCCTGGGACGTCTGCGTGGCGACACTGCGAGCCAGCGTGACCTCATCGTCACTGAACACCCGCCGCTCGATGGCATCCAGCCCCAATGTGCCGATCACCTGGTTGCGTATGATCAGGGGCACGATCAGCAGGGAAGCCGTGCCTCGTCGCACCATCAAGTCCCGCACCGGAGCCATGCGCTCGTCTGTCTGCACGTCTGCAATGGCCAGCGGCCGGTGGTGGCGGAGAATGTACTCTGTGATGGGGTTCCCTTCCGCCGGGATGATGGCATCCATCGCGCTGGGCCGGCCCGGTTCCAGGTATTCGGCGACCACTGTGGCTGCAGTTCTCTCTTCATCGAAGAGGGCCGCGGCGGCCTGGGGCACCTCCAGGGCGCGGGCCATTTCGGCGCAGACGATATTCAACACCGATGTTTCGTCCAGCGAGGATGTAGCAGCGACGGTGATGCGATTCAGCACACCCAGGTCGCGCACTTGCCGGCGAATCTGGGCATACAGGCGGGCCCGTTCTATGGCCAGTGCCGCCTGCCGCCCGAAGGCTTGCAGTGTTTCTATGTCTTCGGCACTCCACCGATGCGGAGCGTTATCCGCCACGGTGATCGTGCCGACCGGCCGTCCGCCTATGGTAAGGAGTACGTCCAGAATAGAGCGGATGCTTTCCCGGGCGATGGCTTTCCCCATGTATTTGGTCTGCTCAGGCGAGATGTCTGTCTTTGCCACGTAGCCTTCCGGCGGAAAAGCCGGCAGGTTGAAGTGGCCCTGTCGCTGCACTTGGCGCAGGTCACCGGCCAGTGCTTCGGGGTCGGCCAGACCGTGCCAAGCGATCAGTGAGGGGGCTTCCCCTTCACTTGTGGCCAGCGTGGCGAAGGCCATGGATGTCTCCAGCAACGTTGCCGCGTGCCGGCAGATCACCTCCAGGACGTCCGTCGTCGATTCGGTCACCGTCAGGATCGCCCGGTCCACATCGGCCAGGGCTTCCAGTTCTCGCACACGACGTTGTTGGCTGGCATACAGGCGGGCATTCTCCAGGGCAATGGCCACCTGGCCGGCGATCGCCTCCATCGTCTGCCGGTCTGTATCGTCCAGGGCGTTGATTTCCTGTTCCTGAATGTCCAGCACCCCGACGAGACGGTCGCCGGCCAGGAGGGGCACAGAAAGTTCGCAACTTGTTTCGGGCAACCCCTCGTACGGGAGGAAGTGGGGATCGGCGGAGACATCGGCGGCGAACTGCGTCTGGCGTGCCTGCGCCGCGTGACCACACATGCCTCTGCCCAACTGCACAGAATATCCCGCAGGAACCGGTATGGTGTATTCGCCACAAGCCGACGCAACTTCCAGACGGTCTGCGGCCTCATTGTACAGCAATAGCGTCGTGGCGTAATAACCGAAAGCCTGGGAGACCTGTTCCACGATGCGTTCCGGCAAGTCGGCTTGTTCGCGCAGCGAAATCAGTTGGCGACCCACTTCGTTGACCAATTGCATCTGCTGTGCGCGACGCAACAGTTTTGCCTGAGCCCGTTCCCGCTCGGTAATGTCCATCAGGGTGCCCAGCACGGCAGGCCGGCCCTGGTATTGAATGGCCGATCCGGCCGCTTCCACGTTGAATTTGCTGCCATCCTTTCGCAACCCGATGAAGGTGTAGTGAATGGCCGGCACTTCCCTTTCCAGCCGGCGGCGCAGGTTTTCGGCCACCATATCCCGGTCTTCAGGGGCCGTCAAGTCTATCGGCCCCAGATGCTCGATCAACTCGTCCGGTGCATTGTAGCCGAAAGCCTGGGCCAACGCCGGATTCACGTGGCGGAAAAGACCGTCCTGGATCAGATAGACGCCGACCAGTGACTGCTCGGTCAGCGTTCGATAAAGAGCTTCGCTCTCGGCCAACTGTTGTCGAGACCGGGCAGCCATCAGGGCGATGGTCGCTTGTTGCGCGAAACCGGTCAACTGTTTGACGGTCTCTTCGTCGAAGGCATGGGGGGTTGCAGCATACACATTCAGCGCACCGAGCACATGACCGTCGTCGCGCAAAGGGATGGCGGCCGAGGAGGCATATCCCCGGGCCAGGGCCTGTTCGCGCCACAAAGCATAGTGCGGGTCGTGGGCGATGTCGTCCATCACACACGGCTCGCCAGTGCGTGTGGCTAGGCCGGTTGGTCCCCGCCCCTCGGGCGTATCGTCCCAACGCACACGGATGCTTTCCAGGTAGCCTTCCTCATAGCCGTGACCACCAGACGGTCGCACTGTGCCGTCCGGCTCCTTGAACCCGATCCAGGCAAACTTCAGGTCATAGAGGTCTACGACCCGCCGACAGATAAAGGGCAGCACCGCTTCGATGTCCTCGCCCAGCAGCAAGCGGCTGTTGATTTCCATCAGGGCATCCTGGCGGGCTTCGATCTGTTTGCGCCGGCTGATGTCGCGGGCGAAAGATTGCACCAGCGGCTGGCCGTCCACCTCAATCAGGCGGGAGCTGACTTCCACAGGGATCAACGTTCCATCTTTGTGACATTGAATGGCTTCGAAGACCAGACCTTCTTGCTGCTCCAGCATTTCAATCCGGGTTGCGGTGGACGCGGAATACTCAGGAGGGGCAAGGTCATGCGTGTTCAGGCTTAGCATTTCATCTCGGGTGTAGCCCAGGCGTTTGCAGGCCGATTCGTTGACATCTACGATCTGTCCGTCCCGGTCGTGGACGAAGATGGCGTCGTTGGCGTTGTCGAACAGGCGGCGATACCGGTCTTCGGACACGGTAGCAGCGCGCTCCCAGCGCTTGGCGCGCCCCATTATCAGGTTGAGGATGAAGGCCAAAGCCAGTGTCAGGGCAATGCCCAAGCCCCAGATCATCCCCCGGATGACCGGTGACGGCGCCGGAGGGGGCACTTTCCAGCCCACGGTGAGGGTCCACGTGCGGTCGCCAATGGAGATGACTTCGCTCTCGGTATCATAGGCAAAGGATTCGGGGCCATAGAAGACATGGCCTTGGGAATCGTGCAATTGCATGTCGAATTGGTTTAATTCGCCTTTGGGCAGCGCTTGGGCAATGATAGACGGCACGTCGAAGACACCCTGGGCCAGGCCGAGGAATTCATCCTCCCGATACAGGGGGACATGGATGATAATGCCCATCCCGCCATCGTCTAACTGGACCAATTCACAGGCGGTGGTGCTGTGTGTGCGAATGGCCCGCTCTACCTCTGAACGGCTTTCTGTTGCGAGTAAAGACATGCCTACAAGGTTCTCGCGACCTGTGGGGGGAAATACATACCGCACCGTAGCCGTTTCGTCCGCGTACTGCAAGGAACGGATGATGACTTCGTGGCGCATCAGGGTAGCAGCGAAGTACTCAAACTGTGTCTGCGTGGGGAGCGAATTGCTGCTGAGCAGAAAGGCGCGTGTGGCCTCGATGACTATTAGACGATCGTGGATAGAGTCTGCCAGACGGGCGCGCACTTCCTGTGTGTCATGGACCAGTTCCAGGTGGTCGCGTTGAGCGGCTTCCATCCGTTCGTAACGGTCGGCGGAAAATATGACGGCCAGCGCTATGGCAATGAGAACCGCGGTTGCGAGCCAGCGTTTGCTGATCAAGTGATTATCTTTCTGTATGGGTTCTTCCTCAACTTGCCACCGAGTCGACGAATGAATTTGCTGCCTGATACTGCGAAGTGCGTTTCAACGTACTATTTTAGAACGACAGAAACTTGTTTCGTTTCTACTTAGGCTACCTTGCCGTGACGGGCTGAAGCCGTCACTGGCCGCGAGAGAAAGTCGCTGAAGCGACTGTCCGGCGGGAATTCAGCCGCTTCTAGCGGCTTGGCGGGGCAACCCAGTGCCGATTTCCAATCCGGCACGGACCCTACCTGAGTAGCAACCTTGTTTCAACGAATTTCGTGATAACAGGCGGGCAATTCATTGCTCGCCGAGGCTGCACCGTACGATTACGGTACGACCAGTGCATTGGTTCGCATTCCTACGGATCATTGTACTTGATTCTGTGAGGAACGTCAAATTCCGGCCGTCATTTGGGTGTCCGTCATATTCTTGCGCGGAAATTCTCTCAAATGAACCACGAAGGCACAAAGAACAGCCAGGTTGAATGTTTCGACGTTGGAACTGGAGTCTCGCGAAAATCACGTTGGCCGTATAAACGGCATTTTCAGCCACAGATTGCACGGATTTCTCAGATTATTCTTGGTTTTTTGTTACCAGTCAGGCTGCCTTGCCGTGACGGGCTAAAGCCGTCACTGGCCGCGAGAGAAAGTCGCTGAAGCGACTGCTCTGCGGGAATTCAGCCGCTTTTAGCAGCTTGGCGGGGCAGCTCAGTGCCGATTTTAATCCGGCACGGACCCTGCCTGAGTAGCAACGGTTTTTCAATCTGTGGAAATCGGTGAAATCTGTGGTTCATCTTCTTGCTTCGTGTACAAGAATCGTTACAACTCAGGCTACCTTGCCGTGACGGGCTGAAGCCGTCACTGGCCGCGAGAGAAAGTCGCTGAAGCGACTGCCCGGCGGGAATTCAGCCGCTTTTAGCGACTTGGCGGGGCAGCTCAGTGCCGATTTTAATCCGGCACGGACCCTGCCTGAGTAGCAACGGTTTTTCAATCTGTGGAAATCGGTGAAATCTGTGGTTCATCTTCTTGCTTCGTGTACAAGAATCGTTACAACTCAGGCTACCTTGCCGTGACGGGCTGAAGCCGTCACTGG
>CAZFFM010000203.1:0-6663 GCA_964517425.1 uncultured Ardenticatenales bacterium | reverse complement strand
GGGGCACCCGGCCGTTGTGGGCGTTCGGCTGGCCGTACCGTTGCCGCCAGGCGTAGTATTTGCTTGTCCTGACGCCAAGCCACGCGATGAACTGACCAGCCAGAATGCCTGTTTCCCGGCTCCATCTGGTCACGAAATCTACCACCTCGTCGCGCACTGGCTGGGGCACCCAGCAGCCCGTCAGGATGCCCCACGTGCTTGTTTTAGGGCCACGTACTCCTCCGTCACCTCGCCTAGCACGGCCTCCTTCTTGGCAAGTTTCGCTTCCAGCTCGCCAACCTGTCGCTTCAGCCGAGCCGTCTCGCCGCTGGGAGACCGCTGGAAACAGGATGCGGCCGCCTGCTCGAACAACGGCTTCTGCCAACGATAGAAGACCGTGGGTTGCAAACCGTATGCGTCGCACAGTTCCGACACCGGCACCTGGTCCAGCAGATGCTTGCGCAGAATGGCTACCTTCTCCTGTGCTGAGTATTGCTTCCGTTTCTTGGTCATGAGATACACCTCCTGTTGATTACTAACTCATTGGAGGCTTTTCTCCAAATCCATCTGAAGCATTACACAACAAGATTCGCTCTGGTACACCTGGCGAAGCTATGCCCGCGCAGTTGGATGCCAGCTCTATGACCGATTCCTGGACGTTGGACGAAATCTCCGACGTGCTGGCTTATGCGCAGACCCTGCCGACCGAGAAGGCAGCGGCAACCTCGGCTCCCACTGAGTTGCCCACAACCGGTGGCCCCCGTGCTGCCTGTACTGCCCCTCGGATTGGCCGTTGTCGGTTTGGCCCTGCTCGGTTCTGGGTTGTATCGCCGCAACCTGCTACCCTTTCGGTGGAGGCCTTCATACATCGTTTCTTGCAACACGTCCTGCCCTAAGGAATTTGTCAAAGTACAAGCTAACTGGGTCAGGTGGGCACCTTTTCGATTGTCAAGTGGGCACCTTTTGGGTTGACAAAAACAACGGGACTCCGATTGACGATGAAGGCCAAAGGGAGCTTGCCATAGACCTTGCTCGTACGTATCCTAGGCAATTTCATAATATGAAAACTAACCCCTTGACGCACCCCTCCCCTCATGCTATAATCACTATAATCAGTGATTAATCGGGGCACAACCCCGCTACTCTCATAGTTTATTTCATCATCTGAAACAGGTGCAATGCTTTCACAACCTATCCTGCTACTGGAAAACGACAGAAAATCCGTCAAGAACGATATCATCCGCTCTGTACAGCGGGCACTGTCTATATTGGAATTGTTGGCACAACATCTGTCCGGCTTGAACGCCAAGCAGGTTAGCCTCAGATTGCATCTGCACTTGAGTACCACGTACCACTTGCTGAACACTCTCATGGATGGGGGCTATGTGGTGAAAGACCCGGACACCATGCTGTTTCGCTTGAGCGGTAAGATGGGCTATGCCGTTTACGGGAGTGCGTTATCCGCTCACGTCGTACGCCAGTTGACTCCACACGTACAGGCCTTGCAAGAGACCACGCAGGAGACGGCTTATCTCTCGCTCTGGGACGGAGAAGAGATCGCCCTCTCTGCCATTGCCGAAAGCCCTCTCTCTGTACGGGTCAAGGTATTGACGATCGGCTACAGCGAGGGCAATCATGCCATGGCTTTGGGCAAAACCATTCTGGCATATCTTGATAGGGAGGATCTAGATCGCTATTTCGCCGGCCGCAGTCTCACCGCTTTTACACCGAACACGTGTACCGAGGTAGAATCCTTGAAGACGCTCCTGACCGAGGTCCGTCACCATGGATACGGCCTGGACTTGGAAGAATTCTTGCCCGACGTTTGTTGCATCGGGGCTCCCATCTTCGACGCCCAGGACAACGTGACCGCCTCCATTGCCATCTCTCTGCCGCGTAGTCGCTATGATGCCCGCCATGACACGCTGGTGCCCCAGGTAAAACAGGCGGCTGCGGCAGCTACCCGTGCCATGAGAATCCTGGGTTACGCGAGGCCGGCCAGGGCCTCCGGGTAATCTACCGATGGCAGCCTCCGTCGGCATCATCGCAAATCCGGCTTCCGGCAAAGACATTCGACGCCTGGTTGCTTACGGCTCGGTGTTCGACAACAACGAGAAAGTGAACATCATCCGGCGCATTCTGCGCGCGCTGTACGATCTGGGCATAGAGCGTGTGTTGGCTATGCCCGATGCTTTCGGCCTGATCGGGCAGGCGCAGGAACAGACCCAAACGCAGACACGTGTTGAGTTCCTGGATATCCCTGTGACGAACACAGCGAAGGATTCCACACTGGCTGCCCGGATGATGGCGGACGCCGGTGTGGGTTGCATCGTCACTCTGGGTGGAGATGGGACCAACCGTGCGGTGTCTAAGGGGTGTAGGCACGTGCCCCTCGTGCCTGTCTCCACGGGAACCAACAACGTGTTCCCTGTGATGGTAGAGGGTACGCTGGCCGGCCTGGCCGCAGCCGTGGTGGCCCTACGGGTAAAAGGGGTACGCGAGGCTGCCGTTCACCTGGCCCGCCGTCTGGAAATCATGCGTGACGGCGACCTGGTAGACATCGCCTTGGTAGATGTCGTGGTCTACGACGAACGATTCATAGCCAGCCGTGCCATCTGGGATGCCAGCAAGATTCGGACCGTGGTGCTGTCTCAGGCTCGAATGGGTACCATAGGGGCCACAGCGATCGCGGGGTACTTGCCGGAGACTGCAGCGCACCTGCAGAGTGGCGTGTGGTTGGAGGTTGGTCCGGGGGGGCGAGAAGTGCTGGCCCCGCTTGCACCGGGTCTCTTGACCTCCTTCTCCATTCGGTCGGTACGCTGGATGGCCGTCGGTGATCGAGGAACGGTCCATGGATCGCCCGCTGTCCTGGCCCTGGATGGAGAGCGGGAGATTCCCGTCCTCGGCGGGGAACACTTTCAAATACGGCTCAGCCAGGATGGGCCGCACGTGGTAGACATCCAGGCAGCAGTGCAGGCAGCGGTGCAGGCCGGCGTGTTTGTCTCGCAGAGGTCGCCATGAGCGCGGGAGACGACAGATAATCGCGTCGAGCGTGGGGCGTGGATCGTCGAGCGCCAGACCTGACAGGTTTCATGGATGGCTTTACAAGGCCGAGACGCCACGGGTAAGGTCGAGACCCGTTCCGGCGCAGACAACGAAGGAAACCTGCCAGGTCTTAAGATTATTTTCATAACCGCATGGAGGAAGGAGGTGAAACGATAAAGTTCTATCACTTTTGGGTACAAAGAATGTGGAATTGACCAGGTTGACGTACGTAAAGGAGTATATGCCCATGGCCTTGAGTAAAGAAACTTTGTTAGGTTTGTATGAGACGATAGTCAAGATTCGCACCTTCGAGGAGCGAGTCGGAGAGATCTACTACGAAGACAAACTGCCGGCCTTCGATATTGCTGCCGGCCCCGTTCCGGGTGAAATGCACCTCTATAGCGGGCAGGAGGCCGTTGCCGCCGGCGTCTGTGCCCATCTGCGCCCAGAGGATCCCGTTACCAGCACCCACCGCCCCCACGGCCACCTCATTGCAAAAGGTGTGGACCTGAAAGCGATGATGGCTGAGATTTTCGGCAAGGAGACCGGCCTGTGCAAGGGAAAGGGAGGGCACATGCACCTCTTCGATCCCAACCTGCACTTCGGCTGTGGCGGTATCGTCGGCGGGGGCATTCCCCACGCTGTAGGTGCCGCACTGGCGATCAAGAAACGGGGCGAGGACCGCGTGGCCGTCTCGTTCTTTGGCGATGGTGCGGCCAACATCGGCGCTTTCCACGAATCCTTGAACATTGCCTCCCTTTGGCAATTGCCGGTCGTCTTTGTGGTGGAAGATAATCTGTATGCGATTTCTGTGCCCAAAACGGCTTCCACTTCTGTACGTAGCAACGCCGAACGTGGCGCAGCTTACGGCATCCCTGCCGTGCAGGTAGACGGCCAGGACGTGATGGCCGTCTACGAAGCCGCCCAGGAGGCCATTGGCCGTGCCCGGCGCGGCGAAGGTCCCAGCATGATCGAAGCCGTTTGCCATCGCTTCCGGGGACACTTTGAAGGAGACCCCGAACACTACCTCCCCGAAGGCGAGAAAGCAAGGTGGAAAGAAAAGGACCCCATTCACATCCTGGGTGCCCAGATCAAAGAGCAGGGGTGGCTAACGGACGCAGATGCTGAGGCCGTCCAGGCGAAGATGACGGCACTGGTTGCCGATGCAGAAACCTTTGCCCGCGAGAGTCCCTACCCGGCACCGGAAGAAGCCCTCGATGACGTGTTTGCATAGGTTATGTGACCTGAATAAGGAGAGAATACGATGGCAGAAAGATTGTTAACCACCTCAAAGGCGATTGCGGAAGCCATCGCCCAAGAGATGGAGCGTGATAAACGCGTGTTCGTATTGGGCGAAGATATCGGTGCCTATGGTGGCATCTTTGGTGCTACCGAAGGGTTGCTGCAGAAGTTCGGTCCAGAACGCATCATGGATACCCCCATCTCGGAGATGGGCTTTATCGGATCCGCCGTTGGCGCTGCCACTGAAGGAATGCGTCCCATTGCCGAGCTGATGTTTGTCGACTTCTTTGGTGCAGCGATGGACCAGATTTACAACCACATGGCCAAAATCCACTACATGTCGGGCGGTCACGTCAACGTACCCATGGTGTTGATGACAGCGATCGGTGGTGGGTACGGCGACGCTGCGCAACACTCGCAGTGTCTCTATGGGTTGTTTGCCCACACACCCGGCATCAAGGTCGTGATTCCCTCCAGCCCCTATGATGCAAAAGGCCTGATGACCCAGGCCATTCGCGACGATAGCCCCGTGATGGTTTTCTTCCACAAGGGCGTGATGGGGCTGGGGTGGATGACACCGAATCCGCGCACCACCGGGCATGTACCCGAAGAACCGTATACCATCCCCTTCGGTCAGGCAGACGTCAAACATGAGGGAAGCGACCTGACCATCTGTACCGTGTCGTTGATGGTCCATCGCAGTTTGGATGCTGCTGAGAAGCTGGCAGAGGAAGGCATCAGTGCTGAAGTTATTGACCTGCGTACCCTGGTGCCTCTGGACAGAGAAACGATTATCCGCTCGGTGAAGAAGACCCATCGCCTGATGATCGTGGATGAAGATTACAAGAGCTTCGGCATGTCCGGCGAGTTGATCGCCGCTGTGACGGAGGACGCTTTGGACTACCTCGACGCGGCGCCCAGCCGGCTGGCCGTGCCAGACGTTCCCATTCCTTACAGCCGCCCTATGGAACAGTATGTCATTCCCTCCGTAGACCGCATCGTGGCGGCGGCGCGCGAACTGGTAGCCGATTAAGGACAATGCAGACAACCAGCAGTTAGGCCCCCATGTCCGCCGGTTCAAGCGGTATGGGGGCCTGGTGTTCTGCTCATTCAAAACAGTGGGAGGGACTCTCATGCCCATGCTCGATGTGATGGTACCGGAGAATATCGGCGACGCAGAGGAGGTGATGGTTGTCTCCTGGCTCAAGCGCGAGGGAGACGAGGTGCAAAAAGAAGAGCCGCTTGTCATCCTACAGGCGGCAAAAGTCTCTTTCGACCTCCCTTCCCCCGTGACCGGCCAGCTGGCAGCCATTTTGGTTCCACAGGGTGAGGTGGTATACGGGGACCAACCATTGGCGCGCCTGGAAGTAACTGCTTTGGAATCCGCATCCTCATCCGCGCCCGAAGAACCAGCCGCGCCCCCCCTCCCTACGACGGAAGTGCGTGCGTCACCTGTCGCCAAACGCCTCGCCCGCGAACGCAACGTGGACCTGGCCCAGGTGAGAGGTACAGGGCACGCAGGACGCATCACCGAAAAAGATGTCATGGCTTTCCTGGAGTCGCGCAAGGTACAGGAACCGCCTACCCCACCGCCAGCGCGAGAGGTACGGGCTTCGCCCGTTGCCCGTCGCATGGGACGCAAGCACAACATAGACCTGGCCCAGGTGAAGGGCACCGGGCGAGGAGGACGCATTACGGAGACGGACATACGCGCGTTTCTTGAAACATACCCCCCAACGGAAGAAAAGAAACTGCCCGTGCTGCCGACAGGCAAGATAATCTCGATGACCGGCGTACGTGCGACCATCGCGCGCCGTATGTACGAGAGCCTGCAAACCATGGCCCAGTTAACACTGCACACCGAAGCAGATGTCACAGACCTGGTCGGATTGCGCGATCGTCTGAGGCAACAGGTGCCGGTTACCTACACCGACCTGATTGTACATGCCTGTGCCCTGGCTCTGAGCAGGCATCCCCATATCAACGCAACTTTGGATGGCGACGTCATTCGGCTGTGGCCGCATATCAACATTGGCATTGCCGTTGCTCTCGAGAACGGCCTGATTGTACCGGTGATTGCAGATGCCGACCGGAAGAGCGTCACCGAACTGGCCGGGGTTCGCCAGCAGTTGATCGAACGCGCTCGAACAGGGCAGCTCAAAATGGAGGAGGTGAGTGGCGGGACGTTCACCGTAACCAACTTAGGCATGTACGACATAGATGGCTTCACCCCCATCATCAATCCGCCAGAAGTAGCGATTCTGGGGGCGGGGCGCATCATGGAGAGGGTGGTGATTCACCAGGGCAGAGTTGCGCAGCGAGCCATGATGACCTTGAGCCTGACCTTCGATCACCGGGTGGTGGATGGCGCGCCGGCTGCGGCATTCTTGCAGTCGG
>CAZFFM010000202.1:0-6678 GCA_964517425.1 uncultured Ardenticatenales bacterium | reverse complement strand
TGAACCACGAAGACACAAAGGCACAAAGAACAACCAGGTTGAATGTTTCGACGTTAGAACTGGAGTCTGGCGAAAATCATCTGGGCCGCATAACACGGCATTTTCAGCCACAGATTGCACGGATTCCCACAGATTTTCATCTATTCTTTCTGGTTCTTCCGTGAAAATCCGTGACCATCCGTGGCAAAAGTAAAAAACGCCAGCGTCCAGGTTGGAACATTGGATAGGCCTGACGAGTAGGCTTTCTCGCTTGCTCCACTTCGTATACTTCGTGTCTTTGTGTCTTGGTGGCAAGAGCAGGGCGTGAATGATTGCAGACGCAAAACTTCGACGGACACCCCATCGCACGAATTCGTTGACAACAAGCGTTATTTATGATAGAATAACAGCACAAGTTTTCTCCCAAAGGCCCCTCCCTGCAAAGGATTGTTGCTTGCAACGAGGCAAGCCCACATTCGGAGACGTGGCATGATCAAGAAGAGCGTATTGCCCAACGGCCAGGTACGAGTTACTTTCGAACTACCCGCAAACGTATGGGCGGACACCGTCCATCTCGTTGGGTCGTTCAACGCCTGGAACCGGACATCGCATCCCCTGAAGCAGCAACGCAGTGGTGGCTGGGTCCTCACCATCAACCTGCCGGCCAATCAGGAATTCCAATTCCGCTACCTGCTCAACGGAACCGATTGGCACAACGACTGGGCCGCCGATGGGTACGTTCGAAACGAGTATGGCAGCGACAACTCGGTCGTGATCACCACTGTAGCCGATAACGAAGACGATTGAATGAGTCTATTGAAAAAGCCTGCTCTAAGGTCTGTCCTCGGGCCGGTTTCCGCATACGGGGACGGGACGGCTGCGGGAGCTTTTTTCAGTGGGGTCTTGAACTTCAACAATTGTAGAGGAGAAACCCTCCAGTGCCTGGCAGTTCACTGAAACGGCTCATTTCATTTGCTATTCTGCTGGCAATCTCCGGCATGGCCTTCTGGGTCTGGAGTCGCCCCTCCCTCTCCCGCACAGATCAAATGATCACCGTCCGGCGCGCGACGATAGCAACAACCGTACAAGCAGCAGGCCGCGTGCAAGCCCTCCGCCAAGCCGCCCTCTCCTTGCCGGCCGGCGGCGAGGTGTTGACGGTAAGTGTACAGGTTGGCGACGCCGTGACCGCCGGCGCCGTGCTGCTCGCCCTGGACACCACGGAGGCAGGGCAGCGTATCCGCGAATCCGAATCGAATCTTGCCTTACGCCAGATTGCCCTGGACCGCGCACGCAATGGTGGCAGCGACGACGATATCGAAGCCGCCCGCGCCCGCTTGCAACAGGCGATTGTCGCCCGCGAGGCAGCCCAGGCAGCCTACGACAAGATCGCCACCAACACAGACGCGGCCACCAGCGTCGAAGCAGTCACCCTCGCTCGGGCCAAAGCCGACGAGCAATCCGCCCAAAACGCTTTCCGCCGTGCGGTCCATGGCGCGCCGCCTGCAGAGATCGCTTCGCTGGAGCAACAAGTGAACCTGGCGCAGATCAGTCTGGAACGCGCGCGCCGCAATCTGGCCGACACGCGACTGGTGGCTCCCTTCGCCGGCACCGTCACGGCCCTGCACGCGCGCGCCCACGAGCGGATCAACCCCACCCAGCCGCTTGCCACTCTGGCCGACCTTTCCACGCTGGTCATCGTCGCGGAGGTGGACGAGACCGACATCGGGGATGTGGCCCCAGGCCAACCAGCGGAAATCCGGTTGGACGCGGCCCCTGGTGAAATCATCACCGGCACCGTATCCAACGTGGCCCCGGCGGCCAGCAGTCAGCGCGGCGCAACCACATTCGATACGGAGATACGCTTCAACGTCACCGATGACCGGCATCTGCATCCCGGCATGAGCGCAGAGGTTACCATCGTCACCGCGCAACGCGAAAACGTGCTGGTCGTACCCCGTGAAGCTCTGCGGCAGGTCGGCTCAAAGCAACTGGTCACCATCGAGGAGAACGGTCGCCGGCGCGATGTGGAAGTGATCACCGGCGTACACAATGCGCAACAGGTGGAAGTAGTCAGCGGACTGCAGGAGGGGGAACAGGTGGTGGTGATGGGGGAATAGCCGATCGTTCGACGATAGCCTGCCTACTCGTACCGCAACGCATCGATCGGGCTGAGGCGCGAAGCACGCACCGCCGGGTACAGCCCGAAAAAGAGTCCCACCAGCAAGGAGAACCCGGTGGCCAGCACCACCGAGCCGGGGGAAACATACGTGGTAAGCTGGTCAGAGGCCTGCGAGATCAGCAGGGAGCCGCCAAATCCCAGGGCAATGCCAATCGCACCACCGATGATACTCAGCGCCACAGCTTCGATCAGAAATTGCAGCAGGATGTCCCGCCGCTTGGCCCCCACCGCCTTGCGAATGCCAATCTCACGCGTCCGTTCGGTCACGGAGACGAGCATGATGTTCATGATGCCGATTCCTCCGACCAGGAGCGAGATGCCGGAAATAGCGCCGAGGAAGATCGTGAGCAGGCCGGTTATCTGGCCAAAAACCGCAAGCAAATCCTTTTGGCTGATTACCGTGAAATCATCGTCCTGGTTGTAGGTGATTTTGTGGGTCTCTCGCAACGCGCGAATGATGTCTTCGGTGGCCGTATCCAGCACATCTTCACTGCGCACCTCGACGTATATCACCGTAACGACCGGCTCTCCCGACGCGCTCCGGCGGTTGATCAATCTCTGTTGCGCGGTGGTCAACGGCACGATGATGATATCGTCCTCGTTGTTCGAACCGTTGCCGCCGCGTGCCTCGAGCACGCCGACAACCTTGAAGGGTACGCGCTTCAGTCGCACCACTTGGCCGATGGGGTACGCCCCGTCGGGGAAGAGTCGCTCGTACGTCAGGTGGCCGAGTACAGCGACGCGCGACAGGGCGTGCAAATCGCCGTCCGTAATGAAGCGTCCCATCTCCGGCTTCACGTTGCGGGCCTCGGCATACGCCGGCGTTACACCAGAGACGGAGCTGAGCGTATTGCGATTGCCGGCGATGACCTGCACCGAGCCGATCAACTCGGGGGCCACGTGCAACGCGTCCGGCACGTTGAATGGATCGGCCAGGGCGCGGTAATCGCTCATGGTTAGCAAGCGGGACGCGCCGCGATTGCTGGCCTCCGTGTTTCCGCCCGGCACGACGAAGAGCAGGTTCGACCCCACCCCCTGAATCTGCTCGGCAACGGCCCTCTGCACACCCTGCCCAACGGACAAAAGGGTGATCACGGCAGCCACGCCGATGATAATGCCCAGCATAGTCAACGTTGAGCGCAGCTTGTTGACCATCAGCGCGCGTACGGCTACAAGGACGCTCTCACCCACGTTCATCGGTCACGCTCCGTTCATCTGGTCGCTGATGATTACGCCGTCGTGGATACGCACGATGCGGCGCGTCTGCTCGGCGATGATCGGGTCATGGGTGACAAACACGATGGTGATATTCCTCTCGATGTGAAGCTTGTGGAAAATCTCCAGAATTTCGGTGCCGGACTTCGAGTCGAGGTTCCCGGTCGGCTCGTCGGCCAGGATGATGGCCGGGTCGTTGACCAGCGCGCGGGCAATTGCCACGCGCTGTTGCTGGCCGCCGGAAAGCTCGTTGGGGCGATGATGTACCCGATCAATCAACCCCACCGCGTCCAACGCGGCCATGGCCTTTTCGCGCCGGTTGCCCCGGTTGCCGGCGTAAAGCATGGGCAATTCTACGTTTTGCAAGGCGGTGGTACGCGCCAGCAGGTTGAACGTTTGGAAGACGAAGCCGATGCGCCGGTTGCGAATCTCGGCCAACTGGTTGTCGTTCAGGCGGCTCACGTCGCTGCCGTCGAGCAGGTACGTGCCGCTGGAGGATTGATCCAGACAGCCCATGATGTTCATCAACGTAGATTTGCCCGAGCCGGAAGGCCCCATGATGGACAGGAACTCGCCGTCGGCGATATTCAGGCTGACACCGCGCAAAGCGTGTACCTCCACATCGCCCAGGCGGTAAACTTTTGTCACATCCTGCAGTTGGATCATCGTTCTCAGTTGCCCAGTTGTTGTTGCAGCCGTTCGCGTCCGGAGATTGAGCGGATGACCAGCACGTCCCCTTCATCCAGACCGCTGATCACTTCACTGGCAGATTCGTTGCGCAGACCTGTGGTGATCTCCACGCGCTTTGGCAGATTGTCAACCGATTTCTCCACAAAGAGTTGGCCGGTCTCGCGGTCGATTTGGATGGCGCGGTTGGGAACGACCAGCACGCCTTGGTGCTCTTCCGTGGTAATCGTGGCATTGGCCGTCATGCCGGCGCGCAGGGAGAGAGCCGTTTCGTCGAGCGCGATCCGCACGGGATAGGAGACCACGCCCGATTCGATGGTCGGAACCGGCGAGACGCTCTCGATGTGTCCGGTGATGCTGCCGTCCCTGAAGGCGTCCAGAGTCACGGAGACCGTGTCGCCGACGCTGACTTGCCCCACATCCACCTCGTCCACGCTGACATCCAAATGAAATCGAGAATTGTCAACCAGCACGACGACCGGTGTGGCTCCCGACACCTGTTCATAGACCTTCGCTCCGATAGAGGCGACAACCCCTTTGAACGGTGCGCGGAGCGTAGCATCGGCGAGCTGCGTTTGGGCCTGGTCGAGCACAGCCTGGGCCTGGGCCACCTGGGATTGCGCGGCCACGAGGTCGGCTTGGTCAGCGCCCCGTTGGAGTTTGTCGAGTTGTGCTTTTGCCTGGGCCAATTGTTGTTCAGCAGCTTTCAACGCGCTGGGAGTTGGACTTTGGCGCAGTTTCTGCAGTTGGGATCGAGTTTGTTGTACCTGGGCCCAGGCATTCTGGCGCTGCTCTTCCGTGGCGCCGGCAGCGACGCGGTCATAGCCGGCCTTGGCCGCCTGGTAGTCTATCGTTGCCTGCTGGAGCTGCAAGGCCTGGGGCAGCATGGCGGCATTGGGACGCGTTGCGACCTGGTCGTAGGCAGACTGGGCCTGTTGCAACGCGGCTCCGGCCTTGTCGAGCGTGGCCTGGGCACCGGCAAGGTCTTCTGCGGTGGGTCCGGCCTGCAACTGCCGGTAGGCCGCTGTCGCCGCGTCATACGCAGCCTGGGCGGCGGCCAGGTCCGCTTCGGACGGGCCGGCACGGACGTTGTCGTAGGCGGCCTGGGCACTCTCCACGGCGATGCGTGCAGCGGCCCGGTCGCTTTCCGCAGGGGGGGCCTGCAGCTGGCGCAAGCGCGCTTCGCCGGATCGCAAGGAGGCTTCCGCCTGGGTCACCTGCAAGGCCAGGTCGGCGGTATCCAGTTTCGCCAGAACTTGTCCGGCGTCCACGAAGCTGCCGACCTGAACCGGCAGTTCGATCAAACGCCCCGGCACCTGGAAGTTGAGGGCAACTTGCCGTTGCGGTTCGATGCTTCCGGTGGCATTCACAGAGGCGGCAATATTGCCCCGTGTGATAGTGACTGTTTGCTGGCCTTCCGCCGAGCGGGCATTGTCACCACGCTGGCCAAGCGTAGCATAGCTGATCCAGCTCAAGACAATGGCGGCGATCACGACGCCGACGATGATGGCGGTCCGTTTCATAGTTGTGCTCCAATTCATGCACGTAAGAGAAACCCGTTGCGTGTTGCGCAATCAGTTGACAATTGATCATTGTCTGTTGAGAATTAGCAATTGCCCTACGCTGTCTATCCGCCGAAGGCGCGGCCCATTAACATGCTGCTCAGGAGCATGGGAATCACGGTCAAGAGCGCACCGCCGACCCAGGTGGCCAGCACGATAGCCAGCGATTGCCGCCGTGAGAAGCCGGCCACCACGGCCACGGCCACGGTGAGCAAGAACATTCCCCACAGCCAAAAAATGTCTATCCCGGCCAGGAACACGTACAGCGGATTCTGGCTGTCGTTCAACAGATTGCCGGAGGCAACCAGCCAGGAGAAACCCTGGTTGCGCACCAGGCTCCCGGATATCAATACGAAGCCGGCCATAACCAGGTTGCGCAAAGCGTGGGGGATAGCGGCCCAACTGACAGCGGCAATCATCTGGCTGGGCTTGCTGTTTGCGCCCAGCATCATCACCACAAAGTGCAGGATTGCGCCCCACAGAACCCAGCCGATGAGGGTGACCAGGGTTCCGCCGATCACCGTGGAGATGGCCACCTGCGTTGCACCAGGGGTTGTCATGACCTGGGCAGCGGCCTGGGCCTGCTGGGCCGGCAACTGGGCAATGCGCTGCTGGATGAGTTCGCCGGCCAGCTTGGCCGACAACGGCGCGGAGATCAGGCCGTAGAGCACGAAGCTAACGAGCGCTGCGGCGAACGGGACGAGAATCAGCCGGCGCGGACCGTCGCGCACCTCGGCGAATACCTCGCCGGGGCGGTCTACCAGATTGACAAGCAAATTCAAGGGGTTCATGTTCTCCTCCGTGTGAAGAGCAGTTGCACGATGGGACGGTGCAAGAGACGCACAATGGCGAGAACGCGCGTCCCACGGGGCAATGATACCATGAATTGAAGGCAAACGCAAAATGTCCGGCACATTCGGGTGTGCGTCATATTCTTGCACGGCAACTCTCTCAAATAAACCACGAAGACACGAAGGCACAAAGAACAACCAATTTGAATGTTGGCATGGTTCATTTTGCAGAGAAAACTGCTTGACGAATTGTAACGGTTCGCGC
>CAZFFM010000201.1:0-6704 GCA_964517425.1 uncultured Ardenticatenales bacterium | reverse complement strand
AAACGCCAGTGTCCAGGTCGAAACATTCAACCTGGTTGTTCTTTGTGCCTTCGTGTCTTCGTGGTTCATTTGAGAGAGTTGCCACGCAAAAATATGACGCACACCCCGTATAGATGATTTGCTTGATAAGCAAAATGATTGTACAATGAAGGTATGCACTTAACGGATCACGACCTGAAACAAATCAATCAAGAATATCTTGCCTCACTGTTGCCTGAGCAATTGCTACACCTCGTTGGCAAGTGTGATCGACACCTGTCGTCAACGCGGCGTTTCACCATGGCCGTACATCGCAGAGGTGATTGCAGAGCGTCGCCAAAGGGAACGCGGCCCCTCCCATTCCACAACCTGTTGGATGAGTGTTTCCTGAGTTCTCAATGGCGGGGAGTGAACGGTTACTCCTCTATTCGTACAGCCAACAGGCCGTCCTGCGTCCAGGGCGCACCTCACGATAACGGGGCGGTTCCCGGCGGCAACGGTCCATTACGCGAGGGCAGCGGGGATGGAAGCGGCAGCCGGCCGGCGGGCTGATCAAATTGGGCGGCGACCCCGGCATGGTCCGGAGTTCGGCCTCCTCCAGTTGAATGTTAGGCACGGAGGCCAGCAGTCCCTGTGTGTATGGGTGTAAGGGCGTATCAAACAAGGACAAAGCCGTCGCCACTTCCACCACCTGCCCGGCATACATCACGGCGATGCGGTCGGTAAGCTCGGCCACGATGCCCAAATTGTGTGTGATCAAGATCAGGGTCATGTCGTAAGTCTTCTTCAGGTGCTTGAGCAGGTCCAAAATTTGTGCTTCGACGATGACATCGAGCGACGTAGTCGGCTCATCGGCGATGACCAGCTCGGAGTTGAGGATCAGGGCCAAGCCGATCATGACCCGCTGCCTCATCCCCCCCGAAAGCTGGTGCGGATAGTCGGACAGTCTGTCGTGCTCGATACTCAGGTAATCGAAAATGTTCTCCGCAAGCACTCGTGCTTCCTTTTTGCTGACCCCCTTCTCGTGGGTGCGGACGGTCTCCACGAAGTGGTCCTCGATGCGCATGAGCGGGTTGAGGGAAGTCATGGGGTCTTGAAAGATCATGGAGATGTTCTTCCCTCGTATGCGAGACATCTCGGCCTCTGATTTTTCCAGCAGGTCATCCCCCCGAAACAGGAGTTGTCCACCGACGATTTCGCCGGGGGAGGAAACGAGGCGCAGGATAGCCCGCCCCAAGGTTGATTTTCCGCAGCCCGATTCGCCGACCAGTCCCAGGGTTTCCCCCTCGTACACCCGCAGATTCACGTGATCCACGGCCTTGACAAGCCCGGTGCGTACGGAATAGTTCACCTCCAGGTCTTTGATGTCGAGCAAGACGTTGGACATGGTCAATTCTCCGTGAGCCGGGGGTTGAGAATCTCGTTCAGGCCCTCGCCCAGCATACTGAAGGCCAGGGTAACGAGTGCGATCATCATGCCAGGGTAGGTGATGATCCACCAGTAGCCGCTGGGCAGGAAGCGTTTGCCCGATGCCAGGTCGAATCCCCAATCGGGGATGGGGGGCGGCAGGCCGAGACCGAGGAAGCTAAGGCCGGCTTCCGTCAGAATGGAATCGGCCACGTTTACAGAAAAGATGACCACGATGGAAGGGATCACGTTGGGGAAGACGTAGAGCCTGAGAATCGTGAATGCTTTGGCGCCCAAACTTCGCGCAGCTTCCACGTACAGGTCCTCTTTCACAGAGAGCGTTTTGCCACGCACCATCCGAAAATAGGTGGGGATGTAGACCACGGCAATGGCCACCGAGATGTTGATCAGCCCGGGACCCAAAAGGGCAGCCATGGCGATGGCCAGGATCAATCCGGGGAAGGAGTAGATGCTGTCCATCACCAGCGAGAGCACCTTGTCTATCGCGCCGCCGGTAAAGCCGGAGAAGAGGCCAACCGGCACGCCGATCGCCGCCGACATCAGGGCGGAGAGAATCGCAATGGCCAGCACCGTTCGCGCGCCATGTATCATGCGGCTGTACACGTCCCGTCCGAAGCTATCGGTGCCCAGGACGTAGGTTGCGCCGAATGGTTTGCCCACGACCTTGACCTGGTCGGCGTGTGCCTTTTTTTCGGCCCGCACGGCCGGGTTGCCGACATCGGCGACCAGCGCGTCTACGGCCCCTTCGCTCAGGGCGGCCATGGCCTCGCGCGCCGATGAAAACGGCTGGAAGGCAACATCGCGCTCGGAAAGCTCGCGGGCGGCCTGCGTGTTTTGCACCACCCCAATCTGCTTATCGGTCAAGTCGTCCAAGCTTTGGGTCGTGTTGTCGCCCGCGAGAACAAGAATAGATTGCTGGGCCCCGGGCCGATTGAAGGGAGCGCCCACGAATTTGATCGGATTGTAAGGAGCGATCGAGGAGGCGAAAACTGTTACCAGAATGATCCCGACGAGCAACACCCCGCCAAGCAGGGTGATGTACCACTCTGCGCCATACCAGCGAGCGTTGTTGATAAACCATGTAAATATATTCAGGCGGTATTTCGGCATAACAGGTTCTTTCATCGTAGCTGTTCAGCCCTTCCTGAATCTGCCACGAATTGCACGAATTTACACGAAAAAAGCAAAAAATTAGTGAAAATTCGTATAATTCGTGGCAAAAAAGAGATTGAAGTAGGTGTTTCCAGGGTAGTCCCTGAACGCTTCCCTTTCATCCTCCCTTTTCCCCAACGGTCAGTAGCGAATACGCGGGTCAATGGCTGCGTAAACCACATCTACCAAGAGACTGACCGAGGCAACGAGCAGGGCAAAGAATACCACGCTCCCTTGAATGGACGGAAAATCTCGATAGCCAATGCGTTCTACCATGAAGAGGCCCATCCCCGGCCACGAGAAAGTCGTTTCGGTCAGCACAGCGCCGGCCAGGAGCAAAGAAAACTGCAACCCCATCATCGTCAGGATCGGAATAAAAGCGTTCTTCAGGGCATGTTTGTAAACGACCGCTCTTTCTGTGATGCCCCTTGCCCGTGCGGCCGTAATGTAGTCTTCTTGCAGCACGTCGAGCATGTTGGACCGCGTTAGTCGCGTGAAAACACCCGAGAGGTAAAGTCCGAGCGTCACAGCCGGCAACAGCAGGTGACGGATTGTGCTCACCAGGGCCGCTTTGTTCCCGGTCACGATACTGTCCACGAGATACAGCCCGGTGATGGTCTTGGGAGCCAAGCCGGTTTCGATGCGCCCGGAGATCGGCAGGGGCAGGAAGTTTCCGAAAATTGGGTGCAGGAGGTGTCCCATGGCCGTTGTCTCATACCACCCTTTCAGATAAACCCCAAACACCAGTTGGAACATCAAGCCGAGCCAAAAGACCGGAATGGCATAGATGACGATGCTGTAGAAGCGGAAGGTGTAATCGGCCAGGCTGCGCCGCTTGTGGGCCGCGTAGGTGCCGGTCAGAATACCAATGACTGCCGTGATCATCATCGCGACAAGACTCAGCTCGACGGTAGCCGGAAATTTCAACTTCAGGTCGGCAAGGATGGCCCGACCTCGCGTGGGGGCCAGCGAAACGCCCAGGTTCAAATGCAACAGGTCGCGAAGGTAGTTAAAGTATTGGCTGTCGAATGGATTGATCTGGATGTCGAATTGGTCGGCCTTTGCCCATCCTTCAATGCCCCCTTCCGGTATGCGCAACTTGATCCAGGGACGATTGTCGAAGCGACTCAGTCCGCGATCCGTTCCGGCCCAGATCATGCCGTTTTTGTCGCGAAAGACGGCCAGGATGTTATTTGACGCCAGTCCACCGGCGACACCGAAAGATTCCCAGGTTTGGCCGTCGTAATGGAACAATCCGCCGGTGGTAGCCACCCAGAGTGCGTCCTGTCCGTCCCCCCAGAGACCGTTCACGCGGCCGCCCGACAGTCCCTCCACATCAGCGACGGTTGTCCAGGTCTGGCCATCGTAACGGCTCAAGCCGTGATCGGTGCCGGCCCACACGACACCCTGCGCGTTACCCCAAACGGCATTCACTTGGTTGCCGGCCAGGCCATCCGCGGACGCAAAGGATGTCCACGATTTGCCATCGTAGCGACTCACACCGTGATCGGTACCAAACCAGAAGGTTGACCTCCCGTCTCCCCAGATCGCGCGAACCTGATTGCCCGCCAGGCCGTCTTCGGTGGTGAATGCGGTCCACGTCTTTCCGTCGTAGAGAGCCGCGCCTTGGTCGGTGCCGGCCCAGATTATCCTGGACCCTTTCCCCCAGATGGCATAGACATTGTCGCTGGGCAGCCCGTCGACGGAGGAGAAAGAGGTCCATTTATTGCTGCGATAGCGATAGACGCCCGCGCTCGCCGTACCGAACCAGGTGTCTGCCGGCCGGCCGCTCCAAACGGCCTGCACGTTGTGGCCGGCCAACTCGTCGAACGTTTCCCATCCGCTGGCGTTGCTGTATCGCGAGAGGCCCTGGTCTGTGCCAAGCCAGAGCAATCCTGATGGCTCAGCCCAAATCGCCTGCGCGACATCGCCGGCAAGACTATCACTCGACGTAAAGTGGAACCAGCTCTCGCTGCCGGCCAGTCTCCCCTCATCCAGGGGGGTCATAGCGGTGTTGACTTGTCGCATCCAGGCCAGTTGGTCCGGAGAGACCCAGCCCTCGAAGTTTTTGGCGACAGCCACCTGAAGCCAGTCACCGTCTACATCCTTTCGGTTGCTGACGGCAACCAGATCGTCAGCCTCGACACGCAGTGCTTTGCTTCCCTCCTCACCAGGTTTCGAACGCAAGAACAACGTCTCGGGCAGCACGCGGGCACTGCTTCCGCGCATGTTGAAGAAGAGGGGGACGTCCAGTCCGAGGTTATGTTTGATTTGATCTTTGTATTCCTGGGGCACGCCAGGGCGCATCATAGCCTCTACCGGATCACCCGGCATGATACGTACCACAACGAAAACAAGGGTGACCAAGACGAAGAGCATGGGTATGGTAAGTAGCATACGGGTGATGATATAGTCACGCAACGTGGCCATGAATCAATGCTCCAGGAAAGAAGTGGGACTCTGGCAGGCAGCAACCTGCCAGAGTCCCACCCATACAGTAGGCCTCACAGGGCCAAACAGCTCAACCGTTTGTTATGCCGCCACTACTTGGTCAACAAGAAGTAGTGGAAGAGCATGTTCGGGTCGAGCACAATGCCGGAAACTCCAGGCTGGGCAACAACCAAGAGCGATCCTTGGGTGAGAGGAACTGTTGGGATATCCTCAACCCATAGTGACTGAATATCTTCGTAGACCTTCTTGCGTGCATCGCTCCGCAGTTCGGGAGCCTTGCGACCGGCCGCAATCAGCGCGTCCATCTTGTCGCTGGCGTAGAAGATACCAATGTCGCCGGAAGCCGTAGACTCGGCAAAGGGAGATGTGTAGTTGTCCGGATCAAGATAGTCGGGATACCAGCCGAGCAGGAAGACCGGCATACTACCGGCGTTCATGTACTCTTTGTAAGTAGCCCATTCTGTGTTCTGCAAGTTAACCTCGACCAACCCTGTTTCTTCCAGGTTGTCTTTGAGCACGGTGGCCAGATCAGCTTCTGTCGGGCCGTAGTGCGTTGGCGTCCACCACAGGTCCATCTTCAGCTTGTTGTCCGCGCTATAGCCGGCTTTGGTCAACATATCCTTCGCCTTGGCCAGATCGCGCTTCGGGAACGTGTCGGTGTGTGACCACATGCCCATAGGCACCATGCTGAAGAGCGGCACGTGTGTGCCCTGGAAAGCGATAGACGTAACCGCGTTGCGATCCACAGCGTAGGAGAGCGCCTGACGTACCTCGGCCTGGTCGAACGGAGCCGTTGTCTGGTTGATGCAGAGATACCGGATCTGAGCGCCGGGGCCTTCGATGACCTGCAACTTGCCGGCAGCCTTCAGATCGGTATAGTCGGTGGGGTTAAGGGTCTTCGTAGCAACATCAATCTCGCCATTCTCTACCGCCAGACGCATGGTGGTCGGGTCCGAGTAGTATTTGATGATGATATTCGGTGTGGCCGGTTTCTTCCCCGGGTAGCCATCGTAGGCTTCCAGGTCCAGCTCAACATCGCGTTCCCACTTGGTGATCTTGTACGGGCCAATGCCGCCGCAGGTGCTATCCGCGTCGATCTTGTCTTGGGAGTAGCACTTTGGACTGATCGGCGAGTAGGGTTGTGTGGCCACCAGCAGCGGGAAATAGTTGACCGGTGCCTTCAAAACGAACTTGACCGTGTTCTCATCCACGACATCTACGTGATCCACAAAGGATGTCACCAGCCAGTTGGGATCACCTTCCAAAGCGATTACCCGGTCAATGGACCACTTGACAGCGTCTGCGTTGAATGCTGTGCCGTCGGGGAACTTGACGCCTTCGACCAGATGGAAAGTGTATTCCAGCCCATCGTCACTGACTTCGGGCAAGGCCGTGGCCAAGCCAGGCTCCAGATCGGTGGTGCCCGGGACGTAGTGCAGCAAGGTGTCCATGGTGTTGTGATGGATCTCCCACGTATGGAAATCATAGGAGTCTGCCGGGTCGAGCACGGTAACTTTGTCGGTCGTGCCCACGATGATCGTGTCGGCTCCACCAGCGGCCGGTGCTTCGCCGCCGACCTTGGCCCACTTGCCATCCTTGACCACGTTGACGACCACTGTACCGGTCCCGCAGTCGCCTGTGTCGTCGCAACTGATGTTGCCGGTTACGCCGGCGTAGTCCTTCGTCCCCCGTAC
>CAZFFM010000200.1:0-6773 GCA_964517425.1 uncultured Ardenticatenales bacterium | reverse complement strand
ATAGAATACCGGACCGGCAGAATCGAGTTTGATCAACAGCGCCAACAACATCATAAATGGGGAGAGCAGCACGAGCGCGACAGAGCTGATGGCGACATCGAAGGCGCGCTTGAGGGCCAGCTTCCAGCCTCGTTGGGCGATGTCACGCACCGTAAGCAGCGGCAGTCCTCCCAGATCGCCGATGCTGACTTCGCCGGCCATGATCTGGAAGAGGTCGGGAAAGACTTTGATGCTCACCTTCTCTCGTTCGCAGCGCGAAATGATACGCACAATCTCCTGATGGGAAGCCTCGGGCATACCGATGATGATTTCATCCACTTGATTGCGGTCAATCAGTTCAGGGAGCTGGTCCACATCACCCAGAAGGGGAGCAGGGAGCGATTCTGGTTCCGGTTTCTCGTCGCGTCCGGCAACCAGACCCACGACCGCGTACCCCAGTCCGGGGCTATGGGCGATGGCCCGCAGGATGATGCGCGGCACCTCGCCCGTACCCACGATGAGCAGGCGGTCATTGGCCACGCCGCGCGATTGCAGGTACCACTGCATGCGAGCGTGGATCACACGGCCAAGGGTGACGAACACAATCGTCAGAACCCAGGAATAAACGACCATCAGGCGTGGATAATCCAACTCGTTCTTCAGTAGAAAGGAGGTGAATGCCGTGCTGCTGATGACGCCGACAGACGTGGCCGCGATCAGGGTGTAGAACTCGTCAATGTGCGAGAGGGCCCGGCTGCGGTGATAGAGATGGTAGATAAAGTACAGTGCTAGCAGCGTGACCACCTGGATGGTCATCATGCCACTGTAAGTCCGGAAGAGGGAAATGTTCACCGGCGGCGGATACTCGATGAACAGCCGCAGACGGTAGGCTCCGTAGAAGGCCAACATGATGGCCAGTGCGTCCACCCCTACCAGGGAAAGTGGAAAGAGTAAAGTTGCTCGTCGTCTCATTTTACAATGTGGCGGAGGCTACGCTGCGCCGGTCTCGTGGCCGGAGTGCGTTGCGCAACATGGCCCATCCCAGCAGCAGCCAAATGCCCCCTTCGATTAGCCAATTCAATAGGAAGAAGGTGCGGCTACGGTAGTGCTTGACGTAGAATAGCTTCATCGCCCGGTAGAACTCTATCGTCGCCGCCATGCTGCGTTGTTTGCTCGATTCTCCTTTGTAATGCAACACCTGCACGCGCGGATAATAGAATGCGTGCCAACCAAACTGCTTGATCCGGTAGGCCCAGTCGATGTCTTCTCCATACATGAAGAATCGTTCGTCCAGAATACCCGCTTGTTGTATCGCCTTGCCACGCACCAGCATGAACGCGCCAACGACGGAGTCGACTTCTGTGACCACGTCTGGGTCCAAGTAGGTGAGATTGTAGCGCCCAAAGCGGGGATGGCGGGGAAACAGCTTGCTCAGGCCGGACAAGCGGTAGAAGGAGACCGCCGGCGACGGGAAACTGCGGCGGCAGGCCATATCCAGGCTCCCGTCCTGGCGCACCAACTTGGGGCCAACGATCGCTGTGTCTGAATGGCTATCCATGAAGGCTACCATGTCCCGCAAGGCTGTCGCCGGCAAAACGGTATCGGGATTCAACAGCAAGACGTAGCGGGGCGCAGGCGTTCCGGCTGATTCACCGTCACCGGCAACAGAGCCGGAATCGTCCCGAAAGCCGTAGGCGCGGAGTGCCAGGTTGTTCGCATAAGCATAGCCGCCATTCACATCGCTTTCGATGAGATGCGCCTGCGGAAAGCGCGTGCGAACCATTTCCGCGCTGCCATCAGCAGAGTTGTTGTCTACAACGCACACAGTGTACTCGAAATCCCCCGCGCTCCGGTAGACCGAACGCAGGCAATCTTCCAGCAAATCTCTCGTATTGTAGCTTACGATGACAATCAACAAGTCTTGCATGAGCCGATCATATTCCTCTGGCAAGCTCCCTAGGTGCTTAGGGCGTCAAGATCGACAAAAAGTTGTCTATGTTTCTGTAGGACACAGATTCTCACAGAAAAACACAGATAAAACTTTCAGAAAAATATGTGTGCGAAGCCTGTGTAAATCTGTGTCCCCTGCCTTTTGTCAACTGCCCCGTCAGGGGCCACATTTTCTGAGCAAGGTCTCGATCAATGCGTAGTACCTTAACAGTTAAATTCTTGTACACGAAGCAAGAAGATGAGCCACAGATTTCACGGATGACACAGATTGAAAAACCAAGAATAATCGTTATTACTCGGGCTGCCTTGCCGTGACGTGACGGGCTAAAGCCGTCACTGGCCGCGAGAGAAAGTCGCTAAAGCGACTGCCCGGCGGGAAATCAGCCGCTTTTAGCGGCTTGGCGGGGCAGCCCAGTGCCGATTTTAATCCGGCACGGACCCTACCTGTGAATAGCCAAGAATAATCTGAGAAATCTGTGCAATCTGTGGTCAGCCTTCTGGGTTCTGGCGTAACCGGGTTAGGACTCAACATTGGCGAATATCTGCTCCGCATAGCGCAAGAGGAGCTTGGCCCGCTCTGGCGCAATGTCCTTGCTTTCCACATAGCGTTCCAACATTTCGCGCGGCGTAGCCTGTTCGACGAATTCGCCGCTGAAGCGAAACCGTTGGCGCGGATCGTGGTCAACCTCGCGATTGACCGTCGCCACGAAGAAGGCCCCGGCCAAGGCCTTTCGAATCTGCTTCTCATCCAGGAAAGGGATTTGCTCTGGACGCACGTGGATGAAGACGCGCACAACGGCGTCTTCTGCGTCGTACCCTTCGATCTTTGCCAAAGCGGCCGCCGTCGGGTCGGATTCGTCCTGCACGTCCGCGCGGATGGTGACAAAGGGGCGAGCGTGCAACGGTATGAACTCAATTTCTGTTGAGCCGCGTTCCACCGTCGCCAGCACAACACCTTTCTCTTCTTTTTCCTCCCCGAAGTCCACGCGCTCGATGCTGCCACAATAGACAACGGGCGGCTGCCCTCCCTCGTTCAGATTTTGATGCTGATGGATGTGCCCCAGCGCGACATAATCGAACGCCGGGTCCAGGAGTACGCTTTTCAGCACGACCGGGTCATAGCCGAGCATGATGCTTCGTTCGCTGCCCGCCTTCGCGCCGGCAACCGAGACGTGGGCCAGCAGAATGGCCGGGGCATCGGGCGTGACCTGCTGCGCCAATCCGCGAATGTTCTCGGCAATGATATCCTGCAACGCGCTGTGGATCTCTTCGATGGTCTTGTTGCGATATTCGTCCCTCGTCATCAGCCGGCTCTTGGACGGATAGGGCACCGTGGCCACCTGAATGGGCCCGCTTTTCGTCTCGATGCGATACAACCGTTCGCGATCGGTGACGTAAACGTGGGGCACGTCCAGCGTGCGAAACACCTCGATGCTGCTGGCCCGCCGGTGAACGCTCGGCTGGTCATGGTTGCCGACCACCAACACCACCGGCAACCCGGCATCAGAGAGGCGCTTGATCCGTTTGGCAAACTCGCGGCGATAGGTGGAATTGGGATCGCGTGTTTTGTAGATGTCGCCGGCAAAGAGTACCAAGTCTACGTCGCGGTCCAACGCGCAGTCTACCGCCTCATCCAGCCGGCGCAGAAAATCGAGTACGCGGCTGTTCACGCCGGTCGCCGGATCTATCCGCCCGTAGTTTTCGGTGCCGATATGGATGTCGCCGAGATGTAGAACGCGAATCATGGCTGTGCTCCTGTGGTTTGACACGGCAAGTAGCTGTGTGTTACAATGCTGGTTACTGCTCAGGCCGGTCTCGGCGAGCAATGAATTGCCCGCCTATAATTGCGAAACCTGTTGAAACAGGTTGCTGTCGTGCTGGAATAGTGCGTTAAAACGCACTTCGCAGTCTCAGGCGGCGAATTCATTCGTCTGAGCGGTTACCGATGCAATCTATTATATCATGTTCAAAGGGAAATGCAAGGCGACTGCACAGATGACTCGAACATCCCGCTTGATGATCCCCATTCTCTTGCTGGCCTTCGCGCTGCGCTTGCACCTGCTGGGAGACGCGCCGGTCTGGTGGGACGAAGGCTGGACGGTCTGGCTGATCCGCCACCCGCCCACGCTGATCCCGGCCCTGGCCGCGCGGGACGTCCATCCGCCCTTCTACTTCATGCTCCTGTGGCTCTGGCGACAACTGGCCGGCGAAACGGCATTCGCTCTGCGCTTCTTCTCCGTAGCGGGGGGCGTGCTGGTTGTCGCCCTCGTCTACCGCCTGGGGACGGACTGGCTCGACCGGCGTGCCGGCTTGGTGGCCGCGACCCTCTTTGCCCTGGCCCGCTTCGCCGTCTGGTGGTCGCAAGAAATGCGCATGTACACCCTGACTATGCTGCTGGGCTTGCTTACCCTGCTCGCCGCCGTACGCTGGGCCCGCTCCGGAAAATGGAACGCAGCAATTTACATAATCTGCGCCGTACTCAACCTCTACACATTCTACCTTTCCGCGCTCTATCCGCTGGTCGCCAACCTGTGGATCGGGATCGTGGCCTGGCGACGGGAAGACCGCCGGTCATTCCTGGGACGATGGCTCGCTGCGCAACTGGCCGTACTCGCCCTGTTCGTGCCCTGGCTCATGACCACCTTGCACGGACGCGGCAGTTGGTCTGTGGCCAAACCGTTCGATGTCACGGCCTTCCTGCGCCTCTTCTGGACGCTTTTCACGGTTGGCGTGCCGGCCGAACTGGCGCGCTGGGCCGGTACAGTCGCGGTCTTGCTGCTCCTCTTGCTGATCGGATTGCTGGGGTTGCTGCGCCACCATCGCCGGCAGGGGGATATGGCTCTGTTGCTCACGCTCGGCATCCTCGTGCCCCCGGCCATCGTCTACGCGCTGAGCACCACGTCCGCGCTGCGCTTCCTCTACGCGCCGCAGGTGCAAGCCCGTTACCTTTCTCTGTTTCTGCCCGCCTTCTACCTGCTTCTCGCCTGGGGCATAGTAGATTGGGCCGGGGCCGGGGCAAGCCCCGCCCCTACTGCCCGGTCGCGCTTTGGAAACTTGGTTGGCGGCGCGATGATCGCGTTAGCCATCGCCCTGCCACTTCCGGCGTTGGCCAATTACTACGCTGCCCGCCGGCCCGTGGATCGCTACCGGTCACTGGCCGCTACGCTCCACGCCTTCCGGCTGCCCGGCGAGCCGGTCATCCTGCACACCGACCGCGACTGGCCCGTCTTCGAAACCGACGCCGCCTTACCGGCCCAAGCGTGGCACGGCATCCCCTACGGCGCGCGGGTCAGCGGCGACCTGGCGGCGCACATCCTCGCACCGCTCTGGGAAGGGTCGAGCGGCGTGTGGCTGGTGACGAACGACGACGCGGTGCGCGCGGATCCGCAGAACGAGATCGCCGGCTGGCTGGCGATGCGGGCAGCCTGGCAGGTGCAATTTCATTACGAACTGGCCACGTTGACACTCTATGCGCGCGACGGTAACCGCCTGCGCCCTCCGTTGCTTCCATCGGGGCAGGGCCACCCACAGGCCCCACTGCCGGCGACAGACGGATTGCTCGGCTACGATTTGCCGGTGCGGCGGGCCTACGCCGGCGATACTATCTACCTGGCCTTGTACTGGCCAGGGCCTGCGACGGTAGAATCGTTCCGCCTGACCTTGCAGCATGCCGGTGGCGCGGAGCGTCTGCTGGACACGGAGACTCGCCCGGCGACCGGCGCGGGACAACGGGCGCGCACGCAGCACGCGCTGCCGCTGCCGGCCGAACTGCCGGCGGGCGACTACCGGCTGGACCTCGTCTGGCCGCCGGATCGTCGGGTGGCGCTCGGTTCGTTACGGGTGGAACGCCGCCCCCTCCGCGCGACAGCGGCGCCCGCATCCCCATCCCACCCGCTCGATGTGCGCTTCGGCCCGGCCTTGCGCCTGACCGGATATGATCTTCCCGTCACCGCGACCCGCCCTGGCGGCACGATTCCGCTCACGCTTTATTGGAAAACGACAGAACCGGTCGAAGGATCATACAAGGTGTTTGTCCATCTGCTGGGAACAGTCTACAACGCAGATCAGCAGAACTTCTTGTGGGGCCAGCAAGACGTGGAACCGTTGCGCGGAGAGCCACCGCTGCGGGCCTGGCTGCCGGGGCAGGTGATGGCCGATCTCTACCAACTGCCGGTGCAACCGGACGCGCCCCCCGGCCCGTACCGCATCGAAATCGGGCTGTACGACCCCCTGAGCGGCGAGCGTTTGCCGGCCTACGACGAAGCGGGCAACCCGCTAGGCGATAGCCTCGTACTCGACCGCGTACAGGTCGTTTTGGGCACGGGCAGGCGGTAGGAGCAAGAACCCGCCCCGAGTGCGCGTCATATTATTGTGCGGCAACTCTCTCAAATGAACCACGAAGACACGAAGGCACAAAGAACAACCAGGTTGAATGTTTCGACGTTGGAGCTGGAGTCTGGCGAAAATAATTTTGACCGTATGACACGGTATTTTCAGCCACAGATTGCACGGATTTCCACAGATTTTCATCTATTTTTTCTGATTTTCGTATCTTCTCAATATTCCGGGGCGAAGAAGTTCGACTTTTGGTAAGAGTCGAACTTCTGGGTCGACCCACCCCGTTTTATTGAGAAGATGTTACTGCTCAGCCTGCCACCAAGACGACGAATGAATTCGCCGCCTGAGACTGCGAAGTGCGTTTTAACGCACTATTCCAGCACGACAGCAACCTACTTCAACAGGTTTCGCAATGATAGGCGGGCAATTCATTGCTTGCCGAAGCCTAATTTTCCGTGAAAATCCGTGGCAAAAGTAAAAAACGCCAGCGTCCAGGTTGGAACATT
>CAZFFM010000199.1:0-6779 GCA_964517425.1 uncultured Ardenticatenales bacterium | reverse complement strand
TAGCTTGGTGGTGGAGCTAAGCGGGATCGAACCGCTGACCTCTTGAATGCCATTCCTTCCATATAAATTTTCCCCCCTCTGTCCATCCTTGACTTTTTCTGTATTTTCGCGTAAAAAGAACAGTAACGATTTATACGGTTCTTACCGAAACTTGACAGTTCGTTATGTGCGGTGTCCCCTATTTGTCCCCCGCTCCCCTCGAAGGAGGCCCGTCATGGCAATCAACATCCGGTGTAAATGTGGTGGAGAATCCAAGCTCACTGCCAAACGCTGTAGCCGTTGTAACGAGCCGTTTCCCAAGCATGGCCGGCGCTACAAAATCACCTTGCGGTGCAACGGGAAGAAGGTCACTCGGACAGTATCCTCCCTGGCCCTGGCACGAGAAATCGAGGGGAAGCTGAAGGTTGATATCGCCAGGGGTGAGCATGGCATCCGACGTAAACACGCCCCAACGGTGGGCAAGGTGTGGGCGCGGTACCTCCCTTGGGCGCAAGAGCACAAGAAAAGCTGGCGTTCCGACAAGTATATTTTCCAGAAGCACATTGCCCCCGTCTTCGGGAACACCCCTCTTGATAAAATCAGCCAGCTTGACGTTGAAAGGCTGATTCTCGCCATGAAACGAGGGAAAAGCCAACACGGCCGGCCCTATGCGTTGGCAACCATCAAGCATGTGGTCGTTCTGCTATCACGGCTTTTCAATGTGGCGATCCAGTGGGGCATGTACGACGGGAAAAATCCCTGCAAAACGATTAAGCCGTTTCGGTTGAATAATCAACTCACCGAGTTTCTGTCCAAGGACGAGATCACTGCTTTGCTGAATGTGTTGGACAGCTGGCCGGTTCCTGTGGATGCGGCCTTTGTGAAATTCCTGCTCTATACCGGTCTTCGGCGCGGTGAGCTTTTCAACCTGCAATGGAAAGACGTGGACCTAGAGCGGCAAACTATAACACTGCGAGACCCCAAGGGGAAGCATGACGTGACCTTGCCCCTATCTGACAAGGCCGTGCAGGTTCTCTCCTCCATCCCCAAGACCGACTCCCCGTACGTCTTTCCAGGGAAAAGCGGCAAGAAACGTGTCGATTTCAAAAGGCCTTGGGCGCGGATTAAGGAAGAGGCCGGACTCCCCCCGTCTTTTCGGCTACACGGCCTGCGCCACCATTTCGCCAGTTCCCTTGTTTCCGCTGGCGTTGACCTCTACACGGTTTCAAAATTACTCACACACAAAGACGTGAAAACTACCATGAGATATGCGCACTTAGCGGACAAAGCATTGAGAGATGCTGTCAAGTTGTCCGACGAGCTTCAGGCCCCTCAACAGACAGCGACCATCATCAACTTGGACCGGTGATCAAGAGGCAGAACATGGCGACTAGCGACTATACCTTGATGCAGACTTATGGCGAATGGATAGAGAAACTTCTTGATCCGAAATTGAGGGCATATGATCTTAGAGACCTTGCCAGAGAAGCAATCTCTATTTTGGGGATAGAATATGATATACCAGCGCCAGACTTTACAATCGATGTAATTAAGAATATTGAAAATAAATACGATGTAGACAGCAATGTACTGGCAAGCTCAAGAACACTAATAAAGAAAATATTAGAGAATAATAGCAATAATATCAGAAAAATAAACAGGATAATTTCTGCAAGATTATCAGAAGACAAAAGCGCACCCCAAGAACTGATAGAACATAGAAAGAAACTAGTCAAAGAAAAAGAACAAATTGTTGACACCACAGATATACTCATCATACCATTTGAACAGGTTCAATGTATTCTTAGGCACATCATTTCTAGCAACAGACCGTGGAACCATACAAACCAGAAAGAATATGAGATGGTCATTAATTCCTTAAGTTGCTCTTACGGTTGGATTAGCGATATCTTACGAATCAAGGATGGAAAAATTTACAAACTAAGGAGCCTTCACTTGCGTGATGAATACAATAAGAACATCCCTTGGAATATTTTCATAGCGCACATTTTTTTCAACTTTCTATTCCTTGGCGGCCAAGACTATTTCGGCTTCTGCGGATACTGCGATAAATTCTTTCTGATTCAGCGTAAAGGCCGCAAAAAATACTGCTCCGACACATGTCGTGCTCTTGCATCAAGAGCGCGTTCCGCGAAGTAACCCTCTCCTTTTTCCCCCTCCCTCCCGAGAACAACCATCTCCTGTTTCGGTAATCGTAAATGTTTCGCTATCTATCGAAATTCTATATTTCTCCGTAAAAACAGCATATTAGCATACTGCTTTGATTGACACGATACAGAAAGGAATATACATTTCGGCGTAAGCGGTTCACGGAATTCCCCCACAGGGGGCGTAACGAGAAATTCAACCAAAGGAGAATCTGCAATGAAACTTGTCGAGGTACGAAACTCTGTTTTGCCTATCTCCAAAAACACAGCCTACAAATGGCACAGCATGGGGAAACACCCGCATCTCTTGGTGAAGGTCGCCGGGAAACTCTTTTTCGACTGGGACGAGTGGTACCGATTGGCGGAAGAGGCCAAAGAAAAGGCGGTGCGGCGTGCCCCGGAGGAGGTAGCGTGATGACGGATAGGGATCGACGGCACTTGCACTGTTTCCTTTCGGAGATACGGGACGCTGCCTATGGTATCGAAGTGCTCGGCATGTTGACCGAGGAACTGACGGCGGACCCCGACAATGAAAACGGCTACCGGGTTGGCGGCCTGTGCTACGCGACGATGGCCCTTGGGAAGTACATCAACGGGATGACAGACGACCTCATGACAACATTCGGGAAAAGGGAGGACGTCTGATGACAGAAAAAGGAAGCCCCCTGGCCGGTGGCGCGGCGCAAGGGGCAACAACAGGGATGATTTCAAGATACTACCATATCCGGACCCTGCTTGAAAAGGCCCGCGACCGACTCCAGGCGGCCTTCAACAAAATAGAGCGAGACGCCTTGCTATGGCTCCTCGAACGGCTGGAAGTTCGTATTGTCGGCGCCCCAGACAAGAGTTGCCACGAGGCGGCCGACTGCATTATCGCACTCCGAGACTTCATGAAGGAGATGAGCGATGGAACTAGACCTTCATGAGGTGGCACACGCTTTCCGGCAGGTCATGCTTGAGGCCGGCTTGACCCCTCCAGGCGACATCGTGCCGGGCAAACTCTATCGCTTCCCTGGTGCCGGGAAGGGGCGAGGGAATACCGCCGGTCGATGTATGCTCTTCCCCGACGGCTTGGGCGGCTGGCTCCAGGACCTGAGCAACGGCGGCGAGATCATCTACTGGCGGGCTGAGCATGCCAAGGCCATGACCGCTGAACAGCGACGCGAGCACGAGCGGCTGTTGGCCGAGGCGCGGGCGGCGGCGGAACGCGAACGTAAGGAGCGTGAAGCCAAAGCGGCGAAGATGGCGCGGCGGATACTGAACGCTGCCAAGAACGACGAAGTTGACGGCCATCGCTACGTTGTAGCGAAGGGTGGGCTGTCTTTCGGTTCCCTGGTCAAACGCGGCCCGTGGCCGCAACGCGGATGGAAGGATGCCCTGCTGGTTCCGCTGTACGACAAGGACGGCCGGCTTACCACCTTGTCCGCTATCCCCCCGAAGGGAAAAAAAGACCTGCTGGCCGGCGGCCGGAAACAAGGATGCTTCCATCCCATCGGTAAGTTTCGCGGCACGACCGGCCCTGTGTTGATCGGCGAGGGTTTGGCGACCGTGGCGGCGGCCTGCGAGGCCACCGGCTACCCAGGCGTAGTCGCGGTGGATGCCGGCAACCTGGAACCGGTCACCAAGGTGGTGCGGGAGTTGGCACCACGGGCCGAAATCATCATCCTGGCCGACGACGACCAGAAACCGGGCCGAGACGACAACCCCGGCATCACGGCGGCGACCAGGGCGGCAAAGGCTGTCGGCGGCCGGCTGGTCATGCCCGGTCTGGGGCGGAAGGCGGATTTCTGGGACGTGTGGCATGAGCAAGGACCGGAAGCGGTACGGAAGATCATCGAGCAGGCTTTGAGTTCAGGTTTAACAAAATCAGGTGTTCCAGGTGTTCCATCCGAGGATGAGCGGCCGTGTTTCCGAGTTTTCGACGAGCGGGTTGATAGATCGGGCGGCCGCCAGCTACGGCCTGGAGTGTATTACTTCGACATCCAGCCGGGCCGGGGAGACAAACCACCAGAGTTGACGCAGAAATGGGTGTGCAACCCGCTGCACATCGAGGCTGTCACCTACGACCACCAGGAGAACAATTTCGGCCGGCTGTTGCGGTTCAGGAACACGTTGGGACGCTGGCGTGAGTGGGCAATGCCGATGGAGTTGCTTTCCGGTTCTGGTGAAGAATTGCGGGCGGCGTTGCTGTCAATGGGTGTGGAGATTGATCCGAGGGCGAAGAATCTGCTGAACCAGTATCTTCTGTCCGCATCTCCGACACGTCGTGTGCGTTGCGCCTTGCAGACCGGCTGGTGTGACGGGGCATTCGTCTTGCCGGATACCGTCATCGGTCCGAATGCTTCCGATGTGGTCTTCCAGTCCGCTGAAGTAGCACATGACGAATATACCAAGGCCGGGACGCTGGAGGATTGGAAGGAAGCGATTGCGGCGCTGGCCGTAGGGAATCCCCTTCTGGTCCTGGCCCTGTCATGTGCATTCGCCGGCCCGCTTCTCGGCCGATGCAACGCCGAAGGTGGTGGCATCCATTTTGTCGGTGACTCTTCGACCGGCAAGTCAACGGCACTGGAGGCCGCTTGTTCAGTCTGGGGCGGGACGAGTTTCAAGCGGTCGTGGCGAGCGACTGCGAACGGCCTGGAGGGAGCGGCGGCGCTGTTCAACGACGGCCTGTTGGTGCTGGACGAAATTTCCGAATGCGATCCGAAGGACGTGGGGAAGATCGTATACATGCTGGGCAACGGACGTGGAAAACAACGAGCGACACGTACCGGGCTGGCGCGAAGCGTGGCCCGCTGGCGCTGCGTGATCCTGTCAAGCGGCGAGCGTGGCCTTGAGGCCACTCTAAACGAGGGCGGATACAGGGTGAAGGCCGGCCAAGAGATTCGACTACTGAGCATTCCGGCAGCACGTCAATACGGTGTGTTTGACGAATTGCACGACTTCCCGGACGGCGCTTCGCTGGCGAATGCCATCAAAGATGCCTGGCCTAAATGTCACGGCGTTGCTGGGCGTGCTTTTTTGGAAAAACTTACCTGTGACACGAGGGATTTCAGTACGGTTCTGGCCGACTTCCGCCAGGAGTCGGCGTTTGCCCCACCAGGAGCCGAAGGGCAAGAGGTGCGGGCCGGCGGTCGGTTTGCGCTGATTGCAATGGCGGGAGAGCTGGCGACGGAATACGGACTTACTGGATGGCCGGAAGGCGAGGCTTTAAGGGCGGCGGTAGAGGGCTTCAGGATATGGAGAAGTGAACGAGGGAGGGGCAACAGCGAGCGCAAACAAGTTATTGAGGCTGTGGCCCGGTTTATCGACAAGCATGGGGATGCCCGTTTCTCCGACGCCAACAACACGGACGATATACGGGTGCACAACCGGGCCGGCTGGTGGAGCGATACCGATAACGGCAGGATATTTTACTTCAATTCGGCTGGCATGAGAGAGGCATTGACAGGGTTCGAGTTCAAGCGCGCGTTGAATATCTTGCAAGAGGCTGGGGTCATTCCTGCCTCTGGCGCAGATGGAAGAAGGGCAACTCCACGATATTGTGGGGGGCGACGTGTCCGTGTTTACGAAGTCCATCCCGACAAATTAGAGGTGGCGGATGAGCCTTGAGGGAGCGCTGAAGCGACTGAGACAGGCGGCCGGAACACCTGGAACACCTGCGAAAAACGTGGTGTTCCGGCGCAAACCCTTGCCAGTCAAGCAACGGACACCTGGAACACCTGGAACACCACAAAAAAACAAATCTGAAAACGATGGCAAGTTTGCCACGGCAAGGGCCGCTGTGATCCGACTATTGCGACGGAGCCAGGACGAGGCCGCCGTCCTTCCGTCCTGCTGTCATGGCTGCGACGCCCTGGAGATCATCCCTGGTGTTGGTGCCGGTTGTGTCCAACCGTTGCCCGGCGGCCCCTGGCGCGAGGAATGGCGACGGTTGCCGGCGGACCTGAAGCGGTGCTGGGAACGCCAAGAGGCGGCCCCTGACCGACGGACGGTGCGGGCGAAAGGAACGGGGTGCGGTAGGTGCGGCAACGCGACATACACGGCCGTTGAGGACGGCTGAAGGAAGCGCTAGGAGCGATTAACACAACCGCACCTTCCCTCTCTTGGCAATTGACGGTAACGGCTTAAAACTGAGCGCGTTGCCTGCAAACCAAAAGGGGGCTTTTTTGTGCCTGGCGGTGTCAATTATTTGACGCACAATCGCAGCAAGTAGCGTGCCAACCCGGGTCCTTCCTTGGCGTAGGAGTAATACGGGTCCCGGAGGCGCAAACGTTGGCAGGCCGCAAAAAAAATTTCCGGCTTCGCATTTCTCATAAAATTGTAAACCAACCCCGCCGCCACAAAAGGCTGACTGGTCGATATATTGACGCCTCAAGCCCTATCCTGGCGGCGGCTGGCATACATGCCCAACGCGGCATAGCGTTGGGCAAACGGCCTACCTGTGTTGTGATGTTCACCCCCTAGCGGCTGGCGAGGGAAGGGTCAACACGAGGACGAGCATCGCCCTTCTGCCCCCTATTTGTCCCCCGCAACGAAAAAAGGGGTTACGGACACAATCCGTAACCCCTTGTTCTTTCGTGGTGGAGCTAAGCGGGATCGAACCGCTGACCTCTTGAATGCCATTCAAGCGCT
>CAZFFM010000198.1:0-6789 GCA_964517425.1 uncultured Ardenticatenales bacterium | reverse complement strand
TGTCTTTGTGGTTCATTTGAGAGAATTGCCGCGCAAAAAAATGACGGACACCCACAACACGGTCGGCATTTGACTTTTCAGCAGAAACGTGGTAGAATAGAGGTATTAAGATGAAGTAGGTTTTGGCTGTACCATCAAAGACTGCCCAGACTTGCGGAAACTGGGTGGTTTTTTATTGTTCTGCCCCACTGCTTCACCAAATTCAAACCTATCAAGGAGTTAAAAAAAGTGACTGAAAAACAAACTGGAACCGTCAAATGGTTCAATGATGCAAAAGGATTTGGATTCATTTCTCTTGAGGGCTCGGAGGACGTATTTGTCCATCACTCCGCCATTGAGAGCGATGGTTTCCGCTCTCTGCGCGAGAACCAGCAGGTCGAGTTCTCTGTCGAGCAGGGACCCAAGGGGTTGCAGGCTGTCCACGTGAGGCCTCTGTAGCCAGGCCTGATCGGTTCCTTGCTGCGTCTGAATAAGAAGCAGTAGGGCAAACGAATTCAGAAGATATACGACCGCACGGCTTTTCCGCAAGCCGTGCGGTTTTTTGTTCTGCATCTTCTGCCTGACCTGGCTGAGCCAGAACCAAAAAGGCTAACCACAATTTGCACGGATTTCTCAGATTATTCTTGGTTTTCTAATCCGTGCCATCCGTGAAATCTGTGGTTCATCTTCTTGCATGGCCCACACTTTTGCGCTATTCCCACCCTCGCCGCTTCGGGTGTGCGTCATATTTTTGCGCGGCAATTTTCTCAAATGAACCACGAAGACACGAAGGCACAAAATAACACAGCATTTTCAGCCACAGATTGCACGGATTTCCACAGATTTCCCATTTGACCTTTCTGATTTTTCCGTGAAAATCCGTGTAATCCGTGGCAAAAGTAAAAAACGTAGCGTCCAGGTTGGAACATTGGATAGGCCTGACGAGTAGGCTTTCTCGCTTGCCCCACTTCGTATACTTCGTGTCTTTGTGTCTTGGTGGTAGGGGCAGTCAATGATTGCAGACGCAAAACTTTGACGGCCACCCTCGCCACTTCCTTGACGAACTGCCTGGATTGTGCTACAATTAAATTGTGACGCATTGCGTTATTCTGGAGTGAACGGCACGCAGTTTCATCTTACGTGGAGGAGGTGCAGAAAATGTCTAAAGAACAAAAAGCCAGCAAGAAACGGACTGGGGAAGAAACGTCAGAAGCAGACAGCCTGTTTGGCTCAGCACGCAAGGTTTTGTTGGCCGGCGTAGGAGCGGCCGCTCTTGCCCAGGAAGAGATCGAAGACTTCGTAACCCGTTTGGTGGACAAGGGAGAAATCGCCGAAAAGGATGGCCGAAAATTGGTGAAAGATGTGCTGGAACGCCGCCGCAAGCGCGCCGAACGTTTCGGTGAAGTGGTAGACGAAGGCCTGGAGCGAGTCCTTTCGTTGTTGAATCTCCCGACAAAGGGAGACATCACCGAGTTGAGCGAGCGCGTGGCCGAGTTGAGCCGGCAGGTAGAAGATCTGCAAAAAACGCAGTGACACGCCTGATCAAGCGCTACCCAAACCGCAAACTCTATGACACAGTGGCTCGCCGTTACATCGCCCTTCGCGACATCGCCACGATGGTCCGCGAGGGGATTGCGTTGCGCGTGGTGGAGCACGAGTCTCAAGAAGACATAACCGCGCGAACCTTATCGCAAATCATCCTCAACCAGCAGCGTTCGGGAGGAGGCGTTTCGCACAAAGTGCTGGAGAATCTGGTCCGCGCCGGCGATTGGGGGGTCGAAACGATGCGCTCCTCCCTTTCGATCACCCGAGACGTCGCGCGTTGGCTGGACGAGGAATTGCAAGCGCAGCTCAACACCTCTGCGGTGCCGGCGGATGGCTCCGGAAATCGAATGCGTTTTGCTCTGCAGGGGATGTTGCAGCTTGCCGGGATAGAGCAGATTTGGCAGATCGAACAGCGATTGCCCCACGTGTGGGAGCGCCTCAACCTAGCCAGCCACAATGATCTGCGCGAACTTGAAGCACGCCTTGATGAGCTTGCCCAACGGATCGCAGAACTTGGCGCGAACCACGGATAAGGAAATCTCCCGGCTTTCACCCAAGCAGTTCAACTTCTAAGCTGCTTACTGACTGAAGGGGAGCATGGCCAAGACAAGCCGCACGGGACCGGCAACAAGCTGGGGGTACATAGCCAGGGTAATCAAGAAGACACTCAGGACAAGGATGGTTGCGGAGGCCAGGCGTGGTTCGCGCTCGATGCCGGCTCCCCGTTCCGAATAGATGAAGACAGACCGGATAATGCGCGCATACCCCAAACCGGCAAAGGCCGTAGCCCCAAGAAGACCCCATACCCAGACGGAATATCCGTTCTCGAGCAGGGCCCGGTAGATCAGCCAACGCGACAGAAACCCGCTGGAAATGGGCACGCCGAGTAGCGCCAGGCTGCCCAGAGACATTCCCAGCAGTGAGACCGGCAACCGGAAGGCGGTACCTTGCAAATTTCTGGGGGAAAGGCCGGTCGCCCGGTGGTGCAGTACGGCCAGACTTTGGCCGGCCAAAATCAGCGCCACACTTCTGTTGATCAGACCGTACAGAACACCATGCAGGGCAGCCGGCGAAGCGATTCCCAGCCCGACCAACAAGTACCCTAGATCGGCAAGGGCAACGTGCGCCCACCAGCGGCCAAGGTGATCCTGCGAATAGGCGAGGATTCCACCGGTGATTGCCGTTACCAGGCCACCCCACACCAGCAGATGAGAAAACGTACCGGTCTCACGCAGAGCCGGAAACTGGACGAGCCACGTCGTCAGCAGCACCAGGAAGACAATCGGTACCGTCGAAGCCATGAAGGCCGCAATCGCCGGCGGAGCTGTCTCGCTGATCGTCGGCAACCAGGTGTGAAAAGGGAACAGGGCAAACACGAAGGCAAAGCCAAGGGCCATGATCGCGGTGGCGACCTGCAGCAGGGCGGCAATATCCGAGTGCATGTCGTAGTAGTGCAGCAAGAATATGGCGACAAGGAGCAGCGGAGAAGCCAGGACAATGGTAGTGAGCAGATGCATGGCCGGCCTGGTATCTTCCCTCGGCCCTCCCTGAATCAAAAATATGCACGTAAGCATCCCCAATTCCGCCAGGAGAACAGCAATCACCGGACTTTGAAATAAGAGCGCCCCGTTCAAGAACCCGATGCTTATGAGCAAGAAGGGATACAGTGACCATCCCTGAGAGACCTGCCAGACGAAGAGAAAAATGCTGGCGGTCGAGAAGAGCAGGATGAGCAAAGCCATCCGCTGGATTGGATACAGCGCCAATTCACGGCCCAGAATATGGGCCATCGTGCCATCGGGCAGTCGCCAGATACATGACATCGTAAAGAAGATCGCTGCAATGGAGAAGGTCGAAGCCAGAAACGCAGACCGGCGAAGCAGATAAGCAAACGGGGCCGCAAGAAAGGGGATTGCCAACACCCCGATAAGGCTGGGCGAAAAAAAGATGCTCATCCTTCACCTTCCTGCGAGGGTGCTTCTGCTTCTGCTTCAGGTCTCACGGAGGCCAGGAGCGTGCGGATTGCCTCATCCACTGCCCGCATGCTGTGAGGCTCGGGCACCCCCTCGGCGCTCCAAGGCATCATGTTGGCCGTAGTCAGATAGGAAATCAGCAATGCGGTCAACAAGGTGATGCCCCCCGTCAATCCGATAACGACCAGGGAAGGCTCGATCACGACGTACAATAGTTCAAACCCACTCTGAAACAACAGAATCCCCAACCCCATCCTGAAAGGTTCTTTGGTTAGCATAATGATGACGAGGCCCGTACCCAACAGCCAGTACGTTCCAGCGTTGATAAAACTATCTACTGCCGGCACGGGGTAACGAACCTGCAAGGTCGTAATCACCAATGCTCCCAGGAGCACGGAAAGGAAACGTAAAGGGAGTCCCATCCCGTCGGCCAATACCGGCGACTTTTCCTCATCCCGACCCGCTCGCGAAATGGCCACAGAACGTGCCGTCCAGTACAAAATTAGCGTTGTGATGGCACCCATCAGTATTTTGATGAGGGCGATGCTCAACAACACCGAGGAACTGATCAGCAATCCGGCCAAGATGTACTGAGCAAGCAGGAAGAACAGGTTCCACCGCCAGTCACGCAAGATGGCAATTGCGCTGGTGCTAATGGCCAGCCCGACGATCAATTGCACTCCCGAGAGAAGGGAGAAAAGGTGTAAGATTTCGGTCATAGTCTACCCACGCTCACTGATTTAGCACAGCGAGTATTAGAATGAAGGCGAACAATAGGGTCCAGAGGAAAACATGTTCACCTTCCCATAATCCGGTAGCATTGCGCAGCAGGGCCCCCAGGGACTCAAATACGCGATCGAATGTTCTGAGTAGCCACTGAGCGTTTAGAATGGTGCGGAGCGATGCGATTCGCGGCTTGATGAAGAGGGGCACGTTGCGCCAACTCTTCCAAAGTACATAGCCTCCCGGCAAGGGCAAGATCAGCGCAGCCCACAAGGCGACATTCTGGAAACTGGATAGAGCCACGGGGGCAGAAGTCCAATAGGCCATACCGGAGGCTAACATGAGCAATCGAAGCAGTGATGGGCTGAGCCCGAGCAACAGCAGCGGGACAGCCAGGAATGCAGCAGCGACCCACGACGAAGGCCCGCGATTTTCGATTGGCAGTTCGTCCGTGAGGTAATTGAACGCTGCGGAAACGACAAACAGATTGCCTATCGTAATCGCGACGACGGGCAGGGGCAAGTTGTTCACCACTGCGTGCCGAAGTAGTGGGCGCACAACCCAGAAACCGGCAGTCACCGGTGCCCCGGCGATAGATGCCCAGGCCAACCATTCGGGCCAGCGTTTGAAAGAAAGTCTCCCGGCAGTCCGTGGCGCTATCAACAACAACGGCAGCGCCATGCCGGCAACGAGCAAAACGCTCAGTGTGGCCACCGGAAGATTCCAGAGCAGTGCCACAAACCCCAGCGCAGACTCATACGCAATCAACAACGAAATGCTTTGAGAGGGGTGCGTCGCTGTCCAAACCAGAAAGCCCAGCGGAATGAGGCCGGCACAAACCAATCCGGCCAACCAGCCGGGGAAGGGGCTGCTACCACTCATCTCGAATAAGCGCAGAGCCAGTCCCAGCCCCGCAATGCTGGAGACAAAGGGCAGAATACCGACGACGAACGTCGGTGCCGGTGGTTCACGCTCGATATTAAAGTGAAACGGGTAGATTCTGGCGCGCAACGCCACAGCAAAGGCAAACCACAGCCCAACAGACTGGAACTCTTTCCCCGCCCATTGCACGAGCGGGTCCATCGCCGGCGAAAACTGAATGGCCGCACCCAACAAGATCAACGTGGACAGTTGGCCCACCACCACGGTGCGCGAGGCGAGGGAAGATGACCGGCCCAGACCAAAAGCAAACATTGTCGCGGCATCGAGCAAGACCCAGGCAAAGAGCAGCGTTACCAAATTCGCCGCCATCGCCCAGAGCATCGTAACGGCCGCCAAAACGACCACCGTAGCGGCCAGATTCGGGCGCAGTTTTTCAGTCGGCTCGTCCAGGTGGGCCAATAGCAAAGTGGTGGCCACCAAAAGGGCCAGCACCGAAATCCATACGCCTATCGCCTGGATGTGTATGGCCAAGGGAAGAATGGGCAGGCCAATCTGCGACCAAGGGGATAGGACAAATATCTGGTTTGTGCCCCACGTCAGCCGGATGGTCAACCACAAGGCTCCCGCCAAAGCCCAGAGCAATATCAGCATACGACCTGGACGTGAAACCCAGGACCGCAATAGGAACATTGCGCAAGCTGAGAAGCCGAGCAATGCCGGCGGAAGCAAAAGGTAATAGTTGGGCATAAATTCTCCACGTATGGAAAGGGTCGTGCACGGGACATTCTAACACAAAAAAAGCGGATTGACAAAGCGCCAGAAATGAGAGACCTGCGGCCCCCCGCTGATCTTCACGGGAAGCGGTGCAACACGGTGCGCTGGCGCTTCTCAAAAATCAAAAAACAGGGTACAATATACGTTGAGGCAACGGAAGACAGAACTGGACTCTGGCGAAAATCATTTTTATCGTGTAACACAGCATTTTCAGCCACAGATTGCACAGATTCCCACAGATTTTCAGCTATTCTTTCAGCCATCCTTGCTGATTTTTCCGTGAAAATCCGTGCCATCCGTGGCAAAAATAAGAAAACGCCAGACTCCAGGACAGCATATACAGGGAACGGATATGAACAGTTTTCGCGCAGGGATCATTACAGTGAGCGATCGGGGATGGCGCGGGGAGACCGCAGACCGCAGCGGGCCGGTGATTCGCACAATCCTTGAACAGGAATTGGAAAACACGTCCGTGGAGCGAACCGCGCTGGTCCCGGATGAAAAAGAGCAGATCGCCTCTTTGTTGCGTCTCTGGGCCGACGACTACAAGTTGGACCTCATCCTGACCACCGGCGGTACGGGTTTTGCGCCACGCGATGTGACGCCCGAAGCGACCGAAATGGTTTTGGAACGCGATACCCCCGGCCTGGTATACGCTATGCTCGCAGCAAGTTTGCAGGTCACACCACACGCGATGCTCTCACGCGCCCAGGCCGGCATTCGCGGGCAAACCCTGATCGTCAATTTGCCCGGAAGCCCCAAAGCGGCAGACGAAAACTTGCGCACCATCCTGCCGGCTCTGCACCACGGTTTGGCCCTCCTCCGGGAGTCGCAGGGAGAAGACCGCCGGCACTAACAGCGGGGTGGCCGTCAAAGTTTTGCGTCTGCAATCATTCACGCCCTGCCCTTACCA
>CAZFFM010000197.1:0-6820 GCA_964517425.1 uncultured Ardenticatenales bacterium | reverse complement strand
TTGGTGGTAAGGGCAGGGCGTGAATGATTGCAGACGCAAAACTTTGACGGACACCTGTGACCATCCGTGGCAAAAACAAGAAACGACAGCGTACAGAATAATCTGAGAAATCTGTGCAATCTGTGGTTAGCCAGTGGCCGCTTCAGCCCATCACGGCAAAGCAGCCTGGGTAGTAACCTGCCCTGAGCATCGTCGAAGAGACGTTCGGTTCAGGGCCGAGAAGGCCTCCGGACGGCCGCGCTGTGGCCTGGGCGAGTTCTACTTGTCCAGCGTGTACCCCAGATACCGCAATTCTGTTGTGCGTTGCCTCCATTTTGGACGGACCTTCACCCATAGGTCCAGGTAGACCCGGCGATCGAGGAAACCCTCCAGCTCTATGCGCGCTGCCTGGCCAATGCGCTTGAGCATGTTGCCCTTGTGGCCAATCACAATGCGTTTGTGTGTTTCTTTTTCCAGGTACACTTTGGCCCCGATGTAGAGCAAGCCCGATTCCCGCTCTTCCCATTCCTCGACAACAATCTCCAGGCCATGGGGCACTTCTTTCTTGAGGATATTCAGCGCCTGCTCACGGATCAATTCAGAAGCAAGGAAACGTTCACTCTGGTCTGTGGTTTGGTCTGCCGGGTAATAGCGGGGGCCTTCCGGTAGACTCCCGATAACTTCCTGGAGCAAGGCATCGAGGCCGTCGCCTCGCTTGGCTGAGATGATGAAATGTGCCGTATAGGGGCCGAGGTTGCGAAACCAGCCGATTCTCGCCGGCAAGTCTGCGTCTTTGACCAGGTCCACTTTGTTCATGACCAGGAAGACGGGGCTTTTGGCCTGGCTCTTCAGGATTTCGGCTACCTGGAAATCTTCCTGCGTAGGGGAGTGAGAAAGATCAACCAGGAACAGGTTCAAGTCGGCGTCCGGAATCGATCTCGAGACCGTATTGACCATGTATTCGCCCAGTTTGTGCAAGGGTTTGTGAATGCCGGGCGTGTCCACGAAAATGATCTGCGCCTGTGGCGTAGTAACAATACCCTGGAGGCGGCGACGAGTCGTTTGGGGCTTAGAAGAGACGATAACGACCTTTTCTCCCACATAAGCGTTTATCAGCGTGGACTTGCCCACGTTTGGGGAGCCGACAATGGTGACGAATCCCGAGCGATGATGGGGAGGAAGTTCATTGGGTATCAGCATGTTTTCAGGGTTTTCCGTGGAGATTTCCATCGGGACGTTCTTTCTATAGGCGCTTACGGCGCTAAGATCAACAAAAAGTTGTCTATGTTTTTGAAGGACACAGATTTGCAGGATTAACACAGATTTTCCGATAATTTGGCCTAAGAATCTGTGTTTTTCTGTGAGAATCTGTGTTCTAAAAAGAAAAAATGGGTCTCTCCGACAGCCTGCTAGGCAAGGAGTTGCTTGGCTCGTTGCACGAAATCGGCGGCTGCCGCCAGGTTTTCGGGAGGCAGGCCGCGCAAGGCCTGGACGCGTCTCAGCGTCGCCAGGTCTTGCGGGCGAAGTTTGCCGTTGCCGACCCAGAATGCTTTCAGAACGGTCTCCAGACAGCGGAAACCGTCGGACCGGTACCCTTTCGCAAAAACTAAGGCCTGGGCGGCACGGTACATCGCACTGTAGGCCTGTCTTAGTGTGCCGGCAAAGTCTTCGGCCGCCCACGAAGCTTGGGCCTGTTCGTAGAGAGCTTCTGCTCCGGCAAGTTCTTGAGCCACGGATTGCGTAGCTGCTTCATCGATTTTCAGATAAGGTCCCTTCAGGCAATCTTCCAAGGCGATGTTGTGGGTCATTTGTAGGTCCTTTCTTTTGGGAATCTTCCATTATGTTTTCTTGCTGTCTGAGTGTATTCGTGGCGGGAACCCTTTTTGGTTCTGGCCTGGCCCGGTCAGAGAGATGCCGCATCTAACGGTTCCGACGGTATGGTGGATTGCAGCGTGCGCGCATACAATGATTCACGGACGATCGGTTCTATTGTCCGGATCAATTTTGCTGTGGCCGCTGCTGTGTCGTTCAAAGTTTGCTGGTTAAAGGGGGGCAACGGCGTGGTCCGGTAGAGTTTTGCCCAGCCCTTGTCCCACCGTTCCAATTCCAGGCTTTCGTCAACCTGGGCGCGAATCTCAAAGATGTGTTCATCCAGTGTTCGGAAGAGGAAATCGTTCAGCTGACGGTCGCGGCTTTCCATGTGCAGCCCGACCTCCATCACATCCCGCTTGCGGATGGACCAGACTTCGTAATGCACGGTCGGATCGGCATAGTAGATCTGCACGAGATAGCTTCGGACCCTCCAGTTTAGATTCTGTAAGAAAGGTGGCAGCAGAGCCCGTACCTTGTCCGGCAAGTCTTTCATGAAATTGCGGCTGCTGATTTTCCGGTTACTGGTCACCGGCGTGTTCTTCTCCAGTACGACAAATCTCGCAACGGCAAAGGTCACGCAGGTAGTCGAAAGCGTAGTATCCCGCGCCGTGTCCGTCTCCCCATACGAATTGCAGGGCGTAGGTTCCCACAGGAATGACCTCTACCAGCATGTTTGGATCGCCGATCTCGATCCGTTTTACTTGAAGAGGGCCGGCGTCTTCCGGTCGTTTTTGACAACTGGCACACGGACAATGGAAACGCAATTCGGCAAATGGGTAGAGGCTCTCGTGCCCGTCGTTCCAGGTAACACGGAACCAGCGATTTGGTTTATCCAGGACGATTTCCCGTGGACGTGGTTTTGAAGTTGGCATCTTTGTTAGCCTTTCGTTTCCCCCTCGTCAGCGTCATCATCACCTTTTTCCTTTTCTTCCTCGTCCTCCTCTTCCTGTGCCTTATCGTCCTTGGTTTCTGAGACAGCGTCGTTATCCTCGTTCTCCGTTTTTTCGTCTTTCCCTTCTTCTTTGTCACCGCGGCCCGATTTGCGGAGTTTTTCCCCCATTTCCTGCAATCGTTTCAGTACCAGATCGTTCACACCGTCTGGGGTATAAGAGTCGTCTTCTTGCAATTCGCCGGCCGGCACGCCGGTGAGAATCTCGATACCCTCGTCCACATGGCTCACGGCATAGATGTGGAATTGACCCTGGCGCACAGCTTCTACAACGTCTTCACGCAGCATCAGGTTGGCGACATTGCTGGCCGGGATCATCACGCCCTGATCGCCGGTCAGGCCTCGTGCTTTGCAAACGTCAAAGAAGCCTTCGATCTTGTAGTTGACGCCGCCGATTGCCTGCACCTCTCCTCTTTGATTGACCGACCCGGTGACGGCAATCCCCTGGCGGATGGGCAATTCCGCCAGGCGGGAGAGCAGGGCATAGAGTTCTGTGCTGGAAGCACTGTCGCCGTCCACGCCCCCATAGCTTTGCTCGAAAACCAGGCGGGCGGTGAGGGCGAGGGGGGAGTCCTGGGTGTAACGGTCAATGAAGAAACCGCTAAGAATCATAACCCCCTTGCTGTGTAGGGGGCCGCCCATGTCTACCCGACGTTCGATGTCCACCACACCGGCACGACCAAGGCCCAAGCTGATGGTAATGCGCGAGGGCTGGCCGAATCGGAAATCACCCATGTTTATGACCGAGAGGCCGTTCACCTGGCCGATTTTTTCGCCCTCGGTGTCAATCAGTATCCGCCCTCGTTGGATCATTTCCTGGATGCGTTCTTGCACCAGATTGGAGCGATAGACTTTCTCTGCAAGGGCGCGACTTACGTGGTCTGCGCACACGATGTCAGAGCCGTCTTGTGTGGCCCAGTAGTTGGCTTCGGTCAGGATGTCGGCAATGTCCGCAAAGCGCGTGGAGAGTTTGTCCTGGTCTTCGGCCAGTCGCGAGCTGTATTCGATGACTTTTGCCACGCCGGTTCCGTCGAACGGGAGCAGGTTTTGCTTTTCACAAATGCTGGCGATGAAACAAACGTAGAGTCCTTCGTTCTCCGCTGTGTACGCCATTTGTGTATTAAAGTCCGCCTTCACCTTGAACAGTTCGTCGAATTCCTCGTCGTGGGAATAGAGGGAGTGGTACAGGGAGGTGCTCCCAACCAGCACGACTTTGGTGTCTACGGGAATCGGCTCTGGCATGATGCTCTTTGTACTCATAAAACCGAGCCGTTCAGCGACATCTTCGATGCAGAGTTCCCTGTGACGCAGCGTTCGTTTCAGGCCGTCGTAGGAGAAGTTGTTGCGCAACAGATCTTCCACCGGAAGTACCATGTAGCCACCCAGCGCGCGGTGTAGAGCGCCCGCTTTGACCAGGGTAAAGTCCGTGTGCAGAGCGCCAAACTGGGCTTCTTTCTCGATCCGGCCAAAGAGGTTGGTGTAAGTTGGGTTGAGCTCGGTGATTACCGGTGCTCCCTGAATCCCGCTGTTGTCGATCAGCACGTTGACTTCATACTTGCGCCATTTGGCTTCTTCTGCCCAGGGAGCCTGCATTTGGGGCGCAGGTTTCTGGGCTTCTGTTGTGCGGAAATCTTGTGCATGGGCCACGATGTCGTCTTTCACAGCCTGGAGATAGGCTTGCACGTCAGATAGCTCGCTATACTGTTGCTTGATGTCGTCAATCAAATGCCCGACCGCGAAGAGGGTTACCTGGTGGTCGAGGTCTTCCAGCTGTTTGTGTGTTTCTTTTTCCAGACTACGGGCCTGTTTCATAGCGACCCTGAGTTGTTCCTCAACTTGTTCGCGGCGTTTGCGAATTTCCTGCTGTTGTTCCAAAGGAAGCTGTGCAAAATCATTGTCAGAGATTGGTTTGCCGTCTACGAGGGGAATAATCATCAGGCCGGCAGGGCTGCTCTGCAGGGCGAACCCTTCTTTCTGCGCCTGACTTTGAGTGCTGGCAAAGATCGTCTGCTGGCGTTCTTGCAAACTGGAAATCAATTCTTCGCGCCGCGTTGTGTATTGCTCGCTTTCAAAGGCCTTGGTGATCTCTCGTTTGGTGGCTGTGACGAGCGCCTGCATGTCGGCGCGCAGTTGGCGTGCTCGCCCGGCAGGCAATTGCAACACCTTCGGATGATATGGGTCGTCAAAGTTGTTCACGTAACACCAATCGTTCGGTACGGGCTGGTCTTTGGCGATCTCTTTGAGGAATTCTTGCACGGCCGTCATTTTCCCGGTGCCGGGCATCCCCGCAACATAAATGTTGTAGCCGACGTCCTTCATGCCCAGGCCGAACCGCAGCGCACGAACGGCCCTTTCCTGGCCGATAATCTCTGTGAGTGGCGACACGTCGCTTGTGGTTGTGCATTCCAGCGCCTCCGGAGGGCATTCGCGGCGAAGACGTTCGATGGGAACCAGATAGTTTTCAATGGACATTAGTATTGTACCTCCTGGGTAAAAGGTCTTCAGGTTTGTAATCTTCAATCAAACTGTGCGTTTGCGCGCTTGCCGGGGCGCAAGGTTTCGTCGGGCGATGCCATGCACCTAGCGGGCGACTGCCGGCGGGCGTTACAGTCCAACACCGGCGATGGGTGTTTCGCATTCGGGACACCGGCCTTCGCGCAGGTTGTTTTCCAAGATTGTATAGCGATAGCGACGAATGACGGCCTTTCCGCATGATGGGCAGAGGGTATCTTCGCCCTTGCCGGGCAGGTTGCCGGCATAGACATTTTGCAGCCCTTCTTCAAAGCCGATCTCACGGGCCTGCATCAGTGTACGCTCAGGCGTGGGAGGAGCATCGGTTAATTTATAGGTCGGATGGAACGCGCTCACGTGCCAGGGTGTTTCTGCGCCCAATTCCTGGGCAATGAATCGCGCAATGTCTCGAAGTTCGCCAACGGAATCGTTGTAGGTGGGGATGACCAGTGTGGTCACCTCAAGCCATATCCCGGCCTGTTTTATATGCCGCAGCGCATCGAGTACTGGCTGCAACGTTGCGCCACAGACGCGCCGGTAGAAATAGTCGTTGAATGACTTCAGGTCTACGTTGGCCGCATCCAGGTAAGGAGCAATCATGTCTATCGCTTCGAGCGTTTCGTAGCCGTTGGTGACAAAGACGTTGGAAAGACCGGCCTCGCTTGCTTTTCGCGCGGTGTCGTAAGCATATTCGAAGAAGATGGTCGGTTCCGTGTAGGTGTAGGCGATCGTTCGTGAATTCGTGCGTTCAGCAATTGCGACCAATTCGGCGGGGGTGGCCTTCTCGCCCATAATCAGGTGATGCTCGCGCACCATCTGAGAAATATCCGCGTTTTGGCAGAAATGGCAGCGGAAATTACAGCCGGGTGTGGCGACGGACAAGGCCCTGCTCCCGGGATAGAAGTGGAACAGGGGCTTTTTCTCGATGGGGTCTATGTGGTGTGCGATAACACGGCCATAGACGCGCGTAACCAGCGTACCCTCCTGGTTCACACGCACCTGACAGACCCCAGGGCGGCCCGGCTTGATCAGACAACGATGCGCGCAAAGGTTGCAACGTACCTTCTGGTTGTCGAGAGTATCATATAACATGGCCTCTCGATCCATGGAAGCGATTTCCTCCGGCTTGATGTAGATTTTACAAGAAGTTCAACTTCTCAGAGAAGTTGAACTTCTTTTCTTGGCACTCTAAGCAATTAGTATACCACGGATGCATCTGAGGGGCAACTTTGGAAACGCTGAATGCAGAATGATGAACGCGGAATGGGCCTCGCAATGCTCATCGTTTCCAGTGGGCGGATACAGTGGTGCCATGGCCAGGCAACCCCCGGGCGCTGAATCGCCATGCCTGCGCGTTGCACAATTCGCGGGGAGACCTTCCAGGTCACCGAGACCTGGAAGGTCTGAGCGCTTTCGCTACTGTCACCGCAAACAACCTTACTATAGGTCTTCATGTAATGATTTTGACACAGGAGCCTGCGCCGTCTGGCCGTGCCGGATTGAAATCGG
>CAZFFM010000196.1:0-6830 GCA_964517425.1 uncultured Ardenticatenales bacterium | reverse complement strand
TGCAGAGAAAACTTCTTGACGAATTGTAACGGTTCGCGCAGGCAAAATCCGTGAAACGTGATCCGTGAAACGTGAAAAGGGCCTTCTTTCACGCATTGCGTTTCACGTTTTACGCAGATTCTTCCTGGCGCTAAGACTCAATTTGTCACCCTACTTTCATGCCATGCTGAACCATGCCTAAAAATCTGTGGAAATCGGTGCAATCTGTTGGCAGTAGCCCAAGAATAACCCTGTGAGGAAAAAGGGGTTATCCTAGACACAGTTCGAACGTATTCCCTCTGTCCTTCTCTTACCACGAAGACACCCAGACACAAAGTGTACAAAATGATTCGGGCATGTTTTGAACCTTCAAACAGGGGGACGTTTTCCTGGCGAAAGGCTCAACTTTTCTGGGCGGCACCGGCCCAAGCTAAGGAGCGGTATTGAGAGCAAGACGGTCACGCCCACCTTGGTTGCGATCTGGCAGGGTTATGGTATAATAGTTTGCAACAGGAGGCGATGATGTTCAAGAATATTGTTCGAAAAGTTGTTGGTGATCCAAATAAAAAAGAAGTTCAGCGGCTTCAACCGGTGATTGATCAGATCAATGAACTGGAACCTGCTTTCCAGGCATTATCGGATGAGAAACTGCGAGACAAGACACAGGAATTTGTGGGCCGCTACCACACGGGCGAAGCGCTTGATGACTTATTGCCGGAGGCCTTTGCTGCCGTGCGGGAAGCCGCCCGCCGGACGATCGGACTGCGCCACTACGACGTGCAATTGGTCGGCGGTATCGTTCTTCACCAGGGCAAGATCGCGGAGATGAAGACCGGCGAGGGGAAAACTCTGGTGGCCACGCTGCCCCTCTACCTCAACGCGCTGACCGGCAGGGGCGTACACCTGGTTACCCCGAACGACTATCTCTCGAAAGTCGGTGCACAATGGATGGGTCCAGTGTATCATGCCCTGGGGCTGCGTGTCGGCGTGATCCAAAGCAACACGGGCGATGGACAAATGCAGCCGGCTTTCATCTTCGACCCCACCTACATTTCCGACGATGATCGCTACCAGCACTTGCGTCCGCTTGATCACCGCCGGAAGGCGTATGACGCTGACATTACCTACGGAACGAACAACGAGTTCGGATTCGATTACTTGCGGGACAACATGGTGTGGGATGCTCGCCAACGAGTGCAGCGAGAACTTTACTTTGCCATCGTTGACGAGGTAGACAACATCCTCATTGACGAGGCGCGCACCCCGCTGATCATTTCCGGGCCGGCAGAAGAATCCGACAGCAACTACCGGCGACTGGCCGAGATCGTCCCCCGCTTGCGTGCCGAAGACGACTACATCGAGGATGAGAAAACACGGGTGGTCACCCTGACAGAGGAAGGGATCTCCAAAATGGAGCGCCTGCTCGAGGTGGACAACCTCTACTCGCCGGAAAACTACGAGCTGACCCATTACCTTGACCAGGCCCTGAAAGCCCAGGTACTCTTCCAGAAGGACCGCGATTACATCGTTGATGACAATGGCGAAGTGATCATTGTCGATGAATTCACCGGACGGCTGATGTATGGCCGGCGCTTTTCCGAGGGGCTGCACCAGGCGATCGAGGCCAAAGAACGCGTGAAGGTTCAACGCGAAAGCATGACCCTGGCGACAATCACCTTTCAGAATTACTTTCGCATGTATGAAAAGCTGGCCGGCATGACCGGTACGGCGGAAACGGAAGCTGAGGAATTCTCAAAGATTTACGAACTGGACGTGGTTGCAATTCCCACCCACCGCCCAATGATTCGCAAAGATTTGCCCGATTCTGTGTACCGCACAGAAGAGGCAAAATACCGGGCTGTTACCCGGGAAATCATGCGGATGGTTTGTATGGAGCGTCCGACACTGGTTGGTACGGCTTCAATTGAACGTTCGGAGCATTTGCATCGCTATCTATCACCTTCTTATCTGCAGACGCTGACTCAGGTTACGCTATTGCGTCAGGCTATCTGGCAGGACGAAGACCTGGACAAGAAACAACGCCAGGAATGGAATGCCTTGTTGAGCCAACCGCTATCCGACATCTTGCCTCGAGACCTGGCGGTCATGGGGCGACAGCTCAAGGTCAACATGAACCCCTTGCATGCCGACAACATTCATTTGTTGGCGCAGGAGCTTGAGATCGAAAATGAAGAAACGTTGGCCAGTTTGTTGCGTACCGGTCTGCCTCATGAGATTCTCAACGCCAAACATCACGAACGCGAGGCTACGATTATCGCCCAAGCTGGTCATCCTGGCGCGGTGACAATTGCGACGAACATGGCCGGCCGTGGTGTGGACATTCTCTTGGGGGGTAACCCCGAAGGACTGGCCAGGATGGAACTTCAAAAAAGCTACCAGGATCTTCTGGAAGTGCCTCCTGAGGAATGGCAGCGAGCTTTAGATCATGCGGGGAAGACCACGGTGGCGAATAAGGAAGCCGTTGTGCGCCTGGGGGGCTTGCACATTGTCGGCACCGAACGACATGAGGCCCGCCGCATTGACAATCAGCTTCGGGGTCGTGCCGGCCGGCAAGGAGACCCCGGATCCTCGCGTTTCTTCCTTTCGCTGGAAGATGAATTGATGCGCCGCTTCGGCGGCCAAAACATCGCCGGCATCATGGATCGCCTGGGTGTGGACGATGATGTGCCAATTGAACATGGTCTGGTTTCCAAGTCCATTGAGAACTCACAAACCAAGGTTGAAGGGTATAACTTCGACATTCGTAAACATGTGCTGGAATACGACGACGTGGTCAACAAACAGCGCGAGGTGATCTACAACCAACGGCTTCGTATCCTCCAGGAGAACGACCTGCGCTCCATTGTGCTGAACATGATTGCCGGTGAAATCCGCAGCCTGGTAGCCACCTACACAGCCGCCGGTGAAACGGGGGACGAGAAGGGCTTGCAGGGATTGTATGTTGCAGTGCGCGGCGTGTTTCCTCTTCCGTCTGATTTGGATCCCACGCATTGGGAGGATATGGACAATGAGGCCATCGCCGACGAATTGATCGGCCTGACCGAGGTCTTTTATGATATGCAAGCCCGGGAAATGGGGCAAAACTTCTTCAAATCCGCGCGAAAGCAGGGCCGTACCATGGCAGATTTGCGCGGCCATGAACAACCGTACAACCACCTGGTTTATGAGGCTGCCCGAGATATTGTGGGAGAGGGTAGGTTGGCAGAAATCGAGGAGACGCCTCTCCGCCTCCTGCGCGGTGATGACCAGGAATTGGTGCAGAAAGCCTTTGGCAAGGGCGTGACCACCATGCGCGACCGCGCCGTGATGCTGGAAGTGGTGGATCGCCACTGGATATTTCACCTGACCGCGCTTGATGATTTGCGTACGGGCATTGGGCTTCGTGCCTATGGCCAGCAGGACCCCTTGGTCGCCTTCAAGAAAGAGGCGCACGAAATGTATGGCGAGCTATCGGCCGGCATTCAGCAGGAAATCGCCCATCTGGCGCTAAACCGGATTATGCAGGTGAGTGAGCCGGTGGCCCAGCAACCCAGGCGGAAGACATTTACCAACCGCGAGGATGGCGAACAGCGCCGCCCGGCCCGGACCTCGGCGAAGCAGGTTGGCCGAAATGCCCCCTGCCCTTGTGGCAGCGGAAAGAAATATAAACATTGTCACATGCGCAAGGACGGAAAGCTGCCAGACATGGTCGGTGCAGCCGCGGCCGCACCTGCCGGCAGGAAACGCCCCCGCAAACGGTCGCGAAAGAAAAAGAGATAATCGCAAAAGCGCAGGAGTGTCTACCCTCACCATGCAAGATACGCTTATTGATCTTGACCCACGGCTGCAACGGTTTCTTCGGGAGGCTGTAGATTCCTTTGTCAAGATGGACATTTTGAAGTTCTTTCGAGACTATCCTGATCAGCCTGAATCTGCCACGCGTATTGCCAGACACTGCGCACGTGTGCCGGAGGTCGTGAGCCGCGCTGCAGAAGAGATGGTGCGCGCAGAGGTGTTAGTGCGCCGGCAGGTAGATGACTTGACGCTGTATATGCCCTCGAACAATGCCCAAAAGCAAGAAATGGTTGCGTTGTTGTTCTCGTCATGTCAAGACTCCATGACCTATGTGCGCATCGTGGCCGAGTTGCTCCACCTGGGGGAGGCCCCTTTGCGAACCCCGCTTGGAGAATCTTCCCTTTCACCGGCTGTCTACCGATGAATGCGAAGCGTGACGAGCGTTCCGCCTTTTCTGCCTTGCCAAAGGTCGACCTACACCGCCACCTGGAGGGTTCTGTTCGCTTGCAGACTTGTCTGGACCTGGCGCGCGCGGCACATTTGCCTCTGCCCACGGAAAGTTTAGAGAGCTTGCGCCCGTACTTCCAATTCATGGCCGAGACCCCCGATTTTCACCGCTTCTTGGCTACCTTCGATGTGCTGGATCAACTGTATGATGGCGACCCAAGCTCGGTTGCGCGTGTGGCCAGAGAGGCGGTCTTGGATGCCGCTGCTGATTGTGTCGTCTATCTGGAGTTGCGCTTTAATCCGGACCACTTTGCCCGGCGAAATGGGTCGCGGCTTGACGACGTGGCCCGCTGGGTCACGGAAAGTGCGCGACAGGCCGCCGAGGAAACAGATACGGCTCTTCGCTTCATCATCACCGTGCCGCGAAACTACGCGCTGCGTGATGCGGAGAAGCTGGTGCAGATTGCCGTGGATTTCCAATCCTCCGGTATTTGCGGTTTGGATTTGGCCGGCGATGAAATTGGCTATCCCTGGCAGCCTTTTGTGCCTCTCTTCCGAGAAGCCGCCCAGGCCGGCTTGCCGTCAACGATTCATGCCGGCGAAGTTGGTCCGTCGGAGAACGTAGCGGCTGCCCTGACTCAGTTTGGGGCGCGGCGCATCGGCCACGGCGTAGCGATTGCCGGCGATGACCGGGTCATCAGCCAGGTGCGGGCTGCCGGGGCTGCGCTGGAAATCTGCCCCACCAGCAATTTGCAAACGGGCGCATTTCTTGGCACGGGGCGCGGGACGCTGGCCACTGTTGCGGATTATCCATTGCCCGAGTTGTTCCGCCAGGGAGTGCATGTAACGTTGAACACGGACGATCCCTCGATCAGCGATACCACCTTGACCGGTGAGTACCTGATGGTACACGAGGAGATGGGCGTATCCCTGGAAGAGCTTCGCCAGATCATGATGAACGGTGTCGAAGCGGCCTTCCTGCCGGACGTGGAAAAGCGAACGCTCGGCACGAGGTTGCGGGAAGCGTGGAATGCGGTGGTGGGCGATTCGTAGAGAGCTGGTGCGTAGCCGGCTGCGGCGCCTGGTTTCGGCCATCGCGCGCCGCAAGCTATCTCCGTGGTACCGGCGAGGGAGGCACGCTGCGGCCGTCTGTCGCGTGTTGCTTCCCGCGGCCATGTCCCCTACTTCCAGGCCAATTCTGTTACGTGCCTGGCGCACCGAGCGAAGCCTGCCTTCCCTGTTGGATGATCAGCCTCTGCCGCAAGTGTTACAACACCTGGGAACGCATTTCCATTCGCCGCGGCCAGACCTGGCGACAGCAATACAGGTTACCCGCCTGGCCGATGCGGTTGTCGCGCTCAATCGCCGGGTCGAGATTGGGCCCTGCCTGCGAAGATCTGTTGTGCGTTTCCATTTGCTCCGACAAATAGGCTTTCCGGTTACCATTCATGTTGGGGCGCAAAAGATGTCCGGGTCAGGGCATGGTACGACCTCGCTCGTTGGTCATGCCTGGCTGACGGTGGACGGCTTCCCCTGGGAGGAATCTCTGGAGGCACACCAGGATTACGTAGTGATGTACAGCTATCCGCCTGAAGCATAGGTTCAACAGCCGCTGCGCAGAGTGCCTTGTCTGGGTCGTTGCCGAAAACCTTGGCTGCGTCGTGCATGGCCGCCAACGCCTATGGGATAATCTCCGGGGGTTTCACCCGCTTGAATACGGGGTCATTCATACGCTCGACGTAGTAGCTCATACTTTGCAAGCCTACGAGAGGGTCGAGGTACTCGATGTTCACGTTTGGCGGGACAGAGAGCGTGATCGGCGCATAGTTAAGGATGGCTTCCACGCCAGAATCAACGAGAGCGTTTACGACTTCCTGTGCATCTTCAGCCGGCACGGCAACGATGGCAATCTTGATCTTCATTTCGCGCACAATCGCAGCCATGTTGTCGACGTGGAAAATGGTAAAGCCTGCGAGTGTCTGGCCCACTTTGCCGGGATCCACGTCAAAGATGGCGGCCACACGGAAGCCCCTTTGCGAAAAACCGCCGTAACGGGCAATGGCGGTACCCAGCGCACCGGCGCCGACGAGCGCCATGTCCCACACACGGTCGACCTGGAGTATCTGTTGCAACTGCTTCCGCAGATAGGCAATCTCATAGCCGGTACCCTGTTTGCCGAATTCCCCGAAATATGAAAGGTCCTTTCGTATCTGGGCCGAACTGATTCCCAGGCGTTCACCAAGTTCTTGTGATGAAGTAAAGGATTCGCCTTCATGCATCATGAAGTTCAGTATGCGCAGGTAAATGGGTAACCGGCGAATGACAATAGCAGGAATCTCGAATGGGCTCATCTCTGATTCTCCTTCGTGGAAAACACTACGATTCGTCTGTGAAATGGCACACCAATGATACCATATTCTGGCAAAGAAAGCAAAACTCGAAGGATGACCAATGTACTACTTGACGGTGTCTACCCTTTGTGGTAAAATGAGATTGTTAAAGTTACCCGCTCGTTTTCTGTGCCTAAGGCTTCCATTCGAGAAACGATTTTGAGCCATATTTCGTATCTTCTCAATAATTCGGGGTGAGCAGAATGTCGCGCCCCCCTA
>CAZFFM010000195.1:0-6846 GCA_964517425.1 uncultured Ardenticatenales bacterium | reverse complement strand
TGTGTCTTGGTGGTAAGGGCAGGGCGTGAATGATTGCAGACGCAAAACTTTTACGGCCACCCTTTCGCACGCGGGGGGGGTAAGGCACCGGGGAAAACGAAATCAGCGAATCGGCGAAACAGCGGGGTTGCAGTGACCCCATTCGCTTTTGTACACTTTGTGTCTTGGTGTCTTTGTGGTAAAGAAGGAACAGGGATAACAAATACGGGAGGATGATACGCGCGGACATCGTGGGGGGGGGCAGTCCCCGAAATATGTCCCCAACTTGTGACGGTCACCACGAACCAGTTTGCGCAATTGCTGAATTTGCGCTATAATTACGTAATACACAATGCGTGCTATGTAACGCACGATTGACGCCACACAACGGTTGCCCTGCCATCGGTTTCATCGTGATTTGACATCACACCGTATGGCGCCGACATGCCGGCACGACCGAGTGTGAATAGTGGCTTTTGCCTCTTGGTGAAGGACTACACGTGGAACAAGAGGATGGACTCTTTCGCAAAGTTGCCGAGCGACGTGCCCAGGTTCATGTCATTGGCCTGGGGTATGTAGGACTTCCGCTCGCAGAAGCATTTGTTCGTGCCGGTTATCCTGTCGCCGGCGTGGATGTTGATTCGCACAAAGTCGAATCTTTGCGTTCCGGACATAGCTATGTCGGAGACATCACGGACGAGCAACTTGCTTCTGCTATCGAGACGGACAGGCTGCATTTTTATACAGACTACAGCGCCCTTCCCGATGCGGATGTAATCATCATTTGCGTACCCACCCCCTTGGACAAAACAAAGGATCCGGATATCTCGTACATCCTTATGGCGGCCGAAGGGATTGCGACACACATCCGCTCCGGCCAACTCGTTATCCTGGAGAGCACAACCTATCCGGGCACTACGGAGGAAATACTTTTGCCCCGTCTTGAGCATGCAGGCCTCAAGGTGGGGCAAGATTTTTTTCTGGCCTTTTCTCCCGAGCGCATTGACCCAGGCAATCCAGAGTTTACGGTGACCAACACTCCCAAGGTAGTGGGGGGAGTCACTGCTGCATGTGGCCAGATAGCTACCCAATTATACGAATCTATCATTGACCACGTTGTACGAGTTTCCTCCCCACGCGTCGCGGAGATGACCAAACTCCTCGAAAACACGTTTCGCATGGTAAACATCGCCCTGGTCAACGAAGTCGCTTTAATGTGTGACCGGTTGGATGTTGACGTGTGGGAAGTGATTGAGGCCGCGGCAACCAAACCGTATGGCTTTATGCCCTTCTTTCCCGGCCCGGGACTGGGCGGGCATTGCATTCCGCTCGATCCCAATTACCTGGCCTGGAAAATGCGCACACTCAACTACAACGCGCGCTTCATTCAACTGGCGAATGACATCAACGCCGCCATGCCGCCACACGTCATCACGCGCATCACCGATGCCCTGAATGACGAGGGCAAGAGTGTGCGCAATGCACGAATCCTCGTCCTGGGAGTCGCGTACAAATCGAACATCGGGGACGTGCGCGAATCGCCGGCTATCGAAATTATGGAATCGTTGCAGCGGCGTGGAGCCCGTGTGGCCTATCACGATCCCTACGTGGCGACATTGCAGATGCCTGACGGACAAGTCCTTCATTCCGTCCCCCTGGACGCGGAACGACTGCGGTGGAGCGATTGCACGGCCATTATCACCAACCATGATCTGTTTGATTGGGAGACCATTGTAACGGAAGCTCCCCTCATTGTGGATACGCGCAATGCGACGCACCACGTAAACGCACATGGCGCGCGCATTGTTAAGCTATAGATGCACGAGTGCAACACAACCATACGTTTGTTGTAAACGTTCAGGTATCCAGAAAATAGAACGCTGATTGCGCAGATTTACCGCTGATGAACGCAGTGAATATCAAAAAGTCAGCGAAAATCTGCGTTATCAGCGTCATCTGCGTTCTATTCCAGGGAGAGCTGAACGGATACCGTTTGTTTTATAAATTAGAAATGGTTGAACAGACCAAATATCCAAGCAAGGAGGTTTTAATATGCGAGAGATTTCCTGCGATGCAATCGTCCCCGAAGTAGCGCGGATCTGTCGGGAAGCCAACAACTTCCTGGGCGACGATGTATTGCGAGCCTTGCGCAAGGCCCGTGAGCAAGAAGAATCACCGGTTGGCCGCGAGGTGCTGGACCAAATTCTACAAAACGCCCAGATCGCTGCCGACCAGCGTACCCCCCTCTGCCAGGACTGTGGCCTTGCCGTCACCTTCATCGAGCTGGGGCAGGATGCACACATCGCCGGCGGCAGCAGCCTCTACGAAGCGATCAATGAGGGCGTGCGCCAGGGCTACGAAGCTGGCTTCCTTCGGAAATCGGTCGTCGAACACCCTTTCTCCAGCCGCATCAATACGCGGGACAATACGCCGGCGATCATCCACACCGACATCGTGCCGGGGGACAAACTCAAAATCACCGTGCTGCCGAAAGGCGGGGGGTGTGAGAACATGAGCTACCTGAAAATGCTCCCGCCAGCCGCCGGCCGCCAGGGAGTCGTTGACTTCATCGTGGACGCCGTCGACCGTTCCGGAGCCAATCCCTGCCCGCCGGTGATCGTCGGCGTGGGCGTTGGAGGCTCAGCGGACAAGGCCATCGGCTTGGCCAAACACTCCCTCCTGCGCGAAGTAGGCGCTCCCAGCCCCGATCCCGAGCTGGCAGAGCTGGAAGCTGACCTGCTGGAACGTATCAATAATCTGGGAATTGGGCCTATGGGATTGGGCGGGCGAACGACCGCGCTGGCCGTACACGTAGAAAGCTGGCCGGCCCACATCGCCAGCCTGCCTGTAGCCGTAAACACACAATGTCACTCCGCTCGCTGGAAGTCTGTTGTGTTGTGATCAAACGACTCCCCGTTTGCGGCAATGCGAAACGTATAATCTTGAAGTGAGGAGAACAGATGAAGATTACCACTCCTTTAACGAATGAAGTTGTAGAACAATTGCACAGCGGCGATAAGGTGCTCATCAGTGGAACGATCTATGTTGGCCGCGATTCGGCACACAAGCGGATGGTCGAGGCCCTCGACCGGGGTGACCCGCTGCCCTTTGAGCCAGACGGCCAGATCATCTACTACATGGGGCCATCGCCGGCGCCGCCAGGACGGCCCATCGGTTCTGCCGGCCCAACGACCAGCTATCGGATGGATCCCTATGCCCCGCGCATGATGGAGGTCGGTCTGAAAGGAATGATTGGCAAAGGAAATCGCAACATGGCCGTACGGGAAGCAATCCAGAAACATAAGGCCGTATACCTCGCCGCAACCGGAGGGGCTGCCTCCCTCATCTCCCAACGAATCAAACAGGCCGAGGTGATCGCCTACGGAGATCTCGGCGCGGAAGCGTTGCGTCGTCTGGAAGTGGAAGACTTCCCGGCCATTGTGGTCAACGATTGCTACGGCCACGATGCCTATGAGGAAGGCAAAGCAAAATACCGAATTGAGGAGAACTAACCATGAGAAACAAAATCACCGTTGTAGGCGCAGGATTTGTAGGGGCCACCGCTACACATTGGATCGCCGAAAAGGAAATCGGCGACCTCGTGCTGATTGACATCATCGAAGGTATGCCCCAGGGCAAGAGTCTGGACCTGGTTGAGGCTTCTCCCATCAAAGGCTTCGACACCAGGGTCCTGGGCACCAACAACTACGATGATACCGCAAATTCAGACGTTGTGGTCATTACCGCCGGCATCCCCAGAAAACCGGGCATGAGCAGGGAAGACCTTTTAAGTACGAATGCCAAAATCATGCGTTCCGTGGTGCAGGAAATCGCGCCCCGTTCACCGAATGCGATTCTCATCATTGTTTCCAACCCCCTCGATGCCATGGTGTACCTGGCAAAAGAGGTCAGCGGGTTTCCAAAGAGTCGCGTGATGGGCATGGCCGGCGTCCTGGACAGTGCGCGGATGCGGGCATTCATCGCCATGGAACTGAATGTCTCGGTCGAGAACACCCATGCCTTTGTGCTGGGCGGGCACGGAGACGAAATGGTGCCCCTGCCGCGCTATTCCACCGTTGCGGGCATTCCCATCACAGAACTGATGAGCCAGGAGCAGGTTGATCGCATCGTTCAACGCACCCGCAAAGGCGGTGGCGAAATCGTCGGCCTGCTCAAAACCGGCAGCGCCTTCTATGCCCCTGGAGCAGCCGTGTCACAAATGGTCGAAGCCATCCTGAAAGACAAGAAGCAAATCTTGCCGTGTGCCGCCTACCTGGAGGGAGAATATGGCCTCAACGGCATTTACTTCGGCGTGCCGGTAAAACTTGGGCGCAGCGGCATCGAACAAGTCGTCGAGATTACGCTTACGGACGAAGAGAACGAAGCTCTGAACCGCTCCGCTCAAGCTGTGCGCAACACGATAGAAACCTTACAGTCTCTTCAAGGGTAGACTGTTCTGGCAGTTTTACAAATGTCGTCATTTCAAAAAGTAAGGAGGCGCAAAGATGTCCGCAGGTATTAAGTTGGTGGCAAAGCCGGGGGAAGTTGAGTTTCCCAAGGGAATGGAAGGCATGATTTCAAGGGAAAGTACCAAGAGCTTCGTGAATGGAGCCGAGGGCTTTCTCTGTTACCATGGCATTCCTATTGACCAATTGGCAGAGAACTCGACATTTGAAGAAGTTTGTTACCTTCTGATATATGACGCCCTGCCGAATGAAGCAGAACTTGCAGAATTCAACCAACGATTGTTGCAGTACCGCGAGATTCCTGATTTCACCTACGAGACGATTTATGGCATGCCGGCATACAGCACGCATCCCATGGCGGCGTTGCGGACGGCTGTCTCAACCCTGTCCCTGTTCGATGAATCATCCGAAGAGGATACGCCCTCGGCCCTGGAGCGCGCCGGAATCAATTTGATTGCCAAACTCCCCACGATTGTTGCTGCCGTCGCGCGGAGCCGCCAGGGTCTGGAGCCGGTTCATCCACGCGCCGACATGCCGCTGGCCACGAACTTCTTGTACATGTACACAGGCGAAGAGCCAGACCCACTCTACGCGAAGGTCATGGACATCATTCTTTTGCTCCATGCTGACCATGGCTGCAACGCTTCCACGTTTACCGCAATCGCGGCGACGTCGTCTCTGTCGGACATGTACTCGTCCGTGGTCGCCGGCATCTGCAGTTTGAAGGGGCCGCTGCACGGGGGAGCCAACGAACGCGTGATGCGCATGCTGAACGAAATCGGCACCGTGGATAACGCGGAACCCTACATCCTGAATGCTATCGCCCGCAAGAAGAAGATCATGGGTTTTGGACACCGCGTGTACAAAGCCTACGACCCACGGGCAGCCATCCTGCACGGCTATGCAAAGGACGTGACCAAGCAAGCCGGCACGGAACAGTGGCTGCAGATGGCGGAGATCATTGAGCGGGTCATGATTGACAAGCTGGGCAAGAAGGGTATCTACCCCAACGTAGATTTCTTCTCCGGCACGGTCATGGCATCAATGGGAATCGAACCGTCACTCTTTACACCCATTTTTGCCATGGGTCGCGTTCCGGGCTGGGTATCGCATATCCTGGAGCAGCGCGCCGATAACCGCATCTACCGGCCCCGCTTCATCTATACCGGCCCCATGGATGTGGACTACGTCCCCATGGACGAGCGATAAATCAAAGTGTCTCAGGGAGCACAGGCACAGAGCGTCTGTGCTCCCCCACTCCTGTTTTTCCACGCTCAGAACCAACGATCCTGCAACTCCTTCAAGAAGCCCTCTTCGCGCATGTCCATCAATGCCCGGTTGACATATCCTACCAGCGTGTAGGCATCGGGCCGCATGACCGCCACATAGTTGTCCTCCGTGATGGTGGCAGAGACGGCCAACGATGGATGTTTGTGAATGTAGCTGTACGCTGAAGTCGCGTCGACAATCGCGGCCTGTGCGTCTCCCTCTGCAACGGCCCGCAACGCACCCTCGGACGTTTCCAACGCATAAGGCGTCAGCGGGATGCGTTTGGCCCAACGGCGAACGATGACATCGCCATCGGCCCCCCACTCGATCGCGACTTTCATGCCGGCCAGATCAGACATGCCGCGCGCCGGCTCTGCCGATGCCGGCACGACCAGCACCTGACCGGCATTGAAATAGGCCACACTAAAGACGAAATCCTCCGTCTGCCGGGGATCATAGGGGAACGCAGAAATGACCAGATCGCAGGTATTGGCCGTCAGGGCATCGTACAAGCCGTCGAACCCCGTTGGGACAAACGTGCTGGCAAGCCCCAGACGACGGGCCAGCTCATTGCCCAGGTCAATATCAAACCCAAGCAAACGGTTCGTCCCCTTCTCCGTTGATTCAAACGGCGGAAAACTGGGGTCCAGGCAGATTCGCATTTCGCCTGAAGTTTGCATGCGTGTCCAGACCGGGTCGTTCTCGACCGGCCCCTGCGAACGGTTCCAATAAAGCCCGAGCAACATGGCCACCACGGCGAAAGCCGCAATCACAAAATGCTGTCTGTTCAGGCATGGACGTTTGACCATCATCTCATCGGGATACCAGGCATTGCGCTCCGTCTCGTCGCGCTACCTACAAGTTGCGGGTATGCGCCCCATGAATTATACCCCACGACGCCACAATTTGCCAGCCAACGCTCGCAAAGGGTGCCCGTCAAAGTTATGCGTCTGCAATCATTCACGCCCTGCCCTTACCACCAAGACACAAAGTCACGAAGCATACAAAGTGAGGCAAGCGAGAAAGCCTGCTCGTCAGGCCTACCCAATGTTCCAACCTGGACGCTGGCGTTTTTTACTTTTGCCACGGATTACACGGATTTTCACGGAAAACTCAGAAAGGATAGATGAAA
>CAZFFM010000194.1:0-6894 GCA_964517425.1 uncultured Ardenticatenales bacterium | reverse complement strand
TTTCTTTTTAGAACACAGATTCTCACAGAGAAACACAGATGTTCAGGCCAAATCATCGGAAAATCTGTGTTAATCCTGCAAATCTGTGTCCCCTTGTTCTTTCTCCGACAAGCTGCTAGTGAAGAGACGCGCAGGGCAAACGCCAACAGCGTAAGGCCCAGCAACCATCGTCTGTCGAAGACTTCATGCCACCGCTCCGTCACGAGCACTCCCCAAGCTACGAGCTGGCGGCCTTTCGCCGTTTGGTGAACCACCGCCGAATCAGCCAGATTACCAGCAGCACAGGCAGAAGCAAAACGACCAGGATCGGCAGGATAAAGAGGAGCAGCCAGATGGCCCCATCTATCAGACCCTGGAATGCCTCTACCAGGGCACGCAGCGCATCGCCGGCGGTGCTGCCCGGTCTCCAACTCGCCCGGACCAGCGCCTGGCGCGAAGTCAGTTGCACTTCAATTGTAGCCAGCGCGGACAGTCGTTCGAGGTATTGTTTCTTCCCTTTGATCTGTTCGATCTCGCCCCGCACGGTGGACAGTTCCCGGTAGACGGCCATGATGTCTTCGGCTGAGCCGGTATTCTGGCGGACCGTTTTCAGTAGTTCGCGCAGTTCCTGTTCGGTGGCTTCCAGGTTCGTCAGGCGGGATTCCAAGTCCACATATTGCTCGGTGATGTCTTGTGACGTAGTGCGATCCTTCTTGACCGTGTCGGCCAGTGCTTTTATCTCCTGCATCGTGGCATCAAAGGATTCTGCCGGCACACGGAGGGTGATGGAACCTTGCAATTGCCCGCTGATCTGCTGGAAATTGGCGCTGGTCACGTAGCCCCCTTGTTCTGTGGCCACGGCTTTGATTTTGTCTGCGGTTTCGGCTGTATCCATCACCAACAGTGTCAGATAGCCGTTGTAGATGATCATGTGGTCGCCAACGCCGGCCTGCGCGTTCGATAGGCCCTCACCGGAAGATCCACCGGCCGCGTCCTCGGCCAGGGGGGCTGCCGCCATTGCGGTCGCCTGGGGCTGTACCGATGAGCTCCTCTCTTGCGGGGACTGTTTTGCCCCCCCGGGAAGTGCTGCGCAACCGAGTACAACCATTGCCAGGGCGAGCAGGAGCCCCCCCAGAACAAGACGTCGTCTTCGCGATGTACGTTTCATGATTACCTCCGAATGGCGTCAGTAGCCAGTAGTCAGTCGTCAGTCGTCAGTCGCCAGAATGTGGTGCGTATTGCGTATTGCGTGCCGCTCGCCGCTCCTCGCTCCACGCGATTTTCATCGTTGGTGGCGTGCAGCCGCTCATGCGGACTGCTTAGAAGTTCAACTTCTAACATGGGACATTTACAAGACGAAAGGGCCAGAGGAAAAGTTCCAGGTCACCATCCATAATCCAGCCGGGTAATGAGCCGCGAAGGCAAGCCGAATTGTCGCATCTGCTCCTGGGTGGCGGCGATGTCGTAGGAAACGCGGTGGTACGTCAGCGTGTTCGAGTCCAGGTCCAGGACAGCGTAACTGGAGTCTGGATTGCCATCTCTAGGCTGCCCCACACTGCCGGGGTTGATAATCAGCCGCACGTCGTCATCGTCACGGCTCAGGGGGAGCGGGATGTCTACCGGCGGAGAAATCGTCTGCGGTGCATCCTCCCCGTCTACGTAGCGAAAGATCACCGGGGTATGCGTGTGGCCGACCAGACAGATTCGGGTATCGAAATAGGGAAAGTTCTCGGCAGCGACCGATGGGTACAGAACGTATTCCCAAACGGGGTATCGCGGGCTGCCGTGGGCCAGCGTGTAATCGTCATGGAGTGGGCCCATGCGCGTGGGCAAGTGGGTCAGAAAGTCACGGCTTTCCTCCGTCAACTGGCTGCGCGTCCACAGTGCCGCTCGCCGCGCATCCACGTTGAAGTCCGTGACGTCGATTTTCCCGAGGGCGGCCCAATCGTGGTTGCCGGCCAACGACGTGCCGTCGGTGATTTGCTGGACACGTTGCACACAGGCGTTCGGTTCGGGGCCATACCCCACAATGTCGCCAAGGCACCACACTGCGTCCGCCGTTTCAAATTCGGCGTCTTTCAGTACGGCTTCGAGGGCTACCAAGTTTGCATGAATGTCAGAAATGATAACGATGCGCATGAATTTATCCTCCGAGCGTTGTTGTCAGTGTAATCGCAACGTTGCATTTTACACCCATATTAGTTTACCACAAAACTGATGATTGGTCTAACAGAGCACGCCGGGTGGGTGGCCGTCAAAGTTTTGTGTCTGCAATCATTCACACCCTGCCCGTACCACCAAGACACAAAGACACGAAGTATACGAAGTGGGGCAAGCGAGAAAGCCTACTCGTCAGGCCTATCCAATGTTCCAACTTGGACGCTGGCGTTTTTTACTTTTGCCACGGATTACACGGATTTTCACGGAAGAACCAAAAAGAATAGTCGACACTGCCATCGAAAACGCACTCAGGTGCACTCACACAATACACAGGGGAGAACGCGGCAAGCTACCGGAGAGTAATTCCTTGAATGACGAGCTCCTGTCCGAAACGCTGCATCGTCTGCCTGTCGTACAGCCCGACGAGCAGCTTGTATGGGCCGGCGTTCGTCGTTGCCGGAGGCGTCAGGACGTGCCGGTCCCACAGGTGTTCGCCGGGCTGCCAGAGGGACGAGGGATAGTAGACTCCCCCCGGCCGGTGATCGCTCTGCGCAATCGTCTGGCCGTCCTCGCTGTCGAGGTGAATGTAGCTGGTGTAGTTCGTTTCCAGAGGCATCTGTGCCTCCCAGACCAGGGTAACCGTAAACGGTTCCCCGCGCCGGACTGCGGCAGGCCGCCAGCCCCAACCGTACAGCGTGACCTGGTCATTGAGGGCGCGCTTCTGGATGTTCAGCGGACCGTCTCCGGTCGCCGGCCCCACAACGCGCACGAGAGATTGTCCGTCTGGGCGCAGGCGATATTTGATCTCCAGCCCAGGCATCGGCTTGATCAGAAAAATGGGCCGCCCCGTGTCCAGCACGTCGTCCAGCAAGCGAACGACGTTGCTCTGTTCGGGGCGGGGCGTAATCAGCGGAAATAGGCCCAGCAAATCGGATCGCTGCCCTTCAACGTATTGCAAATACCACAGCGGCACCACTTCATCGCGGTCGTTGCTGATGAGCAATGCGTCGCGGGGTACCGGCTGCGCCAACAACGTTTGCCATCGCTGGCGGGCTTGCCGGTCGCCGCTGCGGTTCTGCTGGGGGTACCCGTTCAGGAAGAGATAGGCCGGCAGGAGCATCGCCAAAAGGAGCAATCCGCCGGACGGCCGTGCGGGTATTGCATCGAGCAAGAACAACAGCCCGAGAGCAGCCCATATCGTCCACAGGATATAAGCAGGGATGAGCTGGTCGTAGACATCCCCGATGAAATAGACCAGACCGAAGCCCACGATGGCCAGAAATCCCAAGCCACTCAGAGCCAAAAGAGGCCATTGCCGGCGGCGAATCAGCAGGGCCAGCCCAAGAAGCCCCAGCAGGATGCCAACCGGTGTGAATTGCCGGTTCAGAAAGCCGGCGAGCAAAGTGACGCGCCCCAAGCCCTGCACGGGGGTACCAATAGCGCCCCGGAATACGCTGCCACTGATCATCGACAGGAAACCGGCCAGATTATTTTCGTAGAGGCTGAGCGGGCGGGTGGGTGTCAGGGCGAGGTGCAGGTACGGGGTGGACGCTGCGCGCAGCGGAATATAAAGGTACAAAAGCTGGGGAAGCACGAGCAGGGCGACAAGCCCCGCCGCCCGGCGCGCACCGGGCCAGACAACCCGACCGGCGAGCCACAGCCCGGCGAGCAGGGCCGGCAAGAAGAGGATCATTGTCCGGTGGTGAGCCAGACTCAATCCGAAAACAAACACGCACCACGCTATCACCGCCCGGTTGCGGACGTCATGCCCGGAACAGAGGAGCAGCAACAGAACCACGAAGAACGCGTTCAGGGTGTAGACCTCGGCTTGGGTGGCCTGCGACCAAAAATTCGGTGTGAGCGCAAAGGTCAGAGCCATCAATGCGGCCACCGGGGAGATTCTGTTTGCCGAAGGGAGCACACGCCGGCCCGTAGCGACCAACAGATGGTAGAGCAGCACGACCGTCACTGCCGCCCAAAAAGCGGAAAACAGGTTCATGCGGTAAGCGGGATCACCCAGCGGCAGCAGGTGCGACCAAAGCCAGCCCAGCATGAGGTAGAGCGGGTAGCCGGTGGGGTGCGCCAATCCGCCCAGCCACGCGGCCATCTGAAATTCGCCGGAGTCTCCCCCCAGCAGTCCGGGAGCAAGTGTGCGCGCGTAGAGCGCAAAGGCAAGCAGGCCCAGGATAAGGGCCACGGCCCGGCCCAGGCGGGTGTTCGCCGTTGTCCGCCGGCTGCTTTCCGGCGCGTTTACGGCAGCGAGGGCCGTGCGCTGCTTGTTGGATTTGGGAGAAGCCATCTCAAATCAACCGCCTCATGTCGGGAACGTGCTGTCGCCAGACGCGCACGCCGCAGTAGCGGTCGCCTTCGGGGCAAAAGGGCGTGGTGTGCGAGCGGCAGCGCAGGTGGCAGGGCGCTCCCAGGTGTTGGCCAATTCGCGGGTTGACTTCGATGATTTGGGCAGCTTCATCTTGCGAGGCCTTCCAGATTTCCTCCTGCGCGTTGTAGCAGAGGCGCATGGCCAGCTTGTGGTGCAAGTTCAGCAAGTCCGCCGATTCTGTGAAGCGTATACTGGCAGCGTTGGGCAACAGGTAGGCGATGAATTCAGGCGGTTCGCCCATGCCGCGCAACTTTCGAATGGCATCCCAGGTACGTTCCATTGTTTCCCGATACATTTTTTCGATAGCGGTGTCTTGGCGGATGAGCGTGGGCACGACGCAGTCGGGAGTGTCCGAGAGGTGGGCCAGCAGAACGGGGCGCGAGCCGGGAGTCAGGCGATGGCGCTGATCTTGTGAGTCGGCGGTGTGCGAGAGCTTCTTGCGAAACGTATACCCCGGATGATGCAGCACGCGGGTCAATTTGGAAAGGGTCGAAAGGTTCAGGGCCTCGCCAAAGAGCCGATTGCGAGCGGGATCAAGCGCCAAGGCGATGGCTTCCTCATCGGAAAGACGGCTGTGCGGCAACCCCAGGACTTCCCGCACGGCCCGGGCCAGCAGGTCTTCGTTATTGGATTTGTAGCCGACCAGACGCGATGTGTAGCCGCGCAAACTATCATCGAATTCCCTGCGAAACGCCTCTTGCTCATTCCCGTCGGGGAACGCAGCGCCGGCCGCGAAGAATTGGCCTTCGGGAGTCTCCTCCAGCGGCAGGGGGTCTTCGAGCAGTTTCTCGAACAGGGGGTCGTGTTGCAGCAATGCGGCAATCATTTGTTGCACGACCAGGCGCGTCTCCAGCGCAGCATCGTACTGCTGGCAGAGTCGCCAGTAGCGGAGCAGCGTAAGAGCGCTTATGGTGTGGTAGAGGTAAGCAAAAGTGGCTACGGGCAAGACATAGCGGGCCACTTCCTGCGCCTTCTTGGCCACATCGCGGCCGGTTCGGAAATGGTTGCGGCGAGCGGGAAAGCGGGCAAGGTATTCTGCTTCAGCCAGGGGGATGAGGCTTTCGCAAAGCGTATCGTAGCTGGCAATCTGCATAGAGATCGCTTCTTCGAAGAGCCGCCGGGCCTCGGCCTGGAGGGGCGGCACAGCGATGCCCTCTGGGGAAACGCGCACGTAACGCTGGCTCACTTGTTCCGAGTTGTAGAAGGGATGGCTGTGCAAGAACGTCCAGATGAAGTGGCGCGATACGTTGCGGATCGCAAATTGCAAATGGGCATGTTGCAAGGTCGTGTGGTGACCGGCCTGGTAGATGCTCCGGGCAATGCGGTCCCGCTGCGCCGGTTTGCGGGCCACCTCGTCTGGCGTGATAATGCCGCGCGCGGAATAGCACGTCCGTGCCGCGGCAACGACATTGTCGTAAGGCCGGGCAAAGGCATTCACCAGTTCGACTTGTGGAGCAGGGGAATGAAATTTGGGTGTTTTCAGGATAGCACTATCCCCGTACCAGAGACATCACTTGCTCGAATAGCCGGCCATTCGTAGAGATGGCGTCACCGCCGTAGATGGTGGGCTGCCCTTTCCAGTCGGTGAAGGTGCCGCCCGCTTCTTCAACGATGGGCTGGAGCGCCGCGCAATCCCACACGTTCATGACCGGGTCTAACATCACCTCGGCCCGGCCGGTGGCGACCAGGATGTGGCCGTAACAATCGCCCCAGCCCCGTTGTACTTGCGTCGCCGCGCACAGCTTTTGATATGCGGCATCCTTGCCTGCGGGGGCAAACGCGGCCGGATTGGTCATCGCCAGGAGTGCCTGGTCCAGCCGGTCAACCGGCGACACGCGCGTTCGTCTGCCATTCCAGAAACAGCCCAGGCCACGTGCGGCGTAAACCATCTCGCCCAGGGCCGGCAGATTGACGACGCCGGCCAGCGGCTGACCCTCGGCCTCCACGCCCACCATTACGCCATATAAAGGAACGCCCCGCACAAACGACTTCGTGCCGTCAATCGGATCCAGGATCCAGCGGTATCCCGAAGACCCTTCGGTCTCACCAAACTCCTCACCACAAATGGCGTCGTGCGGGTAGCGCTGGCGTATCAGCGTGCGCAGTTTCTCCTCTGCGTGGCGGTCGGCGATGGTCACCGGTGACCGGTCGGGCTTGTGTTCGACGGTCAGCGCGGTCTGAAAATGGGCCAGCGTAATACGTCCGGCCTCCCATGCGGCATCGACAGCGAATTCCAGCAAAGTGCGAATGGGACGAACGTCCATGATGTTGTGTGCCTTTCGATCGACAGGTCGCCGGCCGGCCTTCGCCTTCAGCCGGCGGGTGTGCGTCAAAGTTTTGCGTCTGCAATCATTCACGCCCTGCCCTTACCACCA
>CAZFFM010000193.1:0-6934 GCA_964517425.1 uncultured Ardenticatenales bacterium | reverse complement strand
TTCTGATATACTGGAAAGTGAGCAGGAATAACAATAACTGTTCACCGTGTTACGGAGAGAAGATCAGTGTTCACGACCGGGGCTAGAGCGTGCCCCCTCTGCGGGTTTGTGAAAACCACAGAGCGTTGACACTGGTCTTTTTTTGGTTGGCTGGAAAGGAGGTGAGGATAGATGTTTACAATATGGCTAGAGGACACACGGGGTGATATGGCAGAGAAGGCCGTGGTGATGTTCGCCATCATCATTGCTGCTGCCATGGCCTACCAAACACTCGGCGGGGCCATCGCCGGCGTAGTCTACGGTGTTGCCGGATCCATCTAGAAACAGTGCTATCCGTTCAGGCTGCCGTTGCTGAAGTGCGGAAGGAGAAAACATGGAACTATTACGCGACAAACGGGGCGAAATGGCCGAAGCGGCCATCACCACGCCCGTCGTGATCTTGATGATGGTCGCCTTGATCAACCTCGGGCTGATTGTGTTTGTGCAGCAGGCCGCCCAAAACGCCGCTAACTATGGGGCACGGGTAGGTAGTGTAGCCCAGGACAACCCGGCAGGCCGAGCCGCCGCCGCTGCCAACCAGGCAGCAAGTCAGGCCATGATTGGCGACTATTCGGTCAACGTCCTGGCCCCCGGGGGCGTGGCGGGCAGCACCCTGGCCATCCAGGTGAAGTACCAAGTGCCGAACATGTTCTTTGGATTGGGATCGTTGTTTGAGGGCATCCCCAACGGCCCCTTTACAGGCAGCGCCCAGGCCACATTCCGTCAGGAAGGGTGGTAACGATGCGCCGGAAAAACGAGCACGGATATAGTGCCGCTTTCTGGGCCTTGTTCATGGTGGCCGTTGTTGTGCCCATGATGTCCCTGTTGTGGGACGCCAGCCGTTACATGGACCTGCGCGGAGAGCTGCAAATGGCTGCCGATGCGGCCGCCATAGCCGCTGTTCAGGAAGTTGACATGGCCCACTTTGAGAATACCGGAGAGGTGCGCCTGGGGGCCGGGGCCGCCGGGGCCGCTTATGCCATTGCCGGCCAACACTTCGGCAAACTGGCGGCGTTGGGATACAGCCCCCATGTCGCTTACGTATCGGTCAATCAGCAGAACCGCACGGTACACGTGGGCATGGGGGCTACCATGCACATCTTTTTCCCCGGCATCACGCCGATGGTCACCCTATTCACGGACGGCATGGCGCAGGTGAGAATGGCTACACGCTGAAGGTCGCTCTATCAACCGACGTATGTCTAACTTTCAAACTGAATATGCCAGCACGCACTTGGCGTGGGCAAATGACGGAACATATCAGGAAAAGGGAGATCGCTATGAGTGCCATACGAGCTGCGGCACTCCTCCTGGCAATACAGGTCATTGCGTCCCACGTAGTTGGTACCCTGATCGGCAGAACCGTGACCCGCATTGTCTGGGTGCTCACAGCTCAGTTATATGCTCTATCGTTGTACCACTAAAACACAGCCGGTTATCCTGGATCAGATGATCACTTCGATCAGGTCCAGGATAATGCGGAGAGCAGGCAACTATGAGCGGAACAGCGTCGCAGGGAGAGCGGGGCACGTGCGCGTGCCGGAGGCCTTCACGCTTGCAGGAAGGCCATCACGAAACCATCTGGGCAAAACCCAAACCGCAAGAAGCACACACAAAGGAGCGTACACATGCTAAATCTATCCATCGTCGAGGGCATCGTTACCAATCGAATCTGGACATACGACCGGCATCTGCACTGCCGGTTGGCGATCTATCCGCACAACAGAAGCAGTGCCTCAAGAACGCGAGACACAGCGACTTTCATCACGGTCAGGTTTCCTCTATCCAACATGCCCCTGGACATCCGTGAGGGTATGCACATCCGTGTGCAAGGCTCATTGGGCACCAGCGATGAGGTGCTGACCCTCAAGCAGTTCCTGAACAAGCTGGGCAAGGAACAACGTGACCAACTTGCCATACCGCCAAGTGTGGTGAAACAGAGCACCCTGGTGCATAACCACTTGCTCATCGTCGCCGATACCGTAACCATGTTGCGACGCGAAACGGGCAAAGGGACATCTCGGAGCAGGAAAAGGAAGAAGCGTAGCGTCCCAACTCCTGCGGCAATGGTAGCGGAAGTCGCAGCAGCAGAACAACCTGCCGAAGAAGCTGCAGAACAACCGCATACGAACACAACAGATGCCACCGTAGCAGTGGCTACAGAGCAACCGAACGAGGATCATGTATCCTAACGGAACTACATCCAGCTACATCTGATATTCCTATCAGGCACAAGTTGGCCAGCAAACATAGGAAGATGTAGCAGCCCAATTGTCTATCCTGGCCACCTTCCAAGCGGTGGTGGCCGGGGCAGGCAACAAAGGAGACTCAAAGGAGGATTCTCCCCTTTCCCATCCTACGATGAGAAAGAGGAGAGGCTTTTCTTCTTGAGTCTCTTTTTTTATTTCGTACCTTACCAAAGCGTCAAAGCCGTGCCAACCGGCGGAGGTCCGCGCGATCATCAAGGGCCAGGAGGGAACTGGATGGACACCCCTGAATCAATACAGCCTCGAATATGGCAGGGCCCGGAAAGGAAACAAGTGGAGACCCCTTGGTGGTCAGACGGCAAGACCCGGTGGTGGTCCAGGGGGAAACCCCGCCCGTAGAGATGGTTTTGACTCATACGACAAAGGAGAAAACAACCAATCTTTGAGAAAAGAGATCGTGCCTGGTTTTGACCGGGCACTTCGGGATTCTGAGCGTGGCGCTCACCGGCGCATAATTCCGCCGGCAGGGGTTCGACTCCCCTGGGTCCCGCCTGATTTCGTTCGACCTGGTTCTGACCTGGTGGGATGAAATGTCATGGGCGGTTTTGGCCCCCGTGGCACATTGCAGTGCGCGAGACGGCATGGGCCTCTCGCAGGATAGTTCTTCCTGGTGACGGTATAGGCCTCATCAGGACAGCCGGACAAAGTATTCCGCTTTCCGATCCCTCATTTTCTGAATGCTTTTCGGGCCTTTTTGCCATGTTGACCGCCCTGGCGCAGGGAAGGTCTTCTGTGCAGGGGTCCAGAATGGCAAGGCGAAGAGATGGCCGAGGAAATGGAGCAACGCCCCCGACCCGCACAAAAGGGGACGCGCCGGACCGTGGTGGTCTATGCGCATCGGTGCGGGAACAAAGGAGAGTCGCATGAAGAAGCACAAGAAGCATAAGGTTTCATTTGTACTATGCATCAGTGGCGACCGGGCGGTGGTCGCCGACCTGCACATCGGCAGCAGCTACCGCTTTCGCGGAGAGTGTCTCCCCCGGTCCATCCGGACGGCTCTGCCCTTCTGGTGGACCGAGGGGCGCTGCCGTCCTGTGCGCGGCGCAGTAAAGGAGGCGCTGCGACGCTGGGAGATTGCCCGTGAGGCCGGTGGCCAGGATTGGGAGAACTACGTTCGCCTGGCCGACGGGTTTTTGGAGGCGCAGCGGGAATTCTGTAGGCTCGCAGCCATCATTCGGGACAGCCAGTGCCGGGCCAAGGCCGAGGCCGAAGAGGCCCAGGTTGAAGCCGGTGTTGCCAAGGGGCAGGCCGAGGCTGCCAAAGCCCGGGCGATGACGGCCATGGCTCAGGCACGAGCTGCTGTCGCCCTGGCCACCAAGGCCGGCGACGAGGAGGTACAGGACGCTATGGGCGCTGTGGCCCGGGCCGAAGAGGCCCACGCAAAGGCCCAAGCCGCCCAGACCCAGGCCGGGGCCGCCGAAGCCAAACAGGCGGAGGCCGAACAAGCTGTGGCTCATCTGGCCCAGGCCATTGGGCATGCCGAGGCCAAGCTGGCCCACGCTGGCCACGAGGTCAACCTGGCTCTGGAGCGGGCCTACGAAGTGGCGGTGCCCACCGTACGGGCACGCCAGCGCGAAGCTCGCGAGGCGCGTGAGGCCGCCCGGGCCCGGGCCGAAGCCCAGGCGCTGGAAAGGGCGAAAGCTCGCGTCCTCAAGGCCAAGGCTGCCCAGGCCCAGGCCGCAGCCGAGGCCACCGCGGCCTCTTTGCTGGCCCGCTTGCAGCAGCTGGAGGCTGCGCTGGCGCAGGCTTCTCATGGGGGGTGGCCTTTCCGAGCAGATGAGCCAATTTGACCGGCTATCAACTGCCACCCTCGTGCTGTTGTTTTTGTCCCCATCCTGCGCGCAAGGGGCGCGCACCAGGCCGTAGGGGTCTGTGTGCGTACAGGCGCAGGGCCAAAGGAGCGAAGAAGTGGCCAGAACTCGAAGGAACGCAGGGGTAGGATTCTACATTCCCGGTTTGGGCTATGTATCCCCCTGGGAAAAGGAAGCCGTAATCAAGCGGCTGCAAGCCGTGACGGTAGACGCAGACGCTTTGTCCAAGGACGCGATCGCCCTGCTCCGCGAGCAGCTCACGGGCCAGGTCGAGATGGGCCGCAAGGCTCGCCAGTTCCTGGGGCAGTAGCTGTTGAGATTGCGGTAAAGGGCCACTCCCAACGGCCTGGGAGCGGGGCCGGTGCGCATAGACATCTATGTGTGTCTGGCCTCATCCCGCAAAACGGGGGGGGTAGCGCTTCCGGCGAGCATGGCGAAACATGCTCGACCGCGCAGCACCCGCTACCCCCTCGCCATTCCCCGGCACTCGACTCGCGGCCCCAAAGCCGTGGGTCGAGTGCCGACGGCTATAGCACCGGGGCCAAGATCAAAGACCCTCGCGCCAGTTCTCAACGTTGATACCGTCCACAAACGTAAAGTGCCGGTCATCTGTCAGGAACGATGGGGGGCCTGTTGAGCCATCAGCCAACTGGCGTGATTGGTGTCAAGCAGATAGTTGGTCATAGGTTTCTACGTCCATTTCGCGCATCGTCTGAATTTCTGCCAACCGTGTGTCCAATTCCCCCAGCGCGAACTGCAGCGGCCCGATTTCCTCCAACGCCTGCAATATCACCTCGACCGATCCGCGTTGTGGCGCGTTGGGCACGTATTTGCTACGCAAGTAGCCGGCAAAGTCTATCACCTGGCGCATCTTTTCTGGAGGCAAACCTCGCACTGCTGTCGCCAGGTTGGCCTCTATCTGTTGCTTCATTTCGGACTCCTTTCCTGTCTGTGCCTGACTTCCACCTGCTTTAGCGGTCGAAGTCGTAGTATTGCCATTCGGCTGCTTTCCCGAGAAAGCATTGAGGTTTGGACGCTGTCTCTATCAAATGATACCACAATTCCCGTATTTCTTCAATCCTGAGAACCTACAGCAACGTCTTCGACCAACCAGTGTCTGATCACCCGTTGCGCTGTCCGCTTGTCGTCGTCGGCTTCGTTCCCTCGGATGAGAGACTCGCCCGGGTAATGCCCAGTCGCGCGGGGCACCCTCAGCAGAGCTAGCAGAGCCTGACCATCTTCCACTTGCTGCTCGATGAAGGCCGGCTCCATCTCTTTCTCCTGCTGCTCGTTCCACAAGTATAGGTCTCGATGGAAACAGGCCAACGCGGTGTACGCTTCATCGGGAACGTCGTCGCGCATGACCGCCATGTCCAGGGGCAGGAAGGAGTAGTCCTTGTGCCGTTCCTTCATCAGGTCGAGAGCGTATCCGGCCATGACCCGCCAGTCGCGGACCTTCTGCCGTCCGCCGATGAACAAGAAGATCAACGGCGAAAGGCGCGCGCCGGCATACCCGGTGAAGTCAGAGGGCGCGGCGGGCAAGAACTCCGGCCACTGCAGCACCTTCGCCGCAAAGTGTTCATCGTCCTGGCTATCGAGGCAGACAATATCAAGCTGATCTCTTCCCGTGCCATCCAGGAAAACACCGCGCAATAGCAGGGTGCGCATCGCTACAGCTTCTCCACCCGGCCGGACAGGTCGTCCAGGGTCGGCTGCGTATAGATGGCTACCGTGTTCAAGCTCGCGTGGCCCAGCAGGCGCGCCAGCCCCACCAGGTCGCCCGAGTTTGCCGCCAGGTAGTGTGTGGCGAAGGTGTGACGTAGCACGTGCGGGCTGATTGGCTCCAACCCGGCCAACTGTGCATACTTGCGTACGATTGAATAGACCCCGTTGGTGGTTAAGGGACCCCGCCGGCCAATAAAGATTTGCGCTTCTACCGTCGTGGGTCGCACCTCCAGGTACACGCGCAGTGCGCGGCGGGCTTCGGCGTTGAGCGGCACTTCGCGGTAGCGGCCCCCTTTGCCCTCTCGCACAATGACCTTGCCTTTGCGTTCCCCCAATTCGATGTCTGGGGTGGTCAGGGCGCACAGTTCGCCAACGCGCAGTCCGGTGCGGGCCAGCACGGTGAGTACCGCGCTGTGCAGACGGTTGTCCTGCTTGTCTGCCTGGCGTAGCAGCCGGCGCAGCTCAGCAGCGGTGAGGGAGCGCGGGCCACGGGGTGTCTGGCGCACGCCGTGCACGTCGCGGGTAGGATCGCCGGTGATGGCCCCGCTGGCCTGCAGGTAGCGGGCGTAGGAGCGCAGCGCGGCCAGCCGGCGATTGACCGTGCTCGGCTTGGCCTTCTGCACAGTGCGCAGGTGGGCCAGGTAGTCGACCACGTCGCGGTGGATGAGCTGCTGGGGAACGAACGGTTCGCCGTAGGTGCTTTGCACCCAGCGGGCGAACTGGATCAGATCGTCGAGGTAGTGCTTGCGGGTAGCCTCCCGCTTGCCCTGGCGTTCGAGTTCGGCGATGTAGGGGGCAAAGGTTTGGGAGCTATCGTCGTCCTGATGCCCGCTCTGGGGAGCATTTTGGCTCATGGAAACTCCTCGTTAATTTATTACCTTGACAAATTTTCGGCCCTTACGGGGCCTGATTCTGTTGTTATTGTACCATAATTCGCCCTTTTTGTAAACCTAATCTGCCTTACCTGTATATCTTATCACGCGAACAGAAGTGTAACTTTGAAGGCCCCAAGCGTGGCGCTCACCGGCGTATAACTCCGCCGGTCAGGGGTTCGACTCCCCTGGGTCTCCTGATTTCGTTCGACCTGGTTCT
>CAZFFM010000192.1:0-6936 GCA_964517425.1 uncultured Ardenticatenales bacterium | reverse complement strand
ACGGATTACACGGATTTTCACGGAAAAATCAGAAAGGTCAAGTGGAAAATCTGTGAAAATCCGTGCAATCTGTGGCTGAAAATGCCGTTTATACGGCCAACGTGATTTTCGCCAGACTCCAGCTCCAACGTCGAAACATTCAAACTGGTTGTTCTTTGTGCCTTCGTGTCTTCGTGTCTTCGTGGTTCATTTGAGAGAGTTGCCGCGCAAAAAAATAACGTACGCCCCCCTTGACGAGCCTACCCGTTTGTGGTAGAATGGAAGTGTAGCCTACCACCACGGGAGGTAAATGCCATGTCCCGCCAAACTTCTGTTCTGCTTGCCTTGTCCTTGTGTATGGCCCTGGCTGTAGTATCTGGCCCTGTCGCCGGACAGCACGCGGCCCAGGGTTCGCAGTCTGTCCCCATTCTCGGCCACCGCACCCCCGCTCCGCTCCGTGAGATCGAAGCCACCGGCCCCTCACCGGTGGAAATAGCTTTGACGCCGACCCTGACGTGGAAGGCCGGCTGCGCGACTGCCGGCGAACCGGCGACGAGTACGCCGGCCACAGCCACACCAACACCAACGATTCCACCGGCCACAGCGACACCCCTTCTTCCGACCGTGACGGCAATCCCGGCCAGCCCAACCGCGCTGCCGGTCACACCATCGCCGGCGGTTACGCCGCCCCCTCCGCCGTCGTCCGTGCCGACAACATCGCCCCCCACGCCAACTCCCCTGCCGGACGTCGCCATCATCGTGGACAACCGGGATCCGACATTTTCGACCACCGGCTCGTGGTTCACCGGTGACGGCGGCCAAAGCTACAACGACGATTGTGCCTGGGCACCGCGCGGCATCCAAAACATCGCTACCGTGAAGCCGGAGGTTCCGCTTGTCGGCGCGTACGAGGTCTACGCCTGGTGGTGTGGCGACCCGAACCACGACCAGTCGCAGCATCTGACCATCCAGATTTACCCGACGGTCGGGCAAGTCGCGCCGCACGAGGTCTCCGTGAATTTACAGGCAAACGCCGGCCGCTGGAACAGCCTGGGGACGTACCGGCTGGAGCAAGACGGTTACCTGAGCGTTGCCGGCAACCTGGACGGAAACGTGGTGGCCGACGCCTTCCGGTTCGTCTACCGCTCACCCAAACATTTGCTGATCACGCCGACCCCCTTGCCGACGCCGATCGTGTGGACGGGGCATCCACCGTCGCCGCTGGAACAGGTGACCTCCGGCGATCTGTCGACCCGGCTCGGGCTGGTGCAGCGCTTCTACCCGTACACGCCGATCACCTCGGCCGAACCGGCCATCTTCGATGATTGTCGGGCCTTCCCGCGCGAGGGCTGCGGCGGTACGCGCGACGGCTGGCGCGTGCAGGTCGAATACGAGGACATGGCCGTCGGATACCGCGTCTCGCAGGATTACCGGTACGTGGCCATCGAAGCACCGGACGCGCTGGCGACCCGGCAGACCCTCTACCTGTACGGCTCGCGCGGCAATCACTTCTTCCGCGTAGACCGCTACCCGGACGACACCTGGCACATTTCGGGTGCAGACTACGACGGCACGGTGGCCTCTCACCTGCCGCTAGAACCCGACAGCGTGGGCGCGTTGCGCACGCTTGCGCAGACCTACGGCACGGTGACGTTCACGACGCCCGATGGGATCGGGCTGACGCTGTATGGCCTGGGCCGGCGCGTGGAACTTTCGGACGCCGATCGGGGCAGGCTGACGGCGTTGGCCGCAGGTTGGACTGCTGCCGTCTGGCCATAAAGGGCGGTTGCCTCGATTTCCTCAAATTACAATTCTGCGATATACTTTGGGTAGGCGTTTTTGGGCACAACAGAAAAACAGCGAACAAAATCTCGGATGAAGGAGCGCCAGGTGGCTTACGACGAAGGTTTGGCGCAGCGGATCGAAGAATTGCTGGTCGAAGAGCCAGAGTTGGTGGCAAAGAAAATGTTCGGTGGCGTCGGGTTTATGCTATTCGGCAATATGGCTTGTGGCGTGAACCAGGACAACCTCATCGTTCGTGTGGAGCCGGCGGCCTATGAAGAAGCGTTGGCTCATCCAAATACGGAGCCGTTCGACATGACCGGCAGAGCGATGAAGGGTTGGGTTGTGGTGACGCCGGACGGCGTGGAATCGGACGAGGATCTCGAGGCCTGGGTGAAGCAGGGCGTTGACTTCGTCCACACCCTGCCGGCGAAGTAGAGGGGGACTGACCTCGGCCATACCCGCCACCTACCGGACGAGGAGGACAACCTATGGCGATTGAAAGTGCAGGGCAACTGATTGGATTGATCATCGGCGTTCTTGCTGGTCACGCCGTGGCCACAATGATCGCCGGGGGAAGTTATCAACACGTCGGGAGCGGCTGGTTCGAAGTGACCGAAGACCCCATGGGCTGCGTACAAGGCTGTCTCGTGGAGATTGTCTGCGTAGGTCTTGGCGCAGGGCTGGGGTATGTCACCGGCAGCCTGTTGACTGGTTTCTAGCTTCCTGTATGGAGGAACTCATGCCAGAGCAGATGACCAAAGAGCACCTGATCGAACTGACCCACTTGGAACGCAGGCTGCTGGAGAGGGCGTTGGCCGACGTACCGGACGACCAGATGGCCGAGCCAGGCGCAGAGGGGCCGTGGTCTGTCCAGGACATTCTTGCCCACATCGCGGTGTGGGAGGGGCGCATGGTGCGCTGGCTGGAGGAAACGTTACGCGGCGAGGTTCCTGAACAGCTTCCACCGGGCATGACCTGGGATGACCTGGACCAGATGAATGAGCAGACCTACCGTCAGCACAAAGACAAGCCGCTTGCCGAGGTGTTGTCGGAATTTCATCGTTCGTACGCACAGGCATTGAAGGCCGTCGAAGCCGTGCCGGAGGCGGAACTGCTGGAACCCGACCGCTTCGCCTGGCGCAAAGGCCACCCTCTCTGGGAGATGGTGGCCGCGAACATGCACCGGCATTACGAAGAACACCGCAAGGGTATTCGGGCGTGGCTTGAGGCGTTGGCCACGTCATGAGGAGAAATTGCGAATGAAAGACCCTGCTGAGAATCTGGCCCGAGCCATCCGTCAGGTCGCCCAAAAGGCCCACACCGAGGAAGACTTGCGCGTGGGTGTCGAACACGCCCTGCGTGCAACCTTGCAGGCGTTGGGCCTGACGCCCAAACCCGAATACGAAAAGACCACCCTCAGCGGCTCTGCCGATGCGGTCTACGGTCATGTGACTACGGAAGCGGAGTTGCAGGAGATACGGCGGTAGGTTAACCGGTCAAGGGCAATAGGCAACCTGGTAACACGGAAGGGCGTAGAAAATGCTAACGGATACGGGTCGGAAATTGGAAATGTGTTCGATCTGTAAGGGGGATGCAGTCGAAAAGTTGGTCACGTACAGCCAGTTTGTTGACGGCCAATTCGTGATTGTGGAGAACGTACCCGCTCTGGTTTGCGAACAGTGTGGGGAACGACTCTATGCTCCTGAAGTCGTAGAACAATTGCAAGAACGTATCTGGTCAAAGAAAAATCCTGTGCGGGTAGCTCGCGTTCCCGTCTACGACTTGGCGGCAGCCGCGTAAGCGAGGGAGGGACGCACAGCAGATGAACGAGGAAGTGCGCACGGCATGGAATGACAATGCAGCGTTCTGGGACGAACGGATGGGCGAGGTATAATGCACAGTATGAAAAATCACCCTCACTTCAATGACCTGCCAGAGCATATTTCTCACGCCGCTGCCCATTACTGGCAAGTTCGTATACACCAGCGCGAGAGGCAGAAACAGCGCGAGCGAGCAGATCAAGGGGCAAGAAGCGCAGTAACAGGTAGTGCACAGATGGATGGCTTTATCGATTTGTTCAGCCAAGTCATTCTTGAGACAGGTATTGATGAGCAATTCGTCTTTCGCAAAAAAGCTCTTGAGCTTCCTGGCTACTTTCGCCCCACGAAGGAGTGGGACCTGCTTGTTGTCAAAGACGACCTTCTTATCGTTGCGCTTGAAGCAAAATCTCAAGTTGGCCCTTCTTTCGGAAACAACTTCAACAACCGGACAGAGGAAGCAATGGGAAGTGCGCTTGACCTTTGGACAGCCTTTAGACAGGGTGCCTTCAATGAGAGCAACCAACCTTTCTTGGGGTACTTCTTTCTGCTCGAGGACTGCGAGGCATCTCAACATCCTGTTAGGGTGAGAGAACCCCACTTTGAGGTTCTTCCGGAGTTTGTTGGTGCCTCTTATGCAAAACGATATGAGTTGTTTTGCAGAAAACTCGTCTTAGAGCGGCACTACTCTGCTTCAGCGCTCGTCACCTCCAGGCGCGACACAGGTTTGGACGGGGCATACAACGAGCCTGCTGCGGATCTGACTGTAGCGTCATTCTTGCGTAAACTCGTAGCACAGGTTTTCGCCTATGTCAACTGAGCGTAGTGGATTCCAAACTACTCATCGCTTGATCCACGGCGATGCCAGACACCTTGATTTTATCCCTGATGAGTCAATTCATTTGGTTGTGACCTCTCCTCCATATTGGATTCTCAAGCGCTACAACGAAACCCCAAATCAGTTAGGGCACGTCGCCGACTATGAACAGTTTGTCACAGACCTTGCTCAAGTTTGGGAGCACGTGTACCGTATCCTTGTTCCTGGGGGCCGACTTGTTTGTGTTGTAGGAGACGTATGCTTGTCGAGAAAAAGGTACGGGAGGCACGTGGTTGTTCCACTGCATGCCGACATTTGTGTCTCCTGTCGCAAGATCGGCTTTGATAATCTTAATCCAATCATCTGGCACAAGATATCGAATGCCAGCTACGAAGTATCGAACGGCGGTAGGTTTCTTGGCAAGCCATACGAGCCAAATGCCATTATCAAGAATGACATCGAGTTCATACTGATGCAGAGAAAACCGGGGGGGTATCGCAGTCCTACTCCCGAACAACGCGAGCTGAGCAAGGTTAGCAAGAGAAACTTTCAAGAATGGTTCCAGCAATTCTGGAATATGTCCGGCGCGTCCACCCGCGAGCACCCGGCCCCCTTCCCTCTTGAGCTGGCAAGCCGGCTTGTACAGATGTTTTCTTTTTATGGAGACACAGTTCTCGATCCATTTGTGGGGACGGGTACAACAATGGTGGCCGCTTTGAGAGCAAATCGTAACAGTATTGGTCTGGATATTGATGCTGAATACAGTCGAATGGCTGCAAAGCGACTCATAACTGAGGCCGCAAATCTGTTTAACAACGCGCGACTCGTTTTTCAGAAAAGTATTGTTGACAAGAAGGACGGTTCGGTTACTCTTCGAGACATCGAAGCCCAGGTGGACGAGACAGCCGCAGCATTGTGGGGCGTCTCGGAGGCGGAGTTGCAGGAGATACGGCGGTAGGTTGCCCGTCAGGAGCAATAGGGAACGGTAGTAACACGAAAGAGCGGAGAAAATGCTAACGGATACAGATCGGCAAATTGCGCGCGAATTCCAGCGCCGCCTTACGGACGTCATGCCTGTCCTGGATCTGCTTGTTTTTGGCTCGCGGGCCAGAGGCGACGCCGCACCCGACTCAGATATGGACGTGTTCATCGAAATGGAGACGTGTACCCCCGAACTGCGCCAGCGCATCAGTGAGGTTGCCTGGGAGGTGGGATTCGAGATGAACTGCGTCATTTCTACAATAGTAGCCACCCGGGGGGAACTGGAGCACGGGGCGATGGGGGCCAACCCCCTTGTCTTGAACGTCGAACGAGAAGGAGTGCGGCTATGAGTGATGAGAATGGGAACGAGGAGGTTCTACTCATTGCGGTCGTGAGTAGTGTTGCCATCGTTGCCCTGCACCGAATGTAGTGGAAGAGAAATGACTAACCAGATTCTCTATCGCGACGAACACCGCTTACGCGCCGACATCGTAGAAATCGGCCGGCGTATGCACCGGCAAGGGCTGGCCGTGGCCGCCGATGGCAACCTCTCTGTGCGCCTGGGCCCGGACCGCGTGCTGATCACCCCAAGCGGGCTGAGCAAAGGGTACCTCTCGACCGAACAGTTGCTGGTCATAGACATGGACGGGCAGGTCGTGCCCTCCTACCGGCCCGCGCAACGGGCCCTGCACCCTTCGTCCGAGACCCCCATGCACCTGGAAGCGTACCACCTGCGCCCGGACATCGGCGCGGTGATCCACGCCCACCCGCCGATGAGCATCGCCTGCACCATCGCCGGCATCTCCCTGGCCCATTGCGTCCTGCCGGAGGTGATCTACGCCCTGGGCAAAATCCCGACCAGCGAGTTTGCCACCCCCTCGACGTCCGAGGGGGCCGGCGCCATCCGCCGCCTGGTCCGCGACCACGACGCGATTCTGCTCGACCATCACGGCACCTTCACCGTGGGCACCGACTTGTTCGAGGCCATGATGCGGTTGGAACAAGTGGAGCACGCCGCGCGCATCACCATCACCGCGCATCAACTGGGCCAGGTGCGGATGCTGCCCCGAGAGGCGGTCGACACGCTGGCCGAGATGCGTCGTCGGGCACAGCGGGCCACCGGCCGCAACGTCTGCGAAACTTGCGATGTCTGCGAATGGGGCGAGGGGGGGAGATAGAGAGGGGAGATAGAGATAGGGAACGGGGAACGCCGAGCGTCGGCACGCGCAACACGACAATCCAAAATCGGCACACGCATCTTGTCTGACAGAAAGGGAACGCATTAACCATGGGGAATAAGATGGAAATTCATGATCTGCATTTTTACTACGGATCATTTCAGGCGCTGAAGGGAATCAATCTGAATGTCAAAGAGCGGCAGATCACGGCCTTGATCGGCCCGTCAGGTTGCGGCAAGTCCACGTTTCTGCGCACACTCAACCGGATGAACGATACCATCGCCGGCACGCGCGTGGAGGGCCGCGTACTCCTGGATGACGAAAACATCTACGGGCCGGAGACCGATGTGGTGCAGTTGCGCCGCCGGGTCGGTCTGGT
>CAZFFM010000191.1:0-6938 GCA_964517425.1 uncultured Ardenticatenales bacterium | reverse complement strand
TAGTCACGTTTTACGGGGGCGGCCGGTTGGCCGCCCCCAATTCTTTTGTTATGCCCCCTCGCTGAAAGGGACATTGTATTGACAACAGAAAATTCAGAATCAGGCCCTGCTGCGGGCAAAGTCATACCATGGTCCAAGTCTTTACAGGACATGCCCTGGTGGGCGCTGATTCTGGCGTTATTGGGACTGTTCTTACTTTTCCAGATTCTTAATAACGAAGATTATCACAGCGCCTTCGTCTTCTTGCTGGCCGGCATCCGGCTGACCGTTATCATTACGCTGACGGCATACGTCGTGGCCGCGACGATTGGACTGATCGCTGGTCTGGGCCGAGTCTCCGATCATCTCATTCCGTATACGATCTCGACCCTTTACGTGGAACTTATCCGCGGCGTGCCCATGCTGGTACAACTAATTTACGTCGCCTTCGTGGTTGTGCCGATGGGCATATCGGCGATCAACGGGCTGGGGGGCTGGATCTTGCACGTGCCGGCACTGGCCGGGACGTTGCACGGGCCGGCCCAGTGGATGGTCGAACGGAGCATCCGCAACGTGGACATGACCACACGCGGTATCATTGGCCTGGCTATCGGCTACGGTGCCTACGAAGCAGAAGTGTACCGTGCCGGCATCCAGTCCATTGAAAAAGGGCAAATGGAAGCGGCCCGCTCGCTGGGCATGAACTACTTCCAGGCTATGCGTTATATCATTCTCCCCCAGGCAATCCGGCGTGTCTTGCCTCCCCTGGGCAACGATTTCATCGCCATGCTCAAAGACTCTTCCCTGTTGTCCGCATTGGCCGTCCGGGAACTTACCCAACTCGGTAAACTGAACCGCGCAAGCACGTTCCGCACATTTGAAACCTGGAACACGGTGACTTTCCTCTACCTGACCATGACCGTCTTACTCTCCATGCTCGTAAAATTGCTGGAAAGACGGTTGGCGATTGACTGATGGATGCGTGTTGCGTGGAGCGGAAGTAGGGAGTAGGGAGCAGGGAGTATGGCACCCGACACACAACGTGCAACGCGTTTCATACAGCAACAGGAGAAAAATGTGAACGAATCTGCCCAAGAGCCGATTATCATTGTCGAAAGCGTCTACAAGCGATTCAAACGCGTCCACGCACTGAGCGACGTATCCCTCACCGTTCACTCCGGGGAAGTCGTGGTCGTCGTCGGGCCGAGTGGGTCGGGAAAGAGCACGTTGTTGCGCTGCTTGAACCATCTGGAATCGGTGGACAGTGGTCGCATCATCGTGGACGGTATTCATCTCACCGACAGGGCCACAGACATCAACCAGGTTCGGGCAGAAATCGGGATGGTATTCCAACAGTTCAACCTCTTTCCTCACCTGACCGTTCTCGAAAACATCGCCCTTGCGCAGCGTGTAGTCCGCAAACGGGGTAACGAAGAGAGCGAACAGGTCGCCCGCGACCTGCTGGACAAGGTGGGCATCCCCGAAAAAGCATCGAACTATCCCAACCAACTTTCTGGTGGGCAACAGCAGCGGGTAGCCATCGCTCGCGCTCTGGCCATGAACCCCAAAATCATGCTCTTTGACGAACCAACCTCGGCCCTGGACCCCGAAATGATCAAAGAAGTGCTGGACGTGATGTTGGCACTGGCCCAGGAGGGGATGACCATGGTCGTTGTGTCTCATGAAATGGGGTTCGCAAAGGCGGCCGCCGATCGCACCATCTTCATGGACGAGGGCCGAATCATCGAAATCGGTATCCGTGACCAATTGTTCACCGCCCCCACTCACGAAAGAACGAAACTTTTTTTGAGCAAAGTTTTGCACTAATGTGGTTATTTTTCAACTTGCCCTATACACAAAAATATGATAAAATAGTAACCGTCGTCAGTTCGTGCAATCCGTGGCAGAACCTTTCTTGCCCACAAGGCAAGAATTCCTTTGATAAAGTATAGCCTGGTTCCGGATCGTCCAAGTTGGGTAAGGAGTAATTCATGATTATACAGCTTCTGAGAGCAAAGCTACATCATGCCCATGTTACGGGAGCAAAAGTAGAGTACGCCGGTAGTATTACCATCGATGCAGAATTGCTGGACCAGGTTGGCATTCTTCCCTATGAACAGGTACAAGTCGTCGATGTGGAGAATGGTAACCGGCTGGAGACATATGTGATCGAAGGTGAACGAGGGTCCGGCACTATTCAACTCAATGGCGCTGCTGCACATCTCGTAAAAGTCGGTGACCGTATCATCATTATGGCCTACGCGAGTGTGCATCTGCCTTTGGACGAACCCTGGGTACCGAGGGTTGCAATACTTGACGAACGGAATAGGATTGCCCACTGGGCTGTGAGCGGGCCAGGTGAATCTACGGCGCTCTCTTAATTCAGCACTCCCTGAATCTGCCACGAATTACACGAATTTACACGAAAAAAGCAAAAAATTAGTGAAAATTCGTGTAATTCGTGGCAAAAAAGAGATTGATACAGGTGTTTCCAGGGTAGTCCTGAACGCTTACGGTGCGTGAACACTTTGTGAGGCGATGCTCGCAAAAGGAGCTATAGCTTGAGACCACGACGGCGCGTTGCGTTGGTCACAGCACTACTTTTGGTCAACGTCGCAATCTATGCCCTCGATGGCTTGGTGTGGAACGGCACAGTTTCTGTATCGGGCTGGCTGGCCGGCATGGGACTGGGTGACTGGGCTCCGCGCCGCGCGGTGGCCGAAGTCGTCGTCACGGTGACAGCCAGCGAAACAGCCACATCTCCCGTACCGGCCACTTCGACCCCTTCACCCTATCCCACGAAGACCCCGCGCGCTGCTGTGACGCCGGCCGAGAGTTCCCAAGACCCGCCGGTGCGCACACACACAGTCCAACCGGGTGATACGCTCTACAGCATAGCGGCGCGATACGGATGGGATATCGGCACGCTGATCCGGGCCAATCATCTTTCGAATCCGAATGCCGTCTACGTGGGCCAACAACTCATCATTCCCTATCCGCCGACGGCGACCTCCTCTCCGACAGTGGCGCCACCGACATCCACGCCAACCTATGGGCCGCCGACGGCTACAGCACACGCTAGCGATAGCACCCTGGTCATGACGCCAACCCCGTGGCCGAGCCCGACCGGCATTTCTGGCTATGCTCCCTGGCCGTATGGTACAGGGCCGGCTGTTGATCCCCTTCCCTTGCCCAAGCACATGTTCACCGTGCTGCTGTTGGGCAAGGACCAAGGCACGGCGAGTTGGCGCACCGACACCATTCTTTTGCTTTCCATAGACCCGGATACACAAAGAGCCGGATTGCTCTCGATCCCGCGCGACCTGTGGGTTTCCATCCCCGGGTATGGACAGGAGCGCATCAATACGGTAGATTTCCGAGGCGAAATCACCAAATATCCGGGCGGGGGGCCGGCCCTCCTGAAGCGAACGATCTGGGAAAATTTTGGGGTTCCTGTACACTACTATGCACGCGTTGACTTTCGGGTATTCACCAGGATCATCAACATCCTGGGAGGAGTTGATGTGCCCGTAGACTGTGCGTTGCAGGACGACTTTCTCGATTCTACGTCTCCCACCGGGCGTACAGCGCTGCAAGTATCTCCGGGCATCCAACACATGGATGGCGATACGGCGTTACGCTACGCGCGCTCCCGGCATACAACCAACGATTTTGACCGGGCCCGCCGACAACAGCAGGTTTTGAAGGCGGCCTGGAAGAAGGCTTTGAGCCTGGATTTGTTTGCGAAAGTGCCCCAACTTTGGCAGGAGTTCCACGACTCCATCAAGACAGACCTCACCCTCGGCGACGTTTTGGCCCTGGGCCGTTTCGGAACGAAGCTGCGACCCCAAGCGATACAGAACCGGGTGATTGATTGGCGCGTGACCTCAAACTGGACCACACCCATGGGGGCTATGGTGCTTTTGCCGGACCGCCCGAAGATTCACCAACTCCTTTCCGAGTATTTTATGGCGATGCAAGACCCCCAGCCGGCAGGGAGTGGCCCGCCGGTGCGGATTGCTGTCGAGAACGACACGGCCATGCAAGATTGGACCGAGCTCGTGGCCACGCGATTGCGCTGGCACGGCATGGACGTGACCACGGAAACGCCCAAGGGAACGCAGCAACAGGTCACGCAACTGATTGACTATACCGGAAACACCCAAGCTATTGAGCAGGTGCGCGCAGAGTTTTCTCTGACGCCAGGGCAGGTCGTTCACCAGCAGATGGAAAACAGTCTCGTGGACCTTCGCTTAACCGTGGGATATGACCTGCAAACTTGCAAGCGATGGTCCCCATGAAAAAGTGGGCCTCAACCGCCTGGCTTCATCATCAGATTCCCCGTTTTCAACGTCTTTCCAGGCGGCACTTTCTTTCGCTCTCTCTGGTCGTCACGTTGGAAGCGTTACTGGAAGCCTGCCGGCCAAGCATCCCCTTTATCGGCAAACAGAACACGCCGCTCCCGATTCCCACAAAAACGCCGGTTCCCCCGCCGGCTGACAAAGTGGCCCAGAGATTCTTGCAAGCGTGGCGGGACGCGGACTACGATGCCATGTATGGATTGCTTTCGCAAGGGGCAAGAAACAAGATTGACAAGGACGCATTCTCTTCGCGGTACCGGGCCATCCAGAAGGAAGCGACCGTCACCGGCATTCGTCCCAGCTTGACATCGGTCGGGTCGCCGGAAGGGGGCGAAGTCGAGGCGGCGTTCGAACTGCTCCTGGAAACGCGTCTTGTCGGTCAGGTAAAGCACGACAACGTACTGCACCTCCGGCTCGAAGCCGGGGAATGGCGCGTGGACTGGTCTCCCAGCGCAATCTTCGCGCCGTTGGGGGACGAGAACCTCGTACACCTCTTCCCGCGCAGTTCGACGCGCGGTCAGATCTATGACCAACACGGCGAGGCCCTGGCGCATGAGGGGGCCGTCGTCACCGTGGGGGTTGTGCCCGGGGAGGTAGAAAACGAGACAGCAATGCTGGGCGTCTTGACGGCCATCCTGCCCCTTTCTGCCGCGGAAATACGCGAAAAGTATGTGGACGCGCCACCCCAATGGTTCATCCCGGTTGGAGACATCTCCTACGAGGAAAGCCAGGCACACCTGGATGAATTGACCGGTACCCCCGGTATTTCGTTTCAGCAGAAGGCTATCCGCGAATACCCTCAACACACCGTCGCCGCTCACCTGGTTGGCTATGTGGATGCCATCAGCGGCGAAGAACTGGCTCGCCTGAAGAGCGAGGGCTATGCGGAAGGAGACCGGATCGGCAAGATGGGAATCGAGCAGTGGGGCGAAAAGTACCTTGCCGGCACAAAAGGTGGAGTGTTAGCGGTGATTAGTCCGGAAGGCCAGGTGGTTGCCACACTGAAGGATCAACCGGCTATTCAGAGTCGCAGCCTTGTCACAGCCTTGGACCTGCCCTTGCAGCGTAAAGTGGAGGAGATTCTGGGCACGAACAAAGGAGCGATTGTGGTGATGGATCCGCGAGACGGTCGAGTACTGGCCATGGCCAGCCGCCCCACGTTTGACCTGAACGATCTCATCAACCCGCTGAACCCCGGCAGGCGGCAGGCAGTCCTCACCATGCCGGGACAACCGATGCTGAATCGCGCATCGCAAGGCACGTACCCCGCCGGGTCAATCTTCAAAGTGGTAAGCATGGCAGCCGCTTTGGAAAAGGGGGGCTTCGCCAGTGGCAGCCCCTTTTTCTGTTCCGGTGTATGGACCAAGCTGGGCATCCCCATGTACTGCTGGCTGCGCAGCGGGCATGGGAACATTGACTTGTTCCAGGGCCTCATTCAATCGTGTGATGTTGTGTTTTATGAAGTCGGTCTTGCGCTCAACAATCTGGACATCAACATCTTGCCGGCCATGGCACGTGCATTTGGTTTGGGCCAGGGGAGCGGGTTGTGGGGTGCCGACGAGGCGGCTGGCCTGGTCCCTGACGATGCCTGGAAGATCCGCACACAGGGATACGGCTGGACGCCGGGCGATACGGTGAACATGGCCGTTGGCCAGGGGTTCTTGCTCGTTACGCCGCTGCAGATCGCTGTGTTGTTTTCTGCCATAGCCAACGGGGGGACGCGCTACCGGCCACGACTGGTCCTGCGCGCAGAATCGTCGGTGGGGGACAAGCCGGTCGAATTTGCGCCCGAGGCCATGGGTACGCTGCCCGTTTCCAGTGCGCATCTAAACCTGATTCGCGACGCGTTGCGCAGAGTGACGATTGGCCCCCGGGGGACGGCACGATTTGCCTTTGAGGGGTTCCCGATTGCTGTGGCGGGGAAGACCGGGACGGCCCAGAATGTGGGCAAAGAGCCCCATGCCTGGTTTGTCGGTTATGCGCCGGCCGATGCCCCTGAAATTGTAGTGGTTGCCCTGCTGGAAAACGCCGGCGAAGGTTCCGCTGAAGCGGCTCCGCGTGTGCGCAAAGTTTTAGAAGCATACTTTGGCATCTCGCCGCAGCCTGCTTCATGATTCTAGGGTGTCCCACAGGGCAGGACCTTCTTCTCCCCAGAAATCTCGCATCATCTGTGCCTGCTCTATAACGGCCTTCAAGTAGTGAGGATCATCCGTGCGATCTGCCCGTACCTTGCATACGTCCGCAAGAACCCACACTTGCGGCACAGGGTCACGATACTCCGGGTCCTGCACCTTGACCAAGCCACCGGGCAGCCCCTTGACAATCGTCCAGGCGAGCTGGCCATTGTAGACTCGATCTCCCAGATGAATCATATCTCCGGCCATATCAATACCTACGTATGCTCTGTCCACTTCTCTATGCACGACACCTTCCCTCCGACGCGTGTGTTTGCATCCCCATGAATTATACCCTTTTCCAAAAATAGGGCAACCTTCGTCCCGGACATTAGCCCTTACTGTTATGAAAATATAGTAGCCAGTAGCCAGATGTCAGTCGCCAGACGGCCCCGCATGAATGACGGGGCCTGGGACGCCAACC
>CAZFFM010000190.1:0-6979 GCA_964517425.1 uncultured Ardenticatenales bacterium | reverse complement strand
TGGTGGTAAGGGCAGGGCGTGAATGATTGCAAACGCAAAATTTTGACGGCCACCCGCGAGTCAACGCACTTGACAATATTGTGTTGCTGCTCTATACTCTGCCCTGACCATGAAGGAAAAGAACAGAAGCGCGCGCGCTGTGAAACATTCCGTTGGCGGACTCTGCCCAAGCACGTCCTTTGTTGCCAATAATGAAGCCGGCCATTGCCTTGCCCACGCCGGTATCGGTCTCTTTGTCTCTGCAACCTTTTTCGTGCTCTTGCTAGCTGGCATTTTCTACCCGCACATACCGGCAGAAGGCAATACAGACCTCTATTTGCACTTCTCTATTGACCGGAACGCGATCCCAGATTGGGCGAGAGCCGCGCCGCTGACTCTTCGGGTCATGGTAGGGCCGGCGACCGACGCTACGGTCAACGGCGATGGCGACTATGTCCCCTCGGTTTACGATGCCGGCCATGGCGAAGTCCTCTTTTCTACGGCGGCCTCCGACGTGGTCATACGGGTCCGTGGCGCAATATCCGACTCTACCGCACTGGGCCACACGGAAATCACGCCTCTCAAAGATGACAAGTCCTGGGCCTATAGCCTGACTTTCGATGATGGCGCCGATTCCACGTTGACCAACGCAAAGCCCATTCTAGACCGCTACGGCTACGCGGCAAGCGCAGCTATCGTTGGGAATCGCATCGGGCAGCCCGGTTTCATGGGGCAGGCTGAGTTGCAGCAATTGCTGGCGGACGGATGGGCACTCAACAACCACACGTACAGCCATTACTATGTGTCACAGTTTCCAAACACCGATGCCGTGCTCCGAGACATCTCTATGGCCAGTGAGGCCATTTCGGCCACTGTGCCGGGGTACACCGTCCGCGCCTTCACAGCCCCTTTTCACGATGACCACTACAACCCCATTGTCGCCGCGAACTCCGAGGCGCTGGGTTTATACCTCGTCGAGGGCTTGGGAGCGCAAGCCTGGCGACAGGTCGAAGGTTTCATCCATGGCAAGGACAACTTCCTCATCGGCAGACGCTCCGTGCAGCCGCTGGAACCCCTGTTTGACGAAATGCACGCCAAAATCATGGCCTATCCGGGCACACATTACTGGCTGACGCTGCTGGAACACGGTGTGGCCGAGGCCTGCGATCCGGTGGAGGTTTCCAGCGACTATCTCTACACACACTTCGGTGCGGGCGGCACGGATGAGGTTTGGGTCGCTCCCAGCATAGATGTCTATCGTTACATCCTGGCTCACGACTTCGCCACCGTCACCCGGCTGCCGGACATCGCGCCGCAATCTCTGGCAGAGCCTCCGCCAGCCACTCCCCCGCCGACTCTGACTCCCCCGCCTCTCTCGCAAAGGGTCACAGTGACGCTGCAAGAAGGAGCCGGCGACTACACAGGAACGACGGATACCTACATAAATGTCTGGGAATCGTCGCTCACCCATGGCACAAATTCAGGGATGGCCTTGCGTACCGGGGATGTATCCTTTCCCCTGCTCCAGTTTGATCTACGCGCTATTCCTGCGGAAGCAAACGTGGTCAGCGCTACCTTGAGCCTGTACGCTACCTGGCAGAGCAATGGTCTCTATGCCTGTGGGCGCGCGTACGGATTGAAGCGACCCTGGTCGGAAGACGACGCCGACTGGTATGCGGCCACAGCGGCTTCCCTTTGGGGGCAGCAGGGGGCCAGTGACACCACATCCGATCGCGACTCGGCCTCCTTTGCTCTTCGAACCTTTCTGTCTGGCGACTCACGGTGGTATGGCTTTCCGGTCACCTGGCTGGCCCAACGCTGGGTGAACACGCCACAAAGCAATCACGGATTGCTGTTATACCCTTCGGGAGTTTCATCAACCCAAATGGATTTTGCTGCATCTGAGTTTTGGAACCTCTCCCAACGCCCGCGGTTGACCATCGTTTACGATCTTCCGCTGGACAGCACGCCCACGCCGACTTCCTCGCCTACGCCGAGTGCAACGTCCACGCAAACGCCGGCCCCATCGCCGACGTATACGGCCTCACCGACCCCCAGTGCGACAGCACCAACATTCCCGCGAAAACTCTTTTTGCCCGTAGTGCGAAAGTAGAGGGGAAAGGGGGCGCCCGCCGCGCAAATCTAATCGTGGCGTCGCGGGCGATATTGCAGAGCCTCGGCTAGGTGCGCGGTTTCGATCTGGTCACTTCCCGATAGATCCGCGATGGTCCGTGACAGCTTGAGGATGCGATGATAAGCGCGAGCGCTGAGCTGCATTTGGGTCATGGCGCTGCGCATCAAACTGCGACCGGCCGTATCGAGGGCGCAGAATTGCCGGACTTCGGCCGGCCCCATGTCCGCGTTGCAGGTGAGGGTTGAATGGGCATAGCGTTCTCGTTGGCGAGTACGAGACTGCTCCACGCGTTCCCGAATGGCCGCGCTCGGTTCGCCCAGACGGTCGCTGCTCAACTTGTCGTAATCCACGCGGGGCACTTCCAGGTGAATATCAATGCGGTCCAGTAACGGCCCCGAAATGCGTTTCTGATAGCGACTAACCGCGCTCATGGAGCACGTACATTCTCTCACGCTATCGCCGTAGTATCCGCAGGGGCAGGGGTTCATTGCTCCGACCAATAGCAGATTCGCGGGAAAGGTCAGTGTGCCGGCGGCGCGGGAGATGGTCACAATGCGGTCTTCCAAAGGTTGGCGCAGCACTTCGAGCGTGCGCTGTCCGAACTCCGGAAGCTCGTCGAGGAAGAGGACGCCACGATGGGCCAGACTCACCTCGCCCGGGCGTGGCCACCGTCCGCCGCCGACGAGGCCGGCATGACTAATGGTGTGGTGGGGAGCGCGAAACGGCCGGTATCGTATGAGCGGCGTCTCGGGGGGCAGCATTCCGGCCACACTATAGATTTTGGTGGTTTCCAGCGCTTCGCCAATCGTCATGCGGGGAAGAATGGACGGCAGGGCCCGGGCAAGCAAGGTCTTGCCGGCTCCCGGAGGCCCAGACATCAAGACGTTGTGGCCGCCGCTGGCGGTCACTTCTAGCGCGCGTTTCACGTGTTCTTGCCCCTTGATTTCAGAAAAGTCCGTGGGGTAGCTGGGTGGTGTGCCGCTTTCGGTATCGAACTGCACGGTGTACGGGGCGATAGGCGTGAGACCCTGCAAGTGTCCGGTCAATTGGGAAAGAGACCGTACCGGTATTACCTCCAGTTCCTCAATCAATGCCGCTTCTGCGGCATCTTCCACAGGAACGAAGATACGCTTGAATCCTTGCTCTTTGGCCGTTGTGGCCATGGGCAGCACACCGGTGGTGTGCCGTGTGCTCCCATCCAAAGAGAGTTCACCGATAGCGATGGCACTATCCAGCGAGTCGGGCCACACTTGTTCGGAGGCCGCCAACACGCCGATGGCAATGGGTAGATCGTAGGCGGGGCCTTCTTTGCGCAGGTCCGCCGGTGCCAGATTGATCGTCATTCGGCCGCCGGGCCAACGCAGGCTGCTGTTCTTGATGGCGGTACGCACGCGCTCGCGGCTTTCGTTCACCGCGGCATCGGGCAGTCCGACAATGATCAAAGAAGGCATACCCCGCGAGATGTCCACTTCTACCTTGACAATAGCACCATCCAGTCCAATCACGGCACAACTGTTTACAGTAGCGAGCACGTGCGTCTCCTTCTATTCGCGATATCGTTTGCGTAAATCGTTCCAGCGTACACGCACGACGTCTCGAAAGTTGCGCAACGAATCATGTAGGGGATCTACCTTGCTTTCATTCGCATAGTACCATTGCACGGGGACCTCTTTGATGGGATACCCCAGCTTGCGAGCCAGAAAGAGAACCTCTACGTCAAAACCGGTAACCATGCTGCCGGTGACGACCCCTGCTTTCTCTCCGTAGAGTTGGACACGCTCAAAAATTCGGTGGGCCGCGTCGTGCCGAAATGCCTTGAACCCGCATTGGGTGTCCTGGATGCCGCGTACCGCCAGCAGGCGGACCACCAGGTTGAACACGCGCCCCATCAGATGGCGATAACCTGGCTCGCCATAGCGCTGCGCGCCAACGCCTTCCCGCGAGCCTATGACCACAGCATAATCCTTGTTGAACCAGGAAAGCAATCGTTCGGTTTCTTCGATGGGTGTTGAGAGATCCGCATCTGTGAACAATATGATCTGGCCATGAGCGGCCAACATGCCGTTGCGGACTGCATATCCTTTTCCCCGGTGATCGTTGCGGATAATTTGAACCTGGGGCAAGCTGGATGCGACGGCTTCCACCGAGGCCACGGTACGATCGGTACTGCCGTCGTCCACGACCAGGATTTCATAGTCATACGGCTGGGCCTCGCAGAAGGTAATCACTTTTTCCAGGGTGAGGGGCAAGCGGCGCTCCTCATTATAGGCGGGAATTACGATGGAAAGATAAGGTTGGTTAGGTAACATCAGACACATTCTATTTCGACAATGTCACATTTTCTGTCTGGCACGAATTATTGCCTTAATCATACACGGTCTTGCCCAATCCGTCAACTTTCCAGGAGCGCGTGCAAGTATTCTTCGCTGACCCGGCGTGTTTGCTGTACGGCAGGGCGTTGGTGGAGCCAGATAGAGGCCATGCCCCACAAGCCGGCCACCTGCCCCCGCAATCGGGCACGCGCGGCCGCACCTCGCCACGCACGCAGCGCTTTAACGGTCACCTGTCCCTGCCTGCGCAGGATAGCAGGCCAGTGTCTGCGCCAAAGTGCTGTGGGGTAATCCCGAGCCAACACCCAGAGGACATTGCGACCCACGTGATAGCTGGAGAGTGGTCCTCCGCCTGTCGCACTCACTTTGTGATAGACGATTGCCTGTGGGACGTAGACGCACTGCCAGCCGGCCAACTGTGCGCGCCAGTTCAAGTCTACGTCTTCGCAATAGCTGCCCAGGTTGCGGTCGAAGAGACCGATTTCATCCAGCATGGCCCGCCGGTAGGCAACCGCCCCGCCGCAACCGCCAAAAATCAATTCTTCGCGGTCGAATTGGCCAATGTCGCGTTGCCACACCCCCCGATTTACCGGCATACCGTCTACGCCAAAACTGTCGCCGGCCGAATGGAAGGTGTCACGCCGGTCAAAGAGAAGTATCTTCGAAGCGGCCATGCCGGCCTTGGGGTAGCGGGCCAGAGCGTCCTGCAAAGCGGCTAACCAGTCTGGGTGCACCTCCGTGTCATTGTTGAGCAGGGCGATGATTTCGCCCTGTGCCAGGTCGCGGATGGCGGCATTGACGGCGCCGGCAAAGCCCTGATTCTCTGGCAGTACCAGCAGGCGTACAGCGGGGTAACGTTCTTGCGCCAACACCACCGATCCGTCGGTCGAGCCATTGTCCACCAGAATCACTTCGAAGTTTGGGTACGTTTGGCGGCCCAGAGAATCGAGACAGGTGACCAGGTGGTGTACTCCGTTCCAATTGGGGATTACGACGGAGACGAAGGGATATGGTTGTGGCACCACACATCTACTCCCCACGTGCTTGGAAGTAAGCGTCCAGGCCCTCTTCCCATGGAGGAAGCGTAATCCCTATTTCGGCAGCACAGAAATTGCGCAATTCCGCGCGGGCCGGCACAGGGGCCGGACGGGGATAGGATGTGCTGGCCCGTAGTGGATAATCTGGATAGCCGGCCAGCCGCAGAATGGCCTGGGCAAACTCATAACGAGAACAGAGGCCCGTATTGGTTAAATGATACGTTCCATATAATTGTGTGCGAATCAGGCGGGCAACTGCCTCCGCCAGATGTACCGTGTAGGTAGGCGACCCAAACTCCGTAGCCACCATGGACAAAGAGGGCCGTTCGGAAGCCAATCTCAATACCTTTTCCACGAAGTTCGTACCTCCGGGGCCATACACCCACGCTGTACGCACGATGTAGTAGTGGTCCATCAGATGGCGGACGAAGTCCTCACCGGCGAGCTTCGATTTTCCATAAACACTGAGGGGGCGGGGAACATCGAATTCCCAATAAGGCGTATCCGTATGGCCGTCGAACACATAATCGGTACTCACATAAAGCAAGTCCGCGCCGGCTTTTCGCGCGCCCAAGGCGACGTTACGTGTGCCGAGCACATTCACGCGATAGGCTTTTTCCGGATTCAACTCGCAGCCATCCACGTTGGTCATCGCCGCAGCGTGGAGGACGACTTCCGGCTTGAGGTCTGCCAGCCGGTCGCCGATCTCTGGGTCGGCGACGTCCCAATCCGGCAGACTAAGGGGCATTACCTTTTCGTGACGTAGAATCTGTTGCAGACTGCGGCCTAGCTGGCCGCGAGCGCCGGTGATAGCAATCCGCATAAAGCAAAAGTCCTTACCGATAGTAACGATCCTGGTCTTTCCAACGGAGGGATAGTACCATAGTTTTGCACACAAGTCAAAGCCCCACCCCCACCCAAAGGTGGGTGCCCGTCATATTTTGCGCGGCCATTCTCCCAAATGAACCACGAAGACACGAAGGCACAAAGAACAACCAGGTTGAATGTTTCGACCTGGACACTGGCATTTTCGTTTTTGCCACGGATGGTCACGGATTCTCACGGAAAAATCAGCAAGCATAGATGAAAATCTGTGGAAATCCGTGCAACCTGTGGCTGAAAACGCCGTATTATACGGGCAATATGATTTTCGCCAGATTCCAGTTTCGACGTTGGGAAATGAGATAGGCCCGACGAGCAGGCTCTCTCGCTTGCCCCACTTTGTATGCTTCGTGTCTTTGTGGTTAAAGGCATGTGTGAATGATTGTGGACGCAAAACTTTGACGGACGCCACCCAAAGGTCACACGCATGTGAGCGTATTGCACTGGGGACATGGAGGTAGGTAAAACAGGGCGGCGGGCTCCGTAAAAGGGCCGAAACAGGGGTCGGTGTCTGCCCATAATTGATTTGAGCCAACCGGCGAAATGGGGTACAATGTGCAACTAACTATTCGCATATCGTATCTATTTCATAGAGTTGGCTCCCATGAAGTATATCG
>CAZFFM010000189.1:0-7022 GCA_964517425.1 uncultured Ardenticatenales bacterium | reverse complement strand
TGAAAATCTGTGTTCTAAAAAGAAAAAACTGTTCTCTCCGACAGCCTGCTAGAGGCCTCGTATGCGATCAATCAAACGCAAGATGACCCCTTTGCGTACAGGTGGGGGCTTGATTTGTGGCATCGGTGCCCTCTCGACCCATTTTACAGGCTGGCTCACAGGTGTACTGACTGCTTCAACCAAGCCTTTTTCCATAAGTTGTGATACGATCTTCCGAATCTGGAAATCGGTCATGTTGTTGTAACGGGAGATTTGGCGAATTGTGTTACGCGGATTGATAAATGAAATCACACGCCATTCTTCTACACTCAGCTTGATGTCTTGCAAGCTGGCACCGGGCTTTTCCGTAAACCGGAGGGTGACATCGAGGCTGGGCAATGCGACCTGGAGCCATTCCCATTCTTGTACGCGCCGCCCCCCCTCCATGATAATGCCGTCCAGGCTGATTGAGGCAAGTATCTTGCCATCGGAAGGGGTTGCGCTTGCCTCGAAAGAGAAATCGCCATCTTCCCAGGTGAAAAGGGTGTATACTACATCCAAAAGGTGTTTGCGAATTGTCTGAAGGACATCAGATTGGGAGACGAAGCCGGCATTGATAAGGACCAACCCTAATTCTTTGTCACTCTGTCCTACAACATGGCCACGAATCGTTTGTGCTTGTTCCTCCGAAAGCTTTCCCCCTTTTTGCAAAAGTGTCAAAAGGTTCTTATTGGAGCTGTGGTTGAAGCTGGCGTCAATAAGGCGACCATCGCGGAAAAAGAGTCCCGCCTGCTTTTTCCCACTCGACACCTGCAACTCACCTGTTTTGTGTGCCAGGTTGACCAGATTTAGGAGTTGAGCCAAACTAAAATCGCGTAAGTGTCCCTTGAGTGCCATTGCTAATACCTTGTGCAACTCTCTGCTGGTATTGCCGGGAGATGCTTGAAATGTAATAATTTGTAACCGTGTCGTTGGTATTCAGGATATGCGCCGAATTGCACGAAATAGCGTTGTTGCTCCTTTTGTATAATTCGGTTAGTACGTGGCGAAACGTGCTTGAGACCGGTCTTCCTGGAGCAACTCTTGCACGTTCATAATGATTATACTGCCAGTTGAATAATTCGTCAACTGTGCCTGGTTCGGTTTTAGAAAAGATAGTAAAGGGCGATTCTGTGGGGTGACGCCCGCATCACACGATCAGCTCGTCAGGTCCTCCGATGTCGCCATTTCTGGACTTGCTGGTAGGCCCAGTAAAGCGAAGGAGCGAGAACTGCATCGTAACCACCGGCAGATCGGAAATGGCGTCCTCCGAAGCCTTTCTTGAACCGGTAGACTCCCCAAAGGGAGCCTTTGGACGGGTCGGGTAAATCTGCGTCCTTGTTTTGATCTGCGGGCGCTTCATCTGGTATGCCCCACAAGTCATAAATCGTGCATCCGCGCGATTTAGCCCAACGCATGGCCGCCCATTGCAGGGCGTGGTTGGGCATTTTGTTCCGGTGGCGATTTGACGAGGCCCCATACATGTACCAGGCGGTTTCGCCGAACGCAAAGGGCATCAGGCCGGCCAATGCTTCCCCTTCGAATGTGGCCAGAAGCAGCGTGGCCAGTCCGGCAGAGGCAAACGCTTCCCACGCCTTGCGGTAATAGGCCAGGTCACGAACGGCAAAGTGGTCTCGTTGTCCGGTGACGGCCATCAATTCATGGAAGATTGGCAGATCATCCTTGTTTCCCTCGTGAACCTCTATGCCCTTCCGGCCAGCCAGACGGATGTTGTAGCGGGTCTTTGATTTCATCCGGTCCAGCCAGGTCTCCTCGCTGCCGGTCAGGTCTACCATGATTGTACTCCGTGGTTGGACCGTTTCTCCTGGTTGCATTCCCAGTTCTTTCCACAGGGATGGCCGGTCCTCGGACACGCCCCACACAGGTTCTACCTTGAGAAAGATGGCCCGATGCCGACGGGCAAGGGCAATCGCGTAGTCCAGAATCTGCCGCAAAGCATCGTCGCAGTCCGGCGCAACGACCGGGCCGCGTGGAACATAGGCAAGCGTGCGCCCCAGCGGCAGGGGGCGTATCAACACCTGTGCCCCCCCCACGATGGCATCTTGTTCAACGAGCGTGAGACGGTGCGCTTTCCAACCGAACTGTTCTTTGAACTGACCCCAGCGATACGATTGCAGGATATGGCCCCACCGGGAATGGGCCACGAAATGCTCCCAATCATCTGGTTGAGCTGAATCCTGGATGCTTTCGAGGTGAAGTTGATATTTGTGTGGTTGGGGATCTCTCATAAGCGGTTCCGCACGCAACATAGCCTGATTGACCGAAAAATCTTTGCACGTACACAGATGAACACAGATTCTCGCAGAAAAACACAGATTCTTAGGCCAAATCATCGAAAAATCTGTGTCCAATTATTCTTTCTCCGACAAGCTACTAAAGCAGTATATCATAGGTTCTCGATTCTGACAAGGGGATACTTCGGGGGTGGCCGTCAAAGTTTTTCGCCTGCAATCATTCACGCCCTGCCCTTACCACCAAGACACAAAGCCACGAAGTATACGAAGTAGGGCAAACGAGAAAGCCTACTCGTCAGGCCTATCCAATGTCCCAACCTGGACGCTGGCGTTTTTTACTTTTGTCACGGATTTTCACGGAAAATCCAGAAAGAATAGATGAAAATCTGTGGAAATCCGTGCAATCTGTGGCTGAAAATGCTGTGTTATTTTGTGCCTTCGTGGTTCATTTGAGAGAGTTCCGCGCAAGCGAATGACGCACACCCCAACGACGCGCTCTGTTGGACAAGATGCGTAAGAAGGATTATAATGGGAGGCGCAATGGAGAAAGTGTTGGTCATTAGATTGTGAGAGACAACGATGCAGATTTGTCCCCGCTGTGGAACAGTAATCCGTGAAGGCGAGACAGAATGTGCCTGGTGCAAAGCTCCTCTGCTTCCCAAGGAAGTGGTTGCCCAACCGTCCGCCGAGAAAAATTGGGCCGACAACATTGCCAGCCGTTGGCCGTTGCGGATTTCTCCCCGGGCCTGGCTTAGCCTATTCTTACTGACTGCCGGCTGCCTCCTCGTAGCTATGACAGTTTTTGGCGTCTTGGGTGTGTATCGTGGAACCCGCGACAGGACTTTCGAAAACCGGCGAGCGGCTGTCGTACACTACCAAAAAGGTTTGGAATACTTGCGCGCTGACCGCAGGGAATTGGCCGCTGCTGAGTTTCGGGAAGCGGTACATCTAGTACCCGATTTCACCGTTGCACAAGAGGCCCTGCAGGTCGTGGAAAGCGAGGAGGGCAACATCCAAAGCATACCTACACTGACACCGGCGTCTGATGTTTTGGCTGCCTTATATGCGGAGGGAAAGTCTCTCTATGACAACAAGCAGTGGGCCCAGGCGGCGACAAAGTTGGAGGAGCTGGTAGGCGCCGCTCCCGATTATCGGGAAGGAGAGGTGCAAACCCTTCTATTCAATGCGCACATGCAAGCGGGAATCGCGGCCACAGAAGCAAATGCGTGGGACGAGGCCTTGCAGCAGTTTGATCAAGCGCTTGCGCTCCGCCCAAACGATCCTGATGCCATGCGCCAGCGCCGGTATGCCGAAACGTACCGGCAGGGCATGCAATCGTGGAATTCAGCTTGGGACCTGGCCATACAGGCCTTTGAACGCATCTACCAAGAGTCGCCGCAATACCATGACGTTGCCGTTCGTCTCCGCGAAGCACATATTCAGTATGGCAATGTGTTCTACGGCAAGCATATCTGGTGCCAGGCCGCAGAACAGTACCAGGCCGCGATACAAGTTGACCAGACAGCAGGGACTTCGCCCCAAAATCTGCAAGCCCAGAAAACAGATGCCGGAAGACGTTGTGATGCTGAAAAGCGTCGTGCGGCTGCAACGCGCCCACCCACACCGCCGACTGAATCTACGCCTGCTCCAGAAGCCGGCGCACCGCCAGCGCCGGGCTATAGTTTTGTGGCTGTTGGCCCCCCTGCCCCAGACTATGGACGCGGATGCTCGGGTCATTACATATTTGGGGAAGTATACAATAGTGGGGGGGAGCCCCTGTCAGGTGTGCATATCCGTGCCGTAGATCAGTGGGGCAACGTCTACGAAAACACCTCAAAGAATCCTCCCGACCAGGGGATGTACGATATTCCCGTAAACAATGTGGCCACAAGCTACCAGGTTTCTGTGGTAGATGAGGCGAATGTTGCCTTGAGTACCCCGGTGGTTGTCACAGATACCGGTCAGTTCGTGGATGGATCCGAAGCTTGTTGGAACCGCCTGGATTGGCAGCAGAAGTGAGGCTATGCAACCGGAAAGGGGGGAGCGTTCCATAATGGAAAAGCCAGAATATGGACATTTGATCAAGACTGCCGGTGAGGCACGCAAACAGGCCTATGCGCCGTACTCGCAATATGCTGTAGGCGCCGCCTTGCTGACAAAATCCAGAAAAGTTTATACCGGTGCCAACGTGGAGAATGCGGCTTATGGCCATGCCATGTGCGCGGAACGTGTCGCCGTGTTCCATGCCGTTGCCGACGGAGAGCAGGATTTTCAGGCGCTGGCCGTCGTCACGGAGAATGGGGCGTCGCCTTGTGGCGCGTGCCGGCAAGTTTTGCGGGAGTTTGACGCGGGTGCGCTGGTCGTGATTATGGCAGACGAAGCGGGGCATACGCGCGTGGCGACACTGGCCCATCTCCTGCCCGATAGCTTCACTGCCGGGGACTTGACCTAGCAGCTTGTCGGAGAAAGAATCATGGGACACAGATTTGCAGGATTAACACAGATTTTCCGATGATTTGGCCTAAGAATCTGTGTTTTTCTGTGAGAAATGGGGATCTTCGACAGCCTGCTAGCTGCACTGCAACATATTGCGGGGCCGGCGTATTGCGAACTACCCCAGGAAGTCTCGCAGCTTCTTGCTGCGTAACGGGTGGCGCAGCTTGCGCAATGCTTTGGCCTCAATCTGGCGGATTCGCTCGCGCGTTACGCCGAATTGCTGCCCCACTTCTTCCAGGGTGCGACTTCGACCATCTGTCAGGCCAAACCGCAGTTCCAGCACTTCTCGCTCCCGCTTGCCGAGCGAATTGAGGATACCGCTCATCTCCTCACGCAACATTCTGCGCGAAGCAACATCAACCGGGCCTGGCACAGTCTCGTCTTCGAGGAAATCGCCCAGGAAACTGTTGTCTTCACTGCCGACGGGGGTTTCCAGCGACATTGGTTCTTGCGAAAGACTCATAATGCGACGAACTTTAGATGCCGCGCGTTTGATTTTGCGATTCAGCGCAGCGTCCAACGGCTTCCCTTGGAGTAATGTGCTGTCAATTTGCTCTCGCTCTTCTTCTGTGAGAAGATTCATTTCCAGAGCGATTTCTTCGGAGCTGGGTTCGCGCCCTAGCTCTTGCAGCAATTGCCGGGAGACTCTCACCAAACGGTTGATGGTCTCGTGCATGTGTACCGGAATGCGAATGGTACGGGCCTGGTCTGCAATGGATCGCGTGATGGCCTGACGAATCCACCAGGTGGCATACGTGGAGAATTTGTAACCCTTGGTGTAATCAAACTTTTCAACGGCGCGGAGCAGCCCCAGATTGCCCTCTTGAATCAAGTCGAGGATGGACAGGCCACGCCCGACATACCGTTTGGCCACGCTGACCACCAGCCTAAGATTCGACTCGGTCAGTATTTGTTGAGCCTGCGCAGCTTCTCCGACAATCTTTGTCCAATGTTCAGGAAACGCATCGCTGTTGGCAGCCATAATCTCTTGGAATATCTCCAGAGACCGCAAATCGTTGGTTTGCTCATAGCACTTTCGAAGTGTCTGAAGCAGGGGGTACGGGAAGAGGTGTAGGACTAACGGGATGTCGAATAGTTTCTCTCGCAACGCCCGTGCTTCCACCGAAAGTTCAGTGGGTTCTCCGTCATTTTCGATCCCCCCCACGTCTGGGAATGCTTGCTCAAAAAGGTCTTCCGGGTAGAATGTAGTCGCCGAGATCATGGAAGTTCGCATGTTCCGAATGTCGTCGATCATCCTCCCCAAATCAAACAAGTAAATGCCCAGCTCAGGGTCACTGCCCCGAACGATTCTCCAATCGCCAAGCAGTTGCTCGTACGCCCGAGAAGCTACCGACAGCGGGCTGGCGTCGCCGGACGCAGCCGCTTTCTCTTGAAGGCGCTTCAGAAGCACAGGGGCCCCAATCATCATGGCCAGCCAACTCTCGTCGGAACTGTTGAGCAGGGGTACTTGCCCTATCTCTTGGAGGTACATAAGCACAGGGTCCTTGGAGAAGCTCGGCTCGTCGGCCAATTCCGTGATCAGCACGCGCGGGTCTTCGGGGATGACGACTTCAAGTTGAGCGGGGGGAGGAACAGGGTACTCTTCCGCTGGGGTGTCTTCCTCCGGGAAATCATCGTTTGCAAGCAGTTCCTCTTCCGAATCCACAGGCGTGGGGAAGTCGGAGGCTGCCTCCGTCATTTCTTCGGGTATGGGTTCTCCGTTGCTTCCTGCCTCTTCTTCACTCATTGCGGGCCGTCCAACACCGTCGCTGGACAAGTCATTCCTTTTGTCATTTGGAGAATGATCTTCCAAGGGAACAGCCATGTTTGAAATACCCAATACTCCTTCTGTATTTTATGAAGGTCTCGCACCACTTTTGAAAAGTAAATTACGTAGGGAAACCTGCTTGTTACTTTCTGGGTAGACCAGCGTTAACAATTGTGTAGTTTGACAGGGTCACACCGGACGTAAGGCTTGCAGCCCTCGTCCCCGGGGGCCTGCTTCCCGGGTATAGCTCACCTGAGACGCGCCTCCGTGGACAGGAGCTGTGGTCACTGGACGGCAAATAGGGCCCGTTTTATGTTCGTGTGACATTGTCCAAGTAGTTATTCTGCTTAAGTGTACTGGAAAACGCCAAATTCGTCAATTATCTCCGGCCGAGTGGGTGTCAGTCATATTCTTGCGCGGCAACTCTCTTAAATGAACCACGAAGACACGAAGGCACAAAATAACACAGCATTTTCAGCCACAGA
>CAZFFM010000188.1:0-7102 GCA_964517425.1 uncultured Ardenticatenales bacterium | reverse complement strand
CCCATACCGAGATTCGAGAGGCCTTGCGCGAATGCTACCGCGTGGCCGACGAGGCGATTGGCCATCGCCTGGATTCGCTGGACGATGAAACAACCCTCTTCATCATCAGCGACCACGGCTTTGGCCCGGCGAGAAACTTCTTCCATGCGAATCGTTTTCTGGCCGATCACGGGTACCTGACCTTTGCGGAAGAGGAGGCCGCCCCCTCACAACGCATCTTCCAGCGACTGGGACTGACGCAGCAGCGACTGAAAGACACCGTGCGCCGTGCCGACGTGCTTGGCCTGCGCCGCCACGTGGGTCGCATGGCGCGCATGGGCTTGGCGCGCCGCCTGGAAGCGATGGCGGCGATACCCCTGGACTGGGCACGAACGCGCGCCTATGCCGGCAGCCCGGCCAGCGAGGGGATATTCATCAACCTGCAGGGGCGCGAACCGCACGGATGCGTCCTTCCGGGGGCCGAGTACGAAGCCGTGCGTGACGATATCCTGGCCGCGCTCCAAGAACTGCGTGACCCCGCAACGGGCCGGCTTGTGCTGGCCCAGGTCTGGCGTCGCGAGGAGTTGTACGACGGCCCATCGCTGCCAAAGATGCCCGACATCATCTTTTCGTTTGGCGACCAGCCCTATCTGGCCAGCGACAGTCTTTCGGCAACGCAGACCATCGCACCGATTCCAGCCGATTACTTGCAGGGACGACATTGCCCGGAGGGCGTCTTCCTTGCGGTCGGGGCGGGAATCGAGCCGGGCAATCAGGTGCAAGGAGCCTCGGTCTTTGACCTGGTACCGACCATCTTGAACGCCCTTGATCTGCCCTTGCCCGATGACCTCGACGGCCGGCCGCTGGCCGAGGTTTTCTCGGATGACTGGCGGCGCACACACAAGATACGATACGAGACAGCCCGGTCTGACTCATCTGCGGCAGCGGCGCAAGCGCCGCTCTACGATGCAGAAGAAGCGGCGGCCATGCAAAAACGTTTGCAGGGCTTAGGATACTTGGGGTGAGACACTGCTGCTTTGAAAATAACGTGTCAGGTGTCAGGTAAAACGTGATGCGTGATGCGTAAGACGCAATACGTTTCACGTCTTCACGTTTCACGCCCCGCCATTTTCATCCTTGGTGGCGTGCATACGCTCATGAGGACTGCTTTGAATATGAAATACGAGGACATACATGCGTAGAAGGTTTTCTGGCCTGCTCTTGGCGGTCATCTTGGCCGGGGCGATTTTGCCCATGCGAGGGCAGGCACAGCGTCAAGAATTGGTAACCATTGCCTCCGGAACGACCGGAGCCGTTGATGTGGCCTATCCCGCCTTGGCCTATGATTCCCAAGGGAACGGCTGGATGGTGTGGGAACAGGCGGGGCTGTTTGGCAATCGCCGAGACAGCGAGATCATGTTCAGCCGGCAGCAGGGCGATGGCTGGTCCACACCGGTGCCGGTGGCCCCCGATCCGCGGGCCTGGGATCATGCGCCCAGCCTGGCGATTGATGGGCAAGATCGGGTCTGGGTGGCTTGGAGCCGCTCGACCGGTACGGATGACGCCGTGTGGGTGGCGCGATGGGATAGAGGCCGCTGGTCTTTGCCCGAAGAAATCTCCCTCCCCGGCATCGCGAGTCGCTTTCCCGCCCTGGCAGGCGGGCCGGATGGCCAGATTTGGGCAGCCTGGAGCGGGTACGTTGGGAACAATTACGAACTCTTCGTCCGCCAATGGGACGGAGCATCCTGGAAAGCACCGGTACAACTGACCCGCGATTCCGATGCGGGAATGTACGATTGGGCTCCCCGCATTGCGGTGGGCAAAGATGGCAGCGTCTGGGTAGCCTGGCCGCGCCACGAAGCAGGCGGCGACGTTTCGATCTTCGCCGCCCATCGCGCGCACGGTCAATGGGCCGCGCCGGAACGGGTGAGCGTACCGGATGGTACGCCGGACGACGCGGTAACGCTGGCCGTGGATCCGCAAGGGCAGCCCCGGGTCGCCTGGGTTGGATGGGATGCGGCACAAAGACGGAGCAACCTTGTTGCCACACGCCGAACCGCCGGCGGCTGGGCAGCAGAACAGCGGATCCCCGGCGCGGAAATCGCCGGCGCCGTCCACGACCCCGCGATGGCGATTGATGGCCAGGGAACAGTCCATCTGGCCTGGAGTACCGGCCGGGCCATCGCCTACAGCCGGCAGAGCGGTTCCGGGTGGAGCGCCCCCCGGGGTATTTCGGCGACCACAGGTGCGGCCTCCACATTCGCGGCACTGGCCCTGGACCACGCCGGCCGTGCCGCTGTCGCCTGGAGCGATGGGCAAGCCACCTTGCGCGTCTCTCCGCTGGAAGCGATACGTTTCCGGCCCCTGGCTCCCGTAACCATAGCAGCGACCGCTATGCGTCCGGCCACGGTTGTCGGTCGCCTGGTTGCCTTTGGAGATAGCATCACCTACGGCGGCTACAACGCACCGGATACCTACCCGGTACTTCTGGAGCAACGCATAGACGACCACGTTTATCCCAGCGAAGTGATCAACGAAGGGGTGCCCGGCGAGTGGACATCCGAAGGGCTGGAACGCCTGGGGAGCACGTTGAACAGATGGACCCCTCAATACGTTTTGGTCATGGAAGGGACCAATGACATCACGCACTACAAGTCGAGCACGCCGACCCGTGTTACGGTCAATCTGAAATCGGACATGGACCTGGCCAAGAGCATGTCGGTCAAAGGGATTTTGGCGACCATCCCCCCCCGTTCAGATGACAAGGGGGACGAGACGGAGGAGACGAATCGCAGCATCCGCGGCCTGGCGAGCGAGCATCATTACCTGTTGGCGGATCAATGGAACGCAATAACCGCCTATCCCAACTGGCAAAACTATCTCCAGTATTTCGTACACCCCTATGGCCCCTTAATGGAAGTCGTAGCCAACACCTGGTACGACACGTTCTTGACGCTATCCTGGATCAACGAGGATACCGTAGCGCCATCGTCTACGGTCGTGGCCCTGCCGGCGACCAGCGAGGGACCGGTCATCAACGCCAGTTGGGCGGGAACGGATACCGGAAACTCCGGGGGCAACCAACTGGGTACCGGTGTCAGCGTTTACGACATTCAAGTCCGAGACGGCCCATCCGGGAGTTGGACCGACTGGCTGACGAACACATCCGCTGTATCGGGAGACTTCACAGGGCAATACGGCCACACCTACTATTTCCGCAGCCGGGCACAGGACCGCGCGGGGAACTGGGAATCGTACAACGGCGACCAGGCCGATACGTACACGCTGGTGACCGACGCCACACCCCCCATTTCGAGCATGATCCCTCTCTCGCCCTTCAAGCAGACCGCTTTTACGGTGCAATGGAGTGGCAGCGATAGTCTCTCCGGCATTGCCCGGTACGACGTGCAGTACCGGGTGGGACCAGGTGGGACCTGGCAAGACTGGCTCACAAATACAACCACGACCCAGGCGACTTTTGGGCCGCAGTCACCGGTGAGCCTGACCGGAAACCAAACCTACTACTTCCGTGTGCGCGCACACGACAACGCGGGCAACGTCGAAACGTACCCGGCCGGCGATGGCGACACACACACCACCATCGCCGAATACGGTTTCTCCGGCCATGTGTATGGCAATCGCGGGCTGCCCCTCTTTGGGGCCGACGTAGAGGCCTCCGGAAATGCGTTGAACGTGGGGAAGAGCGATTATGACGGCTACTACGAAGTATACACCCCCAGCTCCGGCGACTATATCGTAACCCCCACGCAAGACTACGCCGGAACCCTTCCGGAGTTGCCGGCCATCACCGTCTCCAGCATCGTCACAGGCGTTGATTTCATCATGCCCCCCTTGCAAAACGACGTCAACAACGGCGGATTCGAGGCCGGCCTAAACGGGTGGCTGGCCGGCGGGGTGATCTCACCGGCGGTGACGACGACCGTCCACTCCGGCCAATTTGCCCTGTTGCTCGGAGCCGGCAGCGGCGCGGGCGAGTCGAGCGTCAGCCAGTCGCCGTGGCGGCCGCAAGACCTGACCGACCCCACGCTTTCGTTCTTGTACCGGTCGGCCGGCACCGGCCCTGGTGACCTCTCTGTTGCCCTGATTGGCGATACCGGCCAGGTGACCTACACCCTGCCCCTTACCGCTACGGATTGGACACACTATTGGCTGGACCTGAGCGACTTCGACGGCCAAGACTTGACCATCCGGTTCTCGCTCCAACGCGAGGGGAGCGCCGACCCCCGGCACGCATGGATTGACGAAGTAAGCCTGGGACCGGCCATGCCCGGCCCCTCTAGACTTTATCTGCCGGTCGTGATCCGATGAGCAAACAATCTGTGGCCCCGGTTGGCCGCGAACAGCTTTCCACGGTAACCACGCAGTTGCCAGAGATATCTGTGGTCATCCCTCTCTTCGATGAAGAGGAGACACTGGACCTCTTGTACCAGCGGCTGACAGAAACGCTGGAGGGGTTGCAAAGCCCGTATGAATTGGTCTTCGTAGATGACGGCAGCCTCGATGGTTCTTACCAGAAGTTGGTTGCGTTGTACGAAGCAGACCCGCAACACGTCCGCGTCATTCAGTTTCGCCGCAATTTTGGCAAGACGGCGGCCTTGGCCGTCGGCTTCCGCGAGGCAGAGGGTGACGTGATCGTCACGCTGGATGCCGATTTGCAAGATGACCCGGCGGAAATCCCGCGCATGTTGGAGGTGCTCGAAGAAGGGTATGACCTGGTCGTAGCCTGGCGACAGCGTCGCCAAGACCCCCTGGACAAGACCCTGCCCTCCCGCCTGTTCAATGCGACCGTGGCCACACTTACCGGCGTCAGGCTGCACGATTTCAACTGCGGGTTCAAGGTGTATCGCCGCGAGGCGACCGAATACCTGAAGCTGTACGGCGATCTGCATCGCTTCATTCCCGTGTTGGTCTCGTGGAAGGGGTTCCGGGTGACCGAAGTTCCGGTCGTCCACCATCCCCGCGCCGCCGGCCAATCCAAATATGGGTGGACGCGCTACGGCCGCGGGCTCATTGATTTTCTGGTCGTCCTGTTCCTGACCAACTATTTGCGGCGACCGTTGCAATTGTTCGGCGGGATCGGTGTCGCTGTCTTTAGCCTGGGCTTTGGCATTGGCGCGTATCTGAGTGTCCAATGGTTCCTGGGCTCACCGATCGGCTGGCGACCCATTCTGTTCCTGGCTATCCTGGCCATGGTTGTCGGTGTGCAACTGGCTTCGATTGGCCTGCTCGGCGAAATGATCCGAAACTTTGCTTACGACAGTGCGGATGAATACTCCGTCCGTCACATCCTACGGTGACCGGCGTGAGATTGTTCTTTGGAGCTCGTTCGGTGAAAGTTACGCAACGTTCTAACTTTCAAAAACATACCAACCCCAACCCCCTACAGCGGCAACTGGTGGAGCGGTTTCATGGCCGCCTGGCAGAGCTGCTGAACGGGACCGAAACCAATCTGTTGCTGGATGCCGGCTGCGGGGAAGGGTTCGTCACCCACTATCTCCTGCAAAATCGAAATAGTCTGCGCGTGTGGGGATTAGACATTGACAGGGATGCCTTGCAATATAACGGACAGCAAAACCCCAAGAACAAGCTGTTTCAAGGAGATATTTACCGGCTGCCCTTCGCCGATAATGCGTTTCCGCTCGTCATGTGCACCGAGGTATTGGAGCATCTCGAAAAACCGGTGGAAGCGTTGCGTGAAATAGAGCGCGTTACAAGTCAATACGCGCTGATCAGTGTACCCAATGAACCCTTTTTCCGGCTGGCGAATTTCTTGCGCGGCAAGAATTTGTCAGCCTGGGGAAATGACGCCGGCCACCTGCACAATTGGACGGTAACGGACTTCCGTCGCTTGCTGGAAACAGCGTTTGATATTGCAGAGACACATTTCCCTTTCCCGTGGAGCCTGGCTCTCTGCAGAAAACGCGGGACATAAACCCATGAGTGCTGCGAAAGAGGGCGGGATTCGCCCCAAACGAGACCACCACGAAGGCATTGCGCCCGGTTTGGGCCGGAATGTGCAGCGGTATATTCGTCGCGTGAGTGGGGGAAGCAGTCTGCCACGCTATTTCTGGCAAAGCGCGGTGCTCACCCTGGCCAGTGGGTTGCCCGGCATCGGCTCTACCTATTTGCGCGGTACTGTCTACCGCACGGTCTTGGGCAGCTTGGGCCGGAGCTGCCTCATCGAGCAAAACGTGCGCATGTTGGCGCCAAATCGCATTTTCTTGGGCAATCGTGTGCTGGTAGGCGAAGGTACATTGTTGGATGCCTGGGCACACGATGGCGCAATTCACCTGAATGACGATGTCTGGATTTCCCGCGGCTGCGTCTTGGTCGCGGGAGATGGTCAGGCGGTCACGCTCGGCGAGCATGTATACGTTGGCCACTACTGCATCTTCTTCGGCCATGCCGGAATCACCGTGGGACGCGATACCCTGATGGCAAATAACGTACAGCTCTTGTGTGGCAATCACAATATTTTCCGCCGGGATATACCAGTCCGTTTGCAAGGGGGCACGGGATACCCCATTGTCATCGGAGAGGATGTTTGGTTGGGTGCCGGCGTGATCGTGCTGGGGGGCGCGACCATCGGGAACGGCGCGGTCGTCGCCGCCGGCGCAGTGGTCACCAAGGACATTCCCCCCTATGCCATAGCGCGAGGCGTGCCCGCAAAAGTCGTCGGCGAGCGCGAAATGGGGGAAGGTTGATGCCCCGTTCGGAGATGCAAGATTTGGGCCCGGTCGCAGTTGAAGCACACTTTGACGAGCAGGGAACCATTACGCCGCAGAGCTTTATTTTGCACGGCAGACGCCATCCGGTGAGCGATGTCGGTCGCCGGTGGACGGACGGCCAGGGACAGCTTCACTTCCTGGTCATGACGCCGCCGGACCGCATCTTTGAGATCGTATTTCAGCCGGCCAATTTGGTCTGGAGGGCGGTTCGCTCACACGATCGCCCGCGCGTAGTTTAATCAATCGTCAATCCCTGACCTGGCCGAGCCAGAACCAAAAAGGATGCTCGCCACGAATTGCACAAATTAACACGAAAAAAGGTATCTTCTCAATAATTCGGGGTGAGCAGAACGTCATGCCCCCCTAACCCCCCA
>CAZFFM010000187.1:0-7123 GCA_964517425.1 uncultured Ardenticatenales bacterium | reverse complement strand
TGTTCTTCGGCACGCTGAACGAGTGGACGACGATGCGGCGCGAACGCCACGCCCGTCGGAACACGGCCGGCCCGCTGGGGTAGTGGAGAGCGACTCTGGAACGATGAATCAGGAAGTAGGAAGTAGGAAGTAGGAAGTAGGGAAGTAGGGGAGCGTGAAGCGCGAAGACGTGAAAACGCGTTACGCAACACGCGTTACGCGTTACGCATTACGTTTTACGCATTACGCGTCACCCGACACATCCGACAATCTAAAACCTGAAATCCGAAATCTAAAATCGGCATGGGAGGTAGATAGATGGCTAAAGTAGGAACAATGGATACCAAACCCATTCGGGTAGCCTTCGCGAATGGGGATTACGATAAGGCTTTCGATTTGATCGCCGGCGCCGGCCTGAAGATCGTCTATAAGACGGTCGCCTCGGTGGAGCCTTATGAGGCCACGATTCACCTGGAGGATTACGAGTCCCGCGACAAGGCCACGCAAGCCTTGGATGAGGCAGGCATTTCCTGGTCGGAGCCGGTACCGTTTTACTAGGCCACTTACGGTCTCAAGGGTAACGAAAAGTTACCACTCTTTTTGTGGGACACAGATTTTCGCAGATGAACACAGATCAAACATTTATGAAGAATCTGTGTGCGAAGCCTGTGTAAATCTGTGTCCCTCTTGGTTCTAAAGAGGTCGGGAGTTGACAATTGTCCGTCAATCGTTGATAATTGACAACTATGGAACCACACCCGTTGACATTGCTGTTCGGCGAGGACTTCCAGCAAGCGACCCGCCGCTGTGTTTCGTGCAATCTGTGTCGTGGGTTTTGTCCGGTATTCCCGGCTCTGTACGAGTTGTTGAGCTGCGAGCAACAGGACGGGCAGGTTCGCCCTGCCACAGCGTATCGCGCGGTACTCGATCAGTGCTGGCTTTGTGGCCGCTGCGAGTTGCGCTGTCCGGGCGATTTACAGTTTGCCCGGCGGATAATGCACGCGAAGGCCCGACTGGTCGCCGAGCAGGGACTCTCGGTGGCCGACCGAGTCCTCTCCCATCCGCAAGGGGTTGGGCAGTGGGGCACGCGCCTCACTCCGCTGTCCGACCGCTTGCCAAAAGAGGGACTGTTTCGAGGCGTGCTGGAGCAAGTCGCCGGCCTGGATCGGCGCGCGGCCTGGCCCGCGTTCGCGCGTACCCCGTTCCGCCGGCAGATGGCGCGTGGAGCGTGGAGCGTGGAGCGTGGAACGTCGAGCGAAGGGGCAATCCAAAATCCAAAATCCAAAATCCAAAGTCGTAAGGTTGCTTATTTCGTCGGCTGTCACACCGATTATCACGACACGGCGGTGGGGGCAGCGGCCGTGGCCGTGCTGGAACGGAACGGCGTAGAGGTCATCGCGCCGCCCTATCGCTGCTGTGGGATGCCGCAACTGGTGGTCGGCGACAAGGCCGGCGCAGAGGAGAATGCCCGCGCAAACATTGCGTCCTGGTCGCGGCTGGTCGCCGAGGGCTACGAGGTGGTGACGACGTGTAGTACCTGCGCCTTGATGCTGCGCCGGATGTATGCCGAGTTGTGGCCTTCGGAGGAGAGCCGGCTGCTCACGGCGCACAGTCACGACCTGTTCAGCTATCTGGCCGGATTGCCCGGCCGCGGAGCGGAGCGCGGGGAGCGACGGCGAAACGATGAATGCAGAATGATGAATAATGAACGGCAGGAAACGTCGAGCGGAGAGCGTGGAGCGGAGAGCGTGGAGCGTCGAGCGCCGAGCGGAAAGCGAGCAGTTACGCAATACGCAACACGCAGCGCGCAACACGCAATACGCAACACGAAACCCGAAACTCAAAACCCGAAACTCAGCGTGCTCTACCATTATTCGTGTCACGCCCGGCACCAGCGTTACGGGTACGACGTGGTGGACACGCTCCGGCTAATTCCCGGGCTGGAGGTTGATTTTGCGCCGGCGGCTTGCTGCGGGCAAGGGGGCAGCCACGGGTTCCGGGCGGGGGCGTATGAAAGTTCGTTGGAGCAGGGCGCGGAACTGATGCAGCACCTGGCAGCACGTGCCCCCGATCTCGTGGTCACCGATTGCCCGATGTGTGAGCACCGCATTGCCACCGCGAGCGGGCTAACGGTGTGTCACCCGGTAGAATTGCTCAATTCGTCGTACGCCGTATGATAAAGGTACATCGGAATGGCAGACCAAACGTAATGCGTAATGCGTAATGGTTGGCAATCATTACGCAACACGCAACACGCAACACACAACACGCATACGCATTACGCAACACGCAACACGCATTACATTGAGTGAGGCAAATATGAATGTATTCTTACCCATCGCCGATATGAGTGTAAGCCTGCCGCTGATGGTGGGCATTGGCGTGTTGATCGGATTCCTCTCCGGCATGTTCGGCGTTGGGGGAGGGTTCTTGCTGACCCCTTTGCTCATGATGGCAGGTGTTCCTTCTACGGTGGCCGTAGGTAGTGTGAATGCGCAAATGGTAGCGACGACCGCTTCAGGAGCGTATGCGCATAGTCGCATGGGCAATGTGGATATAAAACTAGGGGGGCTTACCTTAGTTGGCGGCTTGATTGGGAGTACCGTCGGTGTGCAGATCGTTAAAAGTCTAAATAGTTCGGGCAGCTTCGATTCCGTGTTGCGGATCACCTACATCATTATGTTGAGTATCATTGGTATCCAAATGCTGCGCGAAGGGTTTCAAGCCACCCGGCAACGCATTACAGAGGAAATCAAGTTGCAGACGATCAAAGAGTTACTGGAACGTAAGGATTTTGCCACTGTGCGCACACAACTGGTGGGCATTGAGCACGATCTGGAAGAACATGAAGAAAACAACGGCGGGTGGCGGCGCTATGCTGATCGCTTACCGCTGCAGATGTATTTTGCCCAAGCCGATATTACAACTTCGGCCTTGCTTCCCCTGACCCTGGGGGTTGTGGTTGGGTTGCTGGCCGCTCTCATGGGCGTGGGGGGCGGGTTTATTCTTATGCCAACACTCATTTATATCTTGGGAGTACGTACCATCCTGGCCGTAGGGACCAGTCTGTTTCAAACATTTTTCCTGGCGATCAACACCGCATTCCAACAGGCCTGGCAGAACCACGCTGTGGACCTGGTGCTCGTCTTCCTGCTCTTCGCCGGCTCGACGGTGGGAGCACAAATCGGCAGCCAGGCAGGTGCCCGCGTGCAGGGGCCGTACCTCCGCCTGATCCTGGCAGTGATCGTGCTGGCCGTCATGCTGAAGATTCTGGTCGGCGACTTGCTCATGCCGCCGGCACATGTCATTTCCATCGTGAGTATTGGGGCGGGATAGGGAACGAAGTAGAAATGATGAATGCAGAACGGCGTGAGATAGAGATAGAGATAGAGATAGGGAGAGCGTGGAGCGACGGATCACGCAACACGCCAATCCAAAACCCAAAATCTAAAATCGGAACACGCGCAACGAGAAGAGAGGTTTGACATGACAGATCGTGCAGATAACGGCAGCGGAACCGCGTCACCGAGCTTCGGGGAGTTGGCCCGCCTGTTCGTAAACCGGCGCGATGTGAAATTTTGGCAGAGCGAGGGAGCCGAACATGGCTACCTGTACTGGGTGCGCGCGATGATTTCCGAAGATGTGGAGTCGACGCCATACGTGTCGCGACCGGTGACGCAGCCCCAATCGGAAGCCGAGCGGTTGCGCTTCGCCGAGGCGCGGACGCAGGCGTATGGCTTCCTGGGTCGCGCCTTTGAGTACCCCGACGACAAGTTTCTGGCCGAGATCAGCGATCTGGCAACCGTCCGTTCGCTGGCCGGTGCGTGCCGGCAGTTGGCCGATAATGACGACGTGCATGCCGGCGTGGAAATTTGGGAAGCGATGACTGGGCGCGAAGAGGGACTGGTTGGCGAATACGGCCTGAGCCCGCTACGAGAAGAGTACACCCGCATGGTCTATGACTCGAACTTGCCCTGTATCCCGCCATACGAATCGGTCTACGCGAACGAACGGCAGGTGATGGGCAAACATGCCCTGGCGGTCGAAGAGGTCTACCGCGCGGCCGGCCTGGGCGTCGCAGACCACGAAATGCCCGACCATATCGCCCTGGAATGCGAGTTTGTGGCGCACCTGGCCGGCCTGGAAGCGGCGGCCCGGCAGGCGGGCCAGCACGATGAAGCCGAACGACTTTGGCAGACAGAGCAGCAGTTTCTGACGAACCATTTGCTCTCCTGGGGCGGCAAGTTCTGTGCCGATCTGCACGCCCTGGCCCGCGAAGATTTCTATCGTGCCGTCGCCAAGCTCGGTGCCGGTCTCTTCAACGACGAGTTGGTTCGGATGAAAAGCGATACGTGAAACGTGATACGTGAAACGTAATTCGTGTTGTGCAAGGGTTGGACAGAAGAGCAACTTACGCATTACGTACCACGTTTTCCCTTACCGAAAGGAGAGAGCAGAGATGGTCATACCGGCCCCCGGCACGCGCCGGGAAATGTTGAATCAGATGACCGGGCAGTACACGCGCGACATCATCGTGGATGCCGGCAAGTGTACCGGCTGCATGGATTGCGTGGAAGCGTGCAAGCAGGCCATCGCCCACGAACACACGTCCGTCGCGCCGGTTGCACGGATCACGATCAGGGAGGCCATCGCGGAAGGGGGCGTACACCTGCCCCTGTTGTGCCGCAATTGTGCCGAAGCGCCCTGCGTGACGGCGTGCATGACCGGTTGCCGAATCCGCAACGGCAGCGGCTGGGTCGTCACCGCGTATGACCGCTGCGTGGGGTGCTGGATGTGCGTGATGAGCTGCCCGTTCGGGGCGATCGAGGCCGTTCACGAAGAGGCGCTGGCCCGCAAATGTGACGGCTGCACATCCTACGAGGTGCCCCCGTGCGTGACGGCCTGCGAACCGCGCGCGCTGCGCGTCGAGGGGTCGACCAATTTCGCCCAAGACCGGCGGCATGATTTCGCTGTGCGGGTCAATGCTACGTTGCTGGGAATGTGAGGTAGGGGGATGGACTACCGAGTCGAGTTCGTAGAGGATCAAGCCATCGTCCAGGAATCGGCGTGGGCGCTGGTTGTCAACGGTATGCCCTGGGTCACCCTGATGTGTACGCCGGAGAAGCTGGATCATCTTGCGCTCGGCTTCCTGGCCAACGAAGGTGTGATTCAGGCAATGGCCGATGTAGCTTCGGTGGAGGTGCATAGCGGCACCGGACAGGCCATTCACGTGCAGCTTCACCGCGACGATCTCCGCCTGCCCCGGCGGCGCACCGTTACGTCCGGGTGTGTGGGCGGCGTGACGTTTGGCGATCTGGCCGGCAGCTATCACCCGCTGAACACGCACCAAACGATCACCCCGTTGCAGGTCTTTTCTATGATGGAAGCGATGCGGGCGGGGGCGGTGAAGTACCGGCAGACCCGGGGATTACATTGCTCCGCGCTGGCCGGCCGGTCAGGTATCCTGGCGATGGCCGAGGATGTGGGTCGCCACAACACCCTGGACAAGATTCGGGGGGCTTGTCTGGTACAAAACATCCGCACGCATGGCCGAATCTTGCTGACCACCGGCCGCTTCTCCTCCGAGATGCTGCACAAGGCCATGCGGATGGGCACGCCCATCGCCCTGTCCCGCAGCTCGCCCACCGATTTATCCATTCAGTTGGCGCGGCGTTGGGGCATAACCCTTATCGGCTATGTGCGTGGCCGGAAAATGTCGGTCTATAGCGGTGCAGAGCGGGTCATCACGCCAGAAACAGAGGAGGTATTTTCATGCGCTACGTGATCATTGGCAATTCATACACAGCCGTTGGCGCCGTCGAGTCGATTCGGGAGCTGGACCGCCAGGGGGAGATCATCGTCATTTCCGACGAGCCCTACTCCGCCTACTGCCGCCCGCTGATCACCTACTGGATCACCGGCTCGGTGGATGCGGACAAACTGGCTCTGCGGCCGGCGACGTGGTATGACGACAACCGGGTGACGACCATGCTGGGTCGGAAGGTCACGAGTGTCGTTCCCGAAAGCGGGCACGTCCTTCTGGAGGATGGTGAAACGGTCGCCTTCGACCGCCTGCTGATCTCTACCGGCGGCAAACCGTTCATGCCCCCCATCGCGGGGATAGATGCCGCAGGGGTATTCGCCATGGCCAATCTCGATGATGCCAAGGTGTTCAAGGATTGGGTGAGCCAGGAGCATGTTGAAACGGGGGTCATTGTGGGGGCCGGCCTGATCTGCCTGAGCCTGTTCAAGGCCGTGGAAGAGATGGACATCAAGTTTACGCTGGTCGAGATGCTCGATCGCGTCCTGGGCATTGCGTTGGATCATCCGGCCAGTGCGATGATCGAGAAACGGTTGCTCGCGGCCGGCGTTGGTGTGCGCACATCCTCGTTGGCCGAAGCGATCCTGACAGATGACGAAGGACGGGTGCGCGCCATACGTCTGAAGGGGGGCGACGAGATTCCCTGTCAGGCGGTGGTGATGGCCGTCGGTATGCGCCCCAACGTGGACCTGCTCGAGGGGAGTGGGGTCGAGGTGAACCGTGGAGTCGTCGTGGACGACGGTATGCGCACGAACGTCCCGGGCGTCTACGCCGCCGGCGATGTAGTCGAGACGTGGGACATCGTCAACGAGACGAGCCACGTCATCGCCATCCTGCCGCTGGCCTACGAGCAAGGGCGCATTGCCGGCTGGAACATGGCCGGCGCCGAGCGCCGCTATCCCGGGGGAATCCCGCTGAACTCCCTGCCCATTTTCGACACCTCGCTGATGACCATGGGCATTACGATCACCGATGACCGGCCCGACCTGGATGTGCTGGTACACCAGGAGGCGGATCGCGTGTACCGCAAGCTGGTATTCCGCGGCGACCGGCTCGTGGGCGCGATCCTCGTTGGGGACATCGCCCACGGCGGCGTGCTCACGGCGTTGATTCGCAGTCAGGCTCCGGTGACGTATGACCGGCAGGCCATGCTCAAGGGCGACCCGCTCGAAATCGAAGTGCGCCGGCAGCGCGAGGCGGCGAAGAAGAATGTGTTGTGGGAGCGGACGCCCGGCCCTGCGCTGGCCGTGCGGTAGGGGGGAAAGGCGTTTTTTTGCGCGGCAATTCTCTCAAATGAACCACGAAGACACGAAGGCACAAAGA
>CAZFFM010000186.1:0-7158 GCA_964517425.1 uncultured Ardenticatenales bacterium | reverse complement strand
ATCGAAAGCAAAGTCGCGGACATCAAGAATAGTGCCGGACGATGGGCGTCGGCCATCACGGCCGCCGCATTCCTCAGCCGCTTTACGGAGTCATATTCGTGGACGCACCTGGACATCGCCGGCACCGCCTACACCTCCAATGACCAAAATGGAAGCAACCCGTATGCCGCACAAGGGGCTACAGGCGTAGGCGTACGGCTCTTGCTGCGCTTCCTGCGCGAATGGGAGTCGAAAGCATCATGATACGAGAGATCAGAGGCAAACGGCCACAAATAGACCCCACGGCCTTTGTGGCCGAAACCGCCGTCGTCATCGGAGATGTCATCCTGGAAGCCCACACCAGCGTTTGGTTCGGCGCTGTAGTTCGTGCTGACAACGATCAGATTGTCATTGGCGAAGATACAAACATCCAGGACGGAGCGATCGTACACGCAGACCCGGGAGAGCCCGTACACATTGGCAAGCGCGTGACGCTGGGCCATCAGGCCATCGTACACGCAGCTACGTTAGAGGATGACGTGCTGATTGGCATCGGGGCTGTGGTATTGAATGGGGCGGTGATCGGGGAAGGCTCTCTGATCGGGGCGAGGGCACTGGTCACTGCCGGCACAAAAGTGCCGCCGCGCTCTCTGGTGCTGGGCGTGCCGGGCAAAGTGGTCGGTTCCGTAGACGATGGGCGATTCACCATCATCCAGACGACAGCCGCCCACTATTTGCACCACCAGGAGGTGTACAAGAAGAGCTACCGCTAACAGTACGGGGCAGATTCACACGCAGTCTGGTGCGAGGCATTTCATTTCTCAAGATGATGCCCCGCACCTTTTTTGTAAACAGTCCCCATGAGCGGTTGCGCACCACCAAGGATGAAAATGGCGTAGAGCGGCGAGCAATTGCCAGACCTGACAGGTTTCACGGACGGCATTGCCGGGCCGGTACGCCGTTGATGAGGTCGAACCCCGTTTCCGAAGGCAGCGGCGGAAACCTGTCAGGTCTTAAGGTTCCAACACACAACACGTCATCTATTTTCATAACAGTGGTGAGGGCGGGCCGCAGATTTCCTACGCAGCTTTTTCCTGCACACGAGCGAGGAAGCGGCCCAGGTCAATGATCATCCGCTCGTGGTCCCCCTCGCCGATCTTTTCTTGTTCGTCAAAGGCTTCTACACGAAATACCAGCCGGCGGCGATCCACTTCGAGCAGTTCTGCCTTCGCCACAACTTTCATGCCCACAGGCGTGGGGGCCAGGTGCTTGATGTCAAGTGAGATTCCCACAGTCTCCTGACCTTCGGCCAGGAAAGGGGCCACCGTTTTGAGGCTGGCCTCCTCCATGAGGGCGACCATCATGGGGGTCGAGAAAACCGACATCTCACCACTGCGCATGTGTTCCGCTGTATGTTTTTCGGCGACGACGAGGGTGGCCTCCCCCTTCAGTCCGGCTGTGATTTGGCTCATTGTTTCCTCCTTGTGTGTTATGAAAACAGACGTCAGTCGTCAGTAGCCAGAACGTGTTGCGTGTTGCGTATTCCGTCGCTCCACGTTCGACGCTCCCCGCTCTACGCAATTTTCATCCTTGGTAGCGCGCAGCCGCTCGTGTTGACTGCTTTGCCTTTCCTGGGATTCAGACGGGCATCGGCTTCAACTGTAAATCGGGTCCCAGCACCTCGTCGGTGTCCCCCGAGGGCTTTTGATCGGCAGGGAGTGGTAGCGGTTGGACCGGTGTCTCCGGCGAACGCAGAGGAGGTTCATCGGACATCAGGGATTCGAATGCAGCTCTGTCCACCGTCTCGACTTCAATCAGACGTTGAGCGAGGCGCTCAAGTTTGTCGCGGCGCTTTTCCAAGATGTCCCTGGCCCGTTGGTGTGCTCGGGTCACCAGATTACTAACTTCCTCGTCTATAAGCTCGGCTACCTCGCCACTATAATTTCGTTGTTCGCCAATATCCCGGCCCAAGAAGACCATCTCTTCCCGTTTACCAAAGGTCAGCGGGCCAAGTTTTTCGCTCATGCCATAGCGGGTGACCATCATGCGCGCCATGGCGGCAACGCGATCGAGGTCATTTGAGGCACCGGTCGTAACATCTCCGAAAACCAGCTCTTCCGATACGCGCCCGCCCAGCAATCCGGCCATGTCATCTTCAAACTTCGCCTTTCGGCGCAGGTAACGGTCCTCCTCCGGCAATGACATGGTGAATCCCAGGGTCATACCTCGCGCGACAATAGACACCTTGTGGACCGGATCGCAAAGGGAAAGATGATGCATGACCACAGCATGGCCTGCTTCATGATAGGCAAGAATTCCACGCTCCTTGGGGCTGATCAGGCGGCTCCTCCGTTCCGGCCCGGCGATGAGCCGTTCGATAGACTCCTGAAATTCCGGAAATCCGATGACCTGTTTGTTGCGCCGCGCGGCAAGGATGGCCGCCTCGTTGACCAGATTCTCGATGTCCGCGCCGGTGAAGCCGGGCGTGCCCCGCGCCACCTTCTCCAAATCTACATCAGGGCCCAACGGCTTCCCACGAGAATGCACTTCCAATATCCCCAGCCGACCGCGCACGTCCGGTTTGTCCAGCACCACCCGCCGGTCAAAGCGCCCCGGCCGCAACAACGCCGGATCCAGGATGTCCGGCCGGTTGGTGGCCGCGATGACGATCACGTTCGTCTCCGAATCGAACCCGTCCATCTCCACCAGAATCTGATTTAGCGTCTGCTCCCGTTCGTCGTGACTGCCCCCCAGGCCTGCCCCGCGCTGCCGGCCGACGGCGTCTATCTCGTCCACGAAGACAATGCAAGGCGCATTCTTCTTGGCCTGCTCGAACAGGTCCCTCGCGCGGCTGGCCCCCACGCCCACAAACATCTCTACGAACTCCGACCCGGAGATACTGAAGAAGGGCACCTCTGCCTCACCGGCCACAGCGCGGGCCATCAGCGTCTTGCCCGTACCCGGAGGCCCGACCATCAAGACCCCCTTAGGGATGCGCGCACCCAGGGCCACGAACTTCTCCGGCTCCTTGAGGAACTCGACCACCTCCAGGAGCTCTTCTTTCGCCTCCTCCACGCCGGCCACATCCTGGAACGTGACCGTCGGCTTGTCGCCGGTAAAAACGCGCGCGCGACTCTTACCGAAGGACATCGCCTGGTTGTTGGAACCTTGCGCCTGGCGGAGCATGAAAAAGAGCAACCCGCCGAAGATCACGAGAGGTAAGAACGTTCCCAGGATCGTCATCCATCCCCCCCATTGAGGAGGCGGCTTGATCTCAATGTCAATTGCCTGCAACGACTTCTGGTCAACACCTAGCTCTTTGAGCGTCTTCACCACGCCAACGCCTTGCTCCTTTCGGGAGATGAATTGGTCATCTTTTATCGTGGTAATTGTCAACTCATCCCCATCCACGGTGATTTTCTTGATCTGCCCTTCTTTGACTTTTGTCGCCACCTGATCAATGGAGATCGTATCCGTATGTTCAGATGGAGCGAAGACATTGTAAAGGAGTGCCGCCGCCGCCACTAAAATCAGAAAATATACAAAACCATTCTTCAGCCAACCGTTATTTACGTTCACAAAGTACCTCCGCAAGCTTGCTTGCCCTTTTTCGGACAAGGTGCTTACATTATAGCAGAAAAGGGGACAAAAGGGAAGTATCAGGCGAGTGGGGCAGTGCATAGAAGTTCGGCTTCTGGCAGAAGTCGAACTTCTATGGAAACTTCATTCGTTGTCTAACTGAAGCAAAGCCACGCATTCGATGTGATACGTTTGCGGGAACATGTCCAATGGCTGTACGTTGACCAGGCGGAAGTGGCCTTCGAGCAGCCTGCGCAGGTCGCGGGCCAGGGTCGCCGGATCGCAGGAAACGTAGACGATGCGCGCGGGAGCCAGTCGCGAGAGCGCGGCCAGCACATCAGGCGCACATCCGCCGCGCGGCGGGTCGAGCACCACGATGTCCACCGACTCATCCCATTCGGCCAGCGCTTCTTCCACGGGACCTTCGAGCAGGGTGACGTTCTCCTGACCCGCCGCATTCTCCAGGGCGTCGGCGACGGCGTAGGGGTTCTCCTCCACCAAGTAGACCTGGGCAACATGGGATGCCAGGCTCAGGCCGAAGAGCCCCGCGCCAGCATACAGGTCCAGCAACGTCTCGGTATCGCGTGGGGCGGCGTAGTCACGCACCACCTGCACGAGCCGTTCAGCCATTTCCGTGTTCACCTGGAAGAAGCTGGGGGCGGAGACGCGCCAAAGCCGGCCGGCCACCTCCTCCGCGATCCAGGAGTTTCCCACCAGCGTGACCGGTGTCCCGTCGGAGAGCAGAAAGTTCACCGAGAGGGGCAGGTCTACGGCGATTTCGGGGGGCTCGTCTTCCACCGTTTCCAGGATGGCCATAGCGTCCCCAGTCGCCGCGCCGGCACGCAATGTCAGGCGCGCCAGGTCGGGAAAGTCGAGATCGAGCTGCTCGAACAGTTCGGCCAGCAAGGGGTGCATGATCGGGCAGGTGCGGATGGGCTGTACGCCGGCGTTGTCGGCCCGCACAAAGCCCAGCACACCATCGCTTGCCGGCCGGAGCTGCACCTGATTGCGATAGCCCAACGGGGAGGGCGAGGGAATGACATCGCAGACGGGCGGGTCGGCGATCTTGCCAATACGCTGCAGTTGGTCACGCACGACCTCCTGCTTGAAAGTCAACTGCGCAGGGTAGGCAATGTGCTGCCACTGGCACCCGCCACAGCGCGACGGGCCAAAGTGGGGGCACGGTGGGTCGGCGATGCGGTCGGGTGACGGCTCGATGATCTCCAGCAAGCGGGCACGCGCCCAGCGGTCGTGTGCCTCCACGATTTCCACGCGGACCGTTTCGCCGGGGATGGCGTAGGGCACGAAAAGGACGCGGCCCTCGTACCTGCCGAGGGCCGTGCCACCGTGCGCCATGCCGGTCAGACGGAGTGTGGCGGTCAACGCAAGACAGCGCCCTGGCTGCCGCTGGTCACCTGCCGGGCGTAGCGGGCCAGCCAGCCGGTCAGGGGGCGCTCGACCGGCTTCCAGTCCTTGCGGCGGGCGGCCAGCTCTTCCTCGCTCAGGTTCACGGTCAGGCGGCGGTTGGGGATGTCCACGGTGATGATGTCGCCGTCGCGGAGCAGGCCGATGGGGCCGCCGGCCGCCGCTTCCGGCGAGACGTGGCCCAGGCAGGCCCCGCGCGTGCCGCCGGAAAAGCGGCCGTCGGTGATCAGGGCGACGGAGTCGTCCAGGCCCATGCCGGCGATGTTGGAGGTGGGGGCGAGCATTTCTTGCATGCCCGGCCCGCCGCGCGGCCCCTCGTAGCGGATCACGACCACGTCACCCGCTTGCACCTCACCGTTCAGGATGCCGGCGTTGGCCTCGTCGTGCGAATCGTACACTTTGGCCGGGCCGCTGTGGGTCAACATTTCGGGCGACACGCCGGCCGCTTTGACTACAGCCCCCTCGGGAGCCAGATTGCCGAACAGCAGAGCCAGCCCGCCCGTTTCGCTGTACGGGTTGTCGAGTGTGCGAATGCAGGCAGGGTCCTGCGTTTCGTGGCCGGCGACGTTCGCGCCGATGGATTGGCCGGTCACGGTGATTTGGTCCAGGTGGAGCAGGCCGGGTCGCTTGGCCAGTTCGTTGAGAATGGCGGACATGCCGCCGGCACGGTCTACGTCTTCCATGTGGTAGGCGGACGAGGGAGCCACTTTGCACAGATTCGGCGTCTGCTGCGAGATTTCGTCCACGCGGGCGAGGGGGTAGTTGATGCCCCCTTCGTTGGCGATGGCGGTGACGTGCAGCAACGTGTTGGTGGAGCCGCCCATGGCCATGTCCAGGGCGAAGGCATTGTCAATCGCTTCGCGGGTGATGATGTCGCGCGGCTTGAGGTCGTGCTCGATCAGGTACATGATCTGGTGTGCGGCGCGGCGGGCGAGATCGTTGCGGCGCGGGTCTGTGGCCAGGATGGTGCCGTTGCCGGGGAGGGCGATGCCGAGCGCCTCGCAGAGACAGTTCATGGAGTTGGCGGTGAAGAGGCCGGCGCACGATCCGCAGGCCGGGCAGCCGTAATCCTCCAGCACCTTGAGCCGTTCCTCGGTGATCGTGCCGGCTTTGTAGGCCCCTACGCCTTCGAACACCGAAATCAGGTCAATGGTCTGGCCGTCGGGTGTTTGGCCCGCTTTCATGGGGCCGCCACTGACAAAGATCGTGGGGATGTTCAGACGCATGGCGGCCATGAGCATACCGGGGATGATCTTGTCGCAGTTGGGGATGCAGATGAGCGCGTCGAAGGCATGGGCGCGCACCATCGTTTCTACGGAGTCGGCGATCAGTTCGCGACTGGGCAGGGAATAGTTCATCCCCGTATGGCCCATAGCGATGCCATCGTCTACGCCGATGGTGTGGAACATGAAAGGCACACCGCCCGCTTCCCGCACCGCTTCGCGGACCACTTCGCCGAATTCGTTGAGGTGAACGTGGCCCGGTATGATGTCGGTGTAGGAGTTGGCGATGGCGACGAACGGTTTTTCGAAGTCGGCGTCGCTCTGGATCACACCGGTTGCTTTCAGCAGGCTGCGGTGCGGGGCTCGTTCAAAGCCTTTTTTGACGATGTCACTGCGCATGGGTATCTCCTTCTATGAATGTTGTATCGTATACGGTCACGTGCCCACTACCGGGCGGATGGGAACATCGATTCGTCAATGTCCCCTTGTTCTTGATTACCATTGTCCTTTCACCAAGTATCTGTGCCGCCGACGCATCTTCTGGTGAAGCGCTTGTTCTTCCGCGTCCGGCAGATCATCGTAGGCATCATCGATGGCTTCGAGCAGTTTTTGATTTTGGTGGCGCTGGATGAATTCCTCTGTCAATACCTGTGTAGCAACAAATTGTGTCTGGTGCCGGTTAATGGGTCGACTCACCTTCGTCGCCAATGCCGTGGCGGTCCAACAATGCACGAAGGCGGGCGAGTTCGGCCTCGGCAGCCTCGGCGCGGCGGGCTTCCTTTTCGGCACGATGAGCTTCCTTTTCGGCGCGGCGGGCTTCCTTTTCAGCGCGATGAGCTTCCAACTTCGCGTGCCAGGCCTCGATCTCGGCGCGACGCGCCTCGGCCTCGGCCAACGTCAGTGCCAACTCGCCCCCTTCATCGTAGAAACGCAACCAGTTGGCGGGGATGCG
>CAZFFM010000185.1:0-7198 GCA_964517425.1 uncultured Ardenticatenales bacterium | reverse complement strand
ATACGTTCCACTCGCGGATGAACACGGTGTTCAAGTTCTATTTCCAGGCCTGGACCCTCCTTTCGATCGGCGCGGCCTACGCCGTCTACCGTCTGCTGGGCCGGCCGTGGAAGCGGCATACCCTCGGCCACTACGCGTTCGGGCTGGTGATGGCGCTGCTGGTGATCGCCGGGGGGCTCTACCCGGTGATGGCCGGATACAGCAAGGCCGGCGGCTTTCGTGGTCCGCCGACGCTGGACGGCTGGGAGTCGCAATTGGGCCGCATTCGACCGGACGATTACGCCGCCTACCAATGGCTTCAGGCGAACGTGTCCGGCCAGCCCGTGCTGCTGGAAGCGACGGGCGGCTCGTACTCCGATGCCGATCAGATTTCCGCTTCGACCGGACTGCCCACGTTGCTCGGCTGGGGCGGACACGAGTTGCAATGGCGGGGCAACTACGACGAGCCGGGCCGTCGTGAGCCGGACATCGCCACGATCTATCGCACGACGGATGCCTGGCAGGCCCAAAAGCTTATGGACAAATATGGTGTGCAGTACGTCTACGTGGGCAATGTGGAGCGACAAAAGTACGGGCTGACACCGGCACAGACCAACAAGTTTCGCCGTTTCATGGATGTGGTCTATCAGCAGGGGAGCGTGACGATCTTTGAGCGGCGGTGAAGATCAGGGATGAAAATGGCGCGACGTAGAAAACCAAAACAAATGTCCGTGCAGGAAATGGCCACTTCCGAGGCAGCGCCTGACGTGGCGGTGGAAGCTGTCGCCATGCCCGTTGCTATGGATTGGCTGACATTGGAGCGTGCTCTCTATGCCTTGCTCGTGGTGGTCGCTGCCGGCCTGCGGTTGGGCAACCTGGGCCGCTGGCCGCTGGCCGGGTTTGAAGCAAGTACGGCCCTGGACGCCTGGCACTTTTTGCAAGGGGCCGGGGGGAGCGTAATCGGTCATAGCCCGCTCCTGTTTCATGGGGATTTGCTGGTTTTTGCTCTCTTTGGCAGCGGGGACGCCCAGGCCCGTGTTGTCAGTGCGCTGTTCGGCACGTTGCTGGTGGCGCTGCCCTATCTGCTCCGCCCGGTGCTCGGTCGAAACGGCGCGTTGATGACGGCCCTGTTCATGGCCATTTCTCCGACGATGCTGTTTTTCTCGCGACAAGGCACGCCGGCCGTGCTGGCTGCGGTTTGTGCGTTGGCTCTGTTGGCCGGCGCTACGCAATTTGTGCAAGCCGCCGACCGGCGCGGCTTGTATCTGGTTGCTGTGGCGTTTGGTTTGGGCCTGACGTCCGGGCCTGCTTTCTACACCTACGTTTTCTTGTGGGGCTTGTTCGCGCTCGCGCTTGTGGCAGGGCAACGCCGGCGATCCGGCGGCGAGACACGCCCGAACCTGCCGGGCCGGAGAGCGTTCGTCAAACCCCTTATTGTTGCGGTCGCCACGTTTGGGATTGCCGCTACAGGTTTCCTGCTCGATTGGGCCGGCTTGCAAGGTGCGGTTGCCCTGGCCGGCACGTGGGTCGATGGCGTGTGGCGCATACCCGGCGGGCTGCTCGACTGGACAAACTATCTTTCCCTGCTGGCATTGTACGAACCTGCGGTACTGCTGTTCGGTGTCGCCGGTGCGCTCCTGTTCGCGCGGGAGAAGAGCCGGCTGGTTGCCTTTGCCGGGGTGTGGTTTGTCGGCTCGTTGCTGATCTACGGGCTATTCGGTGATGCCGTCTTGCCGTCCAATCTGGTGACGATATTGCTGCCGCTGATTTTGCTTGCCGGCGCGGCAGCAGGCCGGCTGCTGGATGAATTGGCCCTCCACGGCTCTTGGGATGCGGAAGGTGCGTACCTGGCCCTGGCCACCCCGATCATCGTGTTCGTGGTCTTCAGCCTGGCAGAGTATGCCAATGCCGGAAATGATCGTTTCCTGGGGCTGGCCATTGTTGGCTTCTCGGCGATGATTTTGGCTGTGGCGGCAATCGGCTACTGGGCCGGTGTGGGGAATGGGGTGCGTGCGGTGGGGCTGGTCTTGCTGGTGTTTCTGTCCTTGAGCCAGTTTGGCAGCGGCTGGAATCTGTCGCTGGAACGGGCGGACAACCCCGCCGAACCGATGATCGTCGAAGCCACTTCGCCCGACATCCGTCACTTGCCGGAGACGATTGCGAACATTTCGAATGAGCGGCTTCGCGCGCGAGACGCCATTGCGGTGACCTATGCCCCGAAGTTAGGGCCGCTGGTCGGCTGGTATCTGCGCGGCTTTCGCGACGTGCGCGTGTCGTCCCAATACACTGAAACGGAACTGACGCCTGTCGTCATTGCGCCATTCTCCCATGAACCGCCACCATTGGGGCCGGACTACATCGGCCAACGGTTTCACCTCCGGCGGTTGTGGGTCGACCCGGGTCTGAGCGGGTCTGAGCGCATGCGGTGGCTGTTCTATCGCAACGTGACGGATGGCTATGTGGACGTTGACGCGATTCTCTACGTGCAAGTGCCACGCAGTTCATGACGGGTCTGGAACGATGAACGGCGGAGATAGAGGGACGGGATAGAGATAGAGGGGCGAGATAGAGATAGAGGGGCGGGATAGAGATAGAGGGGCGGGATAGAGATAGAGGGGCGAGATAGAGATAGAGGGGCGGGATAGAGATAGAGATAGAGAGAATGTTGAGCGTGGAGCGTGGAGCGTGGAGCGACGGAACCCGCCACTCGGAACCTGCAACCCGAAACTCGAAACCCGAAACTCGTCTATTATCGCCCCACGAAGTGTCGCGGAATGCGCGCGGCAATCGCTGTAGTAACCTCGTAGTTGATGGTTCCCAGCCAGGAGGCTACTTCCTCTGCTGAGATACGTTCGCCGCCCTGACTGCCGATGAGCACAACTTCGTCGTCTTGGGTGGCATGGGGGGCTGTGGTCAGGTCTACCATGAATTGGTCCATGCAGATACGACCGATGATGGGTACGCGGTGCCCTCGAACCAGTACCTTTCCCCGATTAGAAAGGGCGCGGGAGTAGCCATCGCCATACCCGACGGGAACCAGGCCGACCGGTGTCTCCCGCGAGGTTGTGTATGTGCGTCCGTAGCTGATATCGGAGCCTGGCGGGAGCTTGCGTACACGGCCCAAGTGCGCTTTCAGGCTGAGAGCGGGGCGCAGGGCGACATCCTGCGAGACGTGTGGCGAGGGGTATAGTCCGTAAAGGGCGATGCCGGCGCGGACTGCGTCCAGGTGCATCTCGGGCAAGTCCAGGATGGCCGCGCTGTTCGCGGTGAACTTTCTGGGCACAGGAATACCGGCATCTTCCAGGATGGCGACCGTTTTCCGGTAGCGTTGAAATTGCCGGTGTGTGTACTCTTTGTCGGCCTCATCGGCGACGGCGAAGTGAGTCCACAGCCCGCTGAAGCGTAGGTGCGGACGCTGAAGGAGTTGTTGGGCGAAGGGAAGCACTTCATCGGGCAGCAGGCCAAATCGTCCCATACCGGTATCTACCTTGAGATAGACGGCCAGGCGGCGGGTGTGTTGCACAGCCAGTTGTTCCAGCGAGTCGGCCAGGGCTATGGTGTTGACGGTGGGGCTCAGGTCGTGCGTAACAATGGACTCTGCTTCGGCGGGCAGTGCGTAGCCCATCACGAATATCGGGGCGTCTATGCCGGCCTGGCGCAGGGCCACACCTTCGGATACGCGGGCAACGGCGAGCGAACGTGCTCCGGCATCCAGTGCTACGCGAGAAACCGGAACCGCGCCGTGACCGTATGCGTTGGCTTTGACCACGGCGATGATTTCCACGTATGAGCCGGCGTGATTCTGTAATGCGCGGACATTGTGACGGATGGCACCGAGGTCTATTTCCGCCCAGGCAGGAGCCGTGCGCTCGTCCATCTGCCGGGCACCTTATTCCTCGCCCAGATAGGCCTTGCGCACCGTTTCGTTTTCTTCCAGGTCTTTGGCCGGCCCTTCGAGGACGATTTCACCGGTTTGCAGGACATACCCTCGATGGGCTACATAGAGGGCCATCAGGGCGTTTTGCTCCACGAGCAAGATGGTGGTACCTTGCTTGTTGATGCTCTGAATGGTTTCAAAGATCGCTTCTACCAGGACGGGGGCCAGGCCCATGGAAGGTTCGTCCAGGAGCAAGAGGTTGGGCCGGCCCATCAGGGCGCGCCCGATGGCCAGCATTTGTTGTTCGCCGCCAGAGAGTGTGCCTCCTTTTTGTTGGAGTCGTTCGCTCAAGCGGGGGAAGAGTTCGAAGACACGCTCCATGTCTTGCTTGATCTCGGCGTGGTCGTTGCGGATGAAGGCCCCCATTTCCAGGTTTTCCAGGACGGTCAGGCGTGGGAATATCCAGCGACCTTCGGGAGATTGGCACACGCCGCGGGCGACGATTTGGTGCGGAGCCATCTGGTCAATTCGTTCTCCGTTTAGCAGGACTTCTCCTTTGCCGGGGTGCAATAGACCGGAGATCGTGCGGATGGTGGTGCTCTTTCCGGCTCCATTGGAGCCAATCATGGTCACGATCTCGCCCTCGTTCACATGGAGCGATATTCCTCGGAGGGCGTGGATGCTGCCGTAGTAGGAGTGAACGTCGTGTAGTTCCAACATAGCCATGGTTAGTCTGCTCTCGCTGATATGGCCCTGGTCCCCAGATAGGCCTCAATGACGCGGGGGTTGCGTTGGATTTCCGAGGGCAACCCTTCGGCGATTTTCTGGCCATAGTCGAGGACGGTTACGCGGTCGGAAATGCCCATGACGACTTTCATGTCGTGTTCGATTAGGAGGATCGTGAGCCCGCGGTCGTCGCGCAGTTTGCGGATGAAGCGCGTAAGGTCGCGAGTCTCGTTCGGGTTCATGCCGGCCGAGGGCTCGTCGAGGAGTAACAGGGCTGGGTCCGAAGCAAGGGATCGGGCGATTTCCAAACGGCGTTGGCTTCCGTAGGGGAGGTTCTTGGCGATGGCGTGCTCGTACCCTTTCAGCCCTACGTAAGTCAGAAGGTCATGGGCTTTTTCATAGGCGCGTTTCTCTTCGTCTTTCACGCGGGGTGTGTGCAGGAGGGCATCAATCCATGTCGATTTGAGCCGGCAGTTTTGGCCGACCAGGATGTTTTCCAGGGCAGTCATGTTGTTGAAAAGGCGAATGTTTTGGAATGTACGGGTGATTCCCAAAGACGCAACCTGGTGTGGCCGGCGTCCGATTAGAGAGTGGCCGCGAAAGGACAATTCACCGGATGTCGGTTTGTATAGACCGGTGATCATGTTGAAGAAGGTCGTCTTGCCCGCGCCGTTCGGGCCAATCAGCCCCACGATTGTTCCCTCTTCGATAACGAAATCTATGTGGTCTACGGCCGTCAGGCCGCCAAATTGTTTTGTCAGAGCATCCGCTTTAAGTAGTGTCATTGTCTTCTAGTATGATTTCTTCTTCGGCATGGAACTCAGCTTGGCGGACGGCTGAGGGGAATAGGCCCTCCGGTCTGAGTATCATGACCGCTATGAGTCCGGCAGCGTACATCACCCAGCGCCATTGTTGCAAAACGTCACCACCGGGGATGTACTGAGGCACAACTTGGGCTAGGAGTACCCGATCGAAGAAAGCGATCAAGAGGCCGCCGGTCAATACGCCCCAGATATTTCCCATTCCGCTCACGATCACGATAATAATTAAGAAGATTGAGACCAGGAAGCTGAAGAGTTCTGGAAAGATGGCTTGGATCATAGCTCCGTAGATGGACCCAGCGAAGCCAGATAAGGATGCGCCAAGGGCAAAGGCCAGCAGTTTTGTGCGTACAGGGTCCACGCCCATAGCGTCTGCTGCCGTTTCATCTTCGCGGATGGCCATCCATGCCCGGCCAAGGCGAGAGTGTTCCAAGCGATATGTGGCGAAGAGAACCAAGGCGCCGACGATAATAATCAGGAAGTACCATTGCATGGGGGGTGTAATGCGGAACCAGGCAGGACCGATGGCCGTACTCCCAACTTCGAAACCGAAGATATTCGGTCTTCCCACCGGGTTCATGCCCTGCGGGCCATTGGTCAAGTTGAAATCTTTTACGATGTAGATGTTAGTAAAGGGTATCTTAATGGTGATCTTCCAGAGTTCGCGGATGATGCGGGGGACGATTTCGCCAAAGGCCAGCGTGACAATGGCCAGGTAATCCCCTCTCAGGCGCAGGGTGGGGGCGCCAATAATCATGCCGAAGATGGCTGACACCAGTGCACTGATCCAGATCACAACCCAGAAGCTCCATTGGATTCCCAGGTTGGGCCAAGTGAAGATGCCCATGGTGTAGGCTCCAATGGCAAAGAAAGCGGCGTAGCCCAGGTCCAGGAGACCGGCGAAGCCAACCACAATGTTGAGTCCGAGAGCCAACACAACAAAAAGCAAGCCGACATTCAGGGTAATCAATATGGAGAGGTCGGTCGCCCGTTCAAAAACACGGATGAATTGAGGCAAAACGAACAGACCAATCAATGCAAGCCCAAAGAGGACTCTTTTCTGAAGCTCGCTTCTGGCGTTGTTTTCCGGTGCCTGACGCCCTGTTTGGTTGGTCATAAATACGTTAAGCCTTTTCCGATTCGCCCTCGCCAACGAGGCCTTGCGGGCGGAAAACGAGGACGAGGATCAGGATCGTAAAGATAAACGCGCGGGTCCACTGACCGCCAATCCACTGATCGCTGAAGACTTTGAGAAAGCCGATCAAGAAGCCGCCGAGGACTGCGCCGGTGATGTTTCCGATGCCGCCAAGCACGGCTGCTGTGAAGGCGAAAAGCCCCGCATCGAAGCCCATTAGGTAGCGACCGGTGTGCAAGAAGTTTCCAAAAGCCATGCCCGCAGCGCCGGCCAGTGCCCCACCAATGAAGAAGGTGGTCATAATCACTCGTTCTACGTCAATGCCCATAATCGAGGCGGCCGCAGCGTTTTGGGCGGTGGCGCGCATGGCTTTGCCCAGTTTGGTGCGTTGAATGAATAGGCGCAGGCCGATCATCATCGGGATGGTAAGGCCAATCAGGAGGGCATCTTGTGTGGTGAACAAGACGGTAGTGTTTAAGTGGAGCCAATCATGGAGAATGTCTACCCGTGGAAAATAGTCGGGATAGAAGATCTGGCTCGGCCCTTTCCAGTTGGCATAGATGTTCTCCAGGGCAAAGGAGGCCGCTACTGCCGTAATCAAGGGTGCAAGTCGGGGCGCTTTCCTCAAAGGCTTGTACGCGATACGATCGACAAGATCGG
>CAZFFM010000184.1:0-7251 GCA_964517425.1 uncultured Ardenticatenales bacterium | reverse complement strand
GACATTAGCCCTTACTGTTATGAAAATATAGTAGCCAGTAGCCAGATGTCAGTCGTCAGACGGCCCCGCATGAATGACGGGGCCTGGGACGCCAACCCAGGCGGCGCGATTCCATCCGCCGCCGTCCCCAATTTTCATCCTTGGTGGCGCGCAATCGCTCATGATGACTGTTATGAAAATAGTAGCCAGTCGTCAGATGTCAGTCGCCAGACGGCCCCGCATGAATGACGGGGCCTGGGACGCCAACCCAGGCGGCGCGATTCCATCCGCCGCCGTCCCCCATTTTCATCCTTGGTGGCGCGCAATCGCGCATGGGGACTGTTATGAAAATAGTAGCCAGTAGCCAGAACGTGTTGCGCGTTTCGTCGCTCGACGCTCGACGCTCCACGCTCGACGCGGTTTTCATCCTTGGTGGCGCGCAATCGCTCATGGGCACGTCTATGTACCTATTTGCCACACCCGGAGTAGGCCGTAGTTCCCAAAAAGTTGGCAATCCTCACCCACTCTCCACCGATTTGTGCGCGCCACACCAGCTCCCCTTACCTTGACGATATTTCATAACAATGATAAAATAAGGATGCGTTGTAGTGAGCAGAAACAATTAACAAGCGGGGGAGAAGACGAGAACCATGGAGAGAATCCTGATAGCAGACGAAAGCAGACTCCACCGGGCTATGGTTACAACCATTCTTCGTGAAGCGGGCCATGCGACGATTGAAGCGAAAGATGGGCCATCGGCTCTCGTTCAAACATCAAATCTGGACCCTGACTTGCTCATCCTGGACTGGCTCATGCCAGGGATGAACGGGCTCGAAGTGTGTGAGCGGCTCAAGCACAACCGAATGACTCGCCACATCCCCATTCTTCTGTTTACGTTGTCCAATTCACCGGGCGAAAAAGCGCAGGCGTTGGATATGGGGGCCGACGGATATTTGACAAAGCCTTTCTACAAGCAAGAACTGCGCGCTATCGTTGATGCTACCCTGCGTCGTCGCCACCAATATGACCTGCTGACCCATCTGCCTGCAAGGCCGCTGATCCGCAACCAAATCGAACACTTGCTCAACGATGGAGAACAATTCGCCGTTGGCCTTCTGGACATTGACCACTTCAAAGCATACAATGATAGCTATGGTCGCAAAGCCGGAGACAAGGTAATCAAACAAGTGTCTGCCATTATCCATACCTCAACGAACGGCTCTGGCGAAACAGCCTTCATTGGACATTTGGGGGGAGACGATTTCATCATTGTTTGTGATCACCAGAAGGTAGGAAAACTTTGCGATTCTATCCAAAAATCATTTAGACAAGCAGTTTCCACCTTTTATACGTCCGCGGACCATCAGCGTGGGTACGTGGAAGTTGCCGATCGAAGGGGAGAGCAACATCGTTATCCTTCGATGACCCTGTCTGTTGCCATAACGAGCAACCACCACAGAAAACTGCATGATTATGCGCAGATTAGTGACATTTTGCGAGAACTAAGCACCTTCATTAAGCGACACGGAGGAGGGCGTTGCATCAATGACCGTCGTACTGCCTGAAGGAGCAATATCATGAAGCTTCAATCCAAACTTACGCTTGCCCTGCTATTGGCCTCGGTGTTTCCGTTGGTACTTATTGGCTGGTACAGCACAGCGGTTGTCGGGAACCTCTTGCGCCAGGGGATACGTGACGACGCCTCCATAGCCCTGGACAACCTGGCTGTACACCATTTCGAGACGATCCTTTCTATCAAGATGAGTGATGCGTATTATCTATCCAATTCCATTTTCCTCGATAGACTGTTGCAAGCACAAGACGAAAACGATTCCGAGGGCGTCGTTCAGGCACGACAAGACTTGGCCCGTGAATTTGAAACCGTTGCTGTGTTGAGGGGCGAATACTTCAAGATTCGCTACATTGATTCAACAGGGCAGGAAGTTGTAGAAATCGAGAAACAGGGCCCATCGTATGCGGCCTCCGAAGGAACCTCTCTGCAAAATGAACGGGAGGATAGATACTTTACGGAGGCTTTCAAGCTCGCTGATGGCCAGATGTTTGTCTCCGATCTCCGGCTGGAAACGCAGGGAGGAAAGATTGTCACGCCTCACCAGCCCGGCATTCGTATTGCCACTCCTGTAATCTACCAGGGAATCAGGCGGGGGGTTCTTGTGCTGAACGTGGACGGCTCCCCATTTCTGCGGATGGCCAAAGAAGAAGAGACTTCCGGAAGTCAACTTTTCATGGTGGACGATTCCGGGAATTACCTGGTCCACCCGAATGAAAGCAAACTGTGGGGGAGCCAACTAGGTACCGGGCATACGCTGGACCAAGATGAACCGGCGCTGGCAAAACTGGTCACAGCTCAAGGAAGTGGCACGTATGAAGACACCGATCGGTTGATCATCTTTCGCGAGGTGCCCATCCAGGCCGCCGTTGGCCCACATTGGACACTGATCGAGGCTACACCAAAGGCGGTAGCCTTCGCTACGATGCGCAACGTCCAGGGGTCCACACTGGCCATAATCTTCCTGGCCTTGGCCATGAGCGTAGGAGGCGGCTGGTTTGTGGCGCGACGAACTGCGCGTCCAATCGAGGCCCTGAGCGAAGCGGTAGAGGGTTTTCGCACCGGTGATTTCACGGTATCCATCCCGGTTACCGAAAATGACGAAATTGGAAAACTGGCTGCCTCCTTTTCTCATTTGGCCACCGGAATGGGGACATTGATTGGGAAAGTCGAGGAGGGCGCTTCCCACCTGGTGGAAGCTACCGGGGCTCTCTCTGCTGCCAGCCAACAGGTGGAAACGGGATCGGAACAAGTCAGTATAGCAGTTCAGCAAATTGCAGAAGGGGCACGATCCCAGGCGCGTGAGATTGGGGTGACCTCACGAGGCATCGCTTCCCAAGCCAGAGCCACTACAGACACCGCGAAGCAATCCACAGACACCGTCGGGCAAGTGAAACAGGCACACCAGGCTGCTCTTGCTGGCGCAGAGGGGGTCCATGCTGTCGTGAAACGCCTGCAAGAAATGGAAGAAGCAAACCGGAAAGTCGTCCGCCTTGTCGCCCAGTTAAGCGAGAATTCAGATGAAATGGAACAGGTCATTGCTACGATCAACAGTTTTGCAGACCAGACCAACATGTTGGCCCTCAATGCCTCCATTGAAGCGGCGCGTGCGGGTGCGCAAGGGAGAGGATTTTCGGTCGTTGCGAACGAAGTGCGCCGGCTGGCCCGCCGGTCGGGGCGCTCGGCTACCGAAGTGGCCGACTTGATTTCCCAAACCCAACAACGTACCACCGGGATGCTGGCCCAAGCAAAGATAGAACAACAAGCTATCTCCGCCGGCGCAAAAGCGCTCGAAAGTTTGCGCGAAACATTGGAAACAATCGTCGAATCGATGAAACGGGCCTCGGAAATGGCCGAAAAGATTTCCCAGATTGCTGTGGAACAGCAGAAAACCAGTGAAACCATGGTGCAAGCCATGAATACGGTCGCTGCTGTCGCCGAATCGAATGTCGTATCCACGGAGCAAGCCTCTGCCAGTCTACAAGAACAAACCGCCGCCACAGAGGAACTGGCCGCCTCTGCTCGCCAGTTGGCACAGCTGGCGGCAGGGCTGCGCGAAACTGTGGCCCACTTGACAGGACAAGACGCGGAATGAAGGCCGGTTCAAGCTATCTTCGAGAAGCCATAACCGATTCTCGTCGGCTTCTCTTCGTGCGCATGGCCCTCGCCTTGATTGCGGGGCTGGTATTGCCGCTCTTTTGGGTGCCCATCAGCGAATCTGTGCGACCGGCTGTGTACGGACTCGTCATTCTGTTCATTGCCATAAACGTCACCTTTGTTATCTATCCCGGCGAACTAACCCGCCAACGATTCTTCCCGTATGCCTGGACCGCAGTCTACTTAGGGCTAGTCAGCTTACTCGTAGGACTGACCGGCCGGGCCCACAGCGTATATTTCATACTGTACTTCATTCCCCCGTTCTTGGCCCTTTCCCTCGGAGAGGCCATGCCGGTCGGATTGTTCACCATGGCAATCACCGCCGTCTTCTACCTGTTGGCAACACGCCCGACCTATGGCCCAGACCTGGCCATCGTTCTCTACCGCCTGGGGGCCATGTTATTGTTCGTCTTCTTTCTGATTCGTTATAAGCAATGGGTGGAGCGCCTGCTCGGGGAGATTAGCGCCCTTCGAAAAGCCAGCCTGTCCGCCAGCACGCACGACTCTTTAGAAGACATCTTGAAATTCCTCCTTGGATACCTTCCTAAGGAAGGCGTCACCGCTTTTTTCCTGCTGCCTGATGAACGGGACTGTTACGCCGTGCAAGCAGCAGTTGGCCTGCACACCCTCATCGAGGCGCCCGTTGTTTCCAGTGGAGCCGGCCTCGTGGGTCAGGCAATCCAACAAGGCAGTCAAATCTACGTGCCCAACGTGCAGGAAGACGCGCGCTACAAGGCTGTGCTGCCGGACACTATGTCTGAACTCGTTGTCCCCCTTGTTGGGGAACAAGGGGTCGTGGGGGTCCTGAACCTGGAAAGCGACCGGCTCAATGGCTTCTCCAGTACCCACCGGCGCATAGTCAGCGCCCTGAGTCCCCAAATCGCCTTGACTGTTCGCAATATCGAATTGATGAAACGAGAAAGAAAGCGCCTCGAAGCCACCCAGCGCATTTTGGACCAGGTACTCTCCACTGCCCATCAATTGGTCAGTACCGCGGAGGAACTGGCGGCCTCTACGGCCCAGGTGAATGCGGCGATGGAGGAAGTAGCGGGAGCTGCCCAACAAGTAGTACACGGGGCAGACAATCAAGCAGAAATGACTACTCTGGCCTCCAAAACGCTCCTTACGCTGGCCATCACAGCCCAAGAGATCAGCAATAACGCCTCCAGCACCGAAACGCTTTTGTCCGAGACCGTCGGCTTGTCTCAATCCACGGAGAACGCTTTTTCGGAACTGCTGGAACGAGCTGGAGAAGTTCGAAACATCAGCAATCTTGCGCGCCGTCTCTCCGATCAAACCAACCTGGTCTCCTTGAACGCAGCCATCGAAGCAGCACGGGCCGGAGAGCAGGGCAAAGGGTTTTCAGCCGTGGCCGATGAAGTTCGAGAGCTGGCTTCTATCTCCAAGGATTCCGCTGTGCGCATTAGTGCACAGATCGAGAGCATGATAGCGGCAATCAACAATCTGGCCCCCTTGGCTCATAGACTGCGATCATCGGTGAGCAAATCTGCCGATCACGTCGCGGCCATCGCGAAAGCCGTTGCTACCCAGAAAGACGATTCCAGTCAAGCTACCGTTGCTTTGGAGCAGGTCACTCAGGAATCGAGACAACATGCAGCCATTGCCGAAGACGTGGGAGCGATCGTGGAGCAGGTAGCAGCATCCTTGAACAACATCGCCGAAACGGCTGAAATGATGGCCGAATTGGCCGTACAATTGCAACAAATAAACAACGGCGCATAGGAATGCCTTCCTGATATGTCCAACTTGCTCGATTCTTCTTATCTTGGCCTGGAACTTGCACCCGACGAATCGTTGGATTTGCAGGAAACACAGCGCTTCCTCATTTTCCAGCTTGGAGAGGCCACCTTCGCTGTGGACATCCGGTCGGTACACAGGGTACTGCGGCCGGAGCAGCTCAGCCCCGTTCCCAACATGCCGAGTTTTGTCGAGGGCGTGACCGCGATTCAGGGAGAAATCCTCCCCGTAATCCATCTGGGAAAACGTTTTCGGTTGGGGGGACCGACAAACCAGGAAGATGAGCGGATTCTATTGATTGACTTGCCAGACCAACGCGTCGGGTTGCTGGTCGATTCTGCGTCTGAAATCGTGGACATTCCGTTCACAGCTTTCCAACCTCCTCCCCCCATAGTGTCCGGCATCAGCGGTGAGTACATCTTGGGGATCACGGACTGGGACGAGCGGCTGATTATCCTGTTAGATTTCAACCGGCTCTTTTCGGCAGCAGAAGTAGCAGCCCTGGCAGAACTTGAGCGCGAGACAACAGAGGAGTGAGGGGGCAAGTGGAGAAACCACCAATTCGCGTATTGATTGCCGACGATTCTGCACTGATGCGCACACTGCTAAGTGAGTTCCTCAACGCAGACCTCGACATTGACGTTGTGGGTACAGCCCGGGACGGTCAAGAGGCAACGACATTGGTGGCTGACTTGCGTCCTGATGTCCTGGTGATGGACGTGGAGATGCCGCGCCTCTCCGGGCTGGATGCGTTGCGTCAGATCATGGCCAAACATCCCCTCCCGGTTATCATCGTGAGCGGTTTGAACTCGCGCGAGTTTGTAGCCGAAGCCTTTCAACTGGGCGCTGTTGATGTGGTGTGCAAGCCATCTGGCACAATCTCCGTAGACGTCTACAAGATTCAGGATGAACTGACGACGAAAGTCAAAGCGGCGGCACTTACCGACATTCGCAAATTGCTGGCTGTCCCCGAGTTCACGGAGAAAGTCGCAGCGCCTGTGGTCATGCCAAGGAAAACGACTGACAGCGAACCGGCCTGCTATGTTCTCATTGCGGCGTCTACCGGCGGGCCACGCACACTGGAACAATTGTTGCGCCTCCTTCCCGCTACGCTCCCTGTTTCTGTCCTGATCATACAACACATGCCTGCCGAATTCACATTCTCCTTCGCCGAACGGTTGGACCAGCGATGCCCATTGTCGGTCAAAGAAGCGTCCGAGGGGGATGTGCTGTCTGCCGGGACGGCGTATATCGCCGCCGGGGGTTATCACTTGCGCCTGACCCCCCATTCTTCTGGAGAATCTGTGCGGCTTCACCTGGACAGTTCTGCGCCGTTGGGCAGCCTGCGTCCTCGTGCCGACCTGACCATGCGTGATGCAGCCCATCTGTTTGGCAATCGCTGCCTGGGAGTGGTACTCACCGGAATGGGCGACGATGGCACAGCCGGACTGGCCAGTATCCTTGAGGCCGGCGGGGTTACCATTGCACAGGACAGAGAAACCTCGGCGATCTACGGTATGCCGAAAGTGGCCGCTGACCGGCAGGTTGCCCAATTCATCCTCCCGACGGACGAAATAGCGGCGGAGATCATCCGCTGGGCCGCACGCTGGGGGTAGCGCCAATGAGCGCACTGGAGCAACTTCGGAGCCTGATCGCCTATCACAACTACCGCTACTACGTGCTGGACGACCCGGAGGTCTCGGACGCCGAGTACGACGCACTGATGAATCAGCTCCGAACAATCGAAGCAGAACACCCGGAACTGGTCACCCCTGATTCGCCGACTC
>CAZFFM010000183.1:0-7312 GCA_964517425.1 uncultured Ardenticatenales bacterium | reverse complement strand
GCGCCTTTGCGTCTTTGCGTTAAAACGATTCTCACCCCCAAATTGAAATACACCCACCCCCGGGCTCTAGCTGGACGAGATACCAGTATTGCGGTATAATAGGTTGTTGAGGAGGTGTTACCATGAAATTATTCAATCGCGTTGTTGCTATTCTGACCTTTTTGCTGACTATTATCGCCACGCTGCTGACGATGGGAGCCGTCTTCCTGCCGCGAGTCTATCAGTCGGTGATTGGTTCTTGGGTGGGCTGGTACGCCGATATATTTGACAAGATGCCCATTACCCAGCGGCTGTTTGTTGGCGGCGTTGGCGCGCTCCTTATCCTGGTCTGTTTGCTGCTTATTCTGTTGGAGCTGCGACCTTCGAAAGGGCCCAAGGCTATCACCATTCAGCAACCTGGGGGAACGAAGATGTCGCTGGCCACGGAATCGATCGCCCGGCGATTGGAGCAACGAATCACGGAAATCGAGGACGTGGTCCGCGTGAAGCCCAATATTCACGGTACGCGCGGCGGAGCCATAAACGTAGAATTGGACGTCGAGACATCACCCGCTGTCGAAGTGCCCATGAAGACTCAGGAAATTCACGACGCTTCGCAGCAAGTTATCGAAGAGCAGATGGGTCTGACCCTCGGCAAGTTCAAGGTCAACATGACTCATTCACGTAATGCTTAGCAGGCTGTCGAAGAGGGCTGGGTTTCCCTTATTAGGACACAAATTATTTTCCGGGAATTGCCTTTGTCCCTTGCAACGTGATTTGCCCAGGAGAAACCTGGACGTATGTGATCTGTACCATGTTCGCGGCCTCGGCGATGCTCTCATTGATCGTTGTGGAAATCTGCTCTCGCAGATTGTCTGGCATGGCCAGTCGCCCCATCTTTGCTTCTTCCACCTTGATGACAACAACGCCGTCATTCAGTTTTACAGTAGCTACCAGGAGAATCTGTGCAGTGATACCGACATTTGCTTCTCCCGAAAGATAAACCTTGTCGCTGCCGAAATGAATCTGGGGGTTTGAAATAGGAAGTTCTGCGCTGTTCAAGGCAGCGAAGGAAGTGACCTCTTCATCTGTAAACGTAACCGAAAATTGGTCTGACTCATTATTCAGAATCTGTTGGCTGATTTTGGACTGAAAGCGATCCGCCGCTTCCTGGGAAACCACAACGGGCACCAGCGTCGGTGTGGCTGGAGCCGGCCGGGATGTGCCCCCAAGGCGACAGGCCAACAGACTCGCAAAAAAGAGAAACCCAATCGAGACGACAGTGTTTGATTTGTGAGAAAACATCGGCTTGCCCTCCTTACAAAAGGGAGATTCTTTGCTAAATGAACCCAAACAATCCTGACCAATTGCCCGCACTGATCGAAAGCCTGCTATTCGTTGCCGAAGAGCCAGTCACCGTCCGGCACTTGCAGCAGGCCTTGGATGTGCCGGCAAAAGCTATCCGGGAAGCGTTGCAATCCTTGGAACAGACTTTCCAGTCCCGTGGCGTGCGTATCCAGCAACAAGGTCAATCCCTCCTCATGATCAGTGCCTCAGAAGCGGCTCCTTACATCGAGCGATTCTTGGGCCTGGACTTGTCGCGGAAGCTGTCACCGGCTGCGCTGGAATCGCTGGCCGTCGTTGCCTACCGCCAGCCGGTTACCCGCGCCCAGGTGGAAGCCGTGCGTGGCGTAGATTGCCAGGGTGTGCTTCGCACGCTCGTCGCCCAAGATTTAATCATGGAAGTGGGGCGGCTGGAGCAAGCAGGCCGGCCCATCCTTTATGGAACCACCTTTGAGTTCCTGCAATACTTCGGCCTGAAAGATTTGACGCAGCTTCCTCCTTTGGAGGGAGACTTGGCTTCTCTCCTCTTATCTGAAGATGGCTCTTCACCGCTGGAGGAAGCCGAAACATCGCTTCAGACGCAAAGCGAGCCATCTGTTGAAGATCAGGAAAGTGCCCAACCGGAAGGCGCGGGGCCGGCTGTCGCGCCGGTGGGCGATATCGCCGGCAAGCCCACCGAAGCCACACAGTCCTGACCAAGAAACGATCTCTCCCTCGAACTAAAACGGGTGTCCGTCAAAGTTTTTCGTCTGCAATCATTCACGCCCTGCCCTTACCACCAAGACACAAAGACACGAAGTGGGGCAAGCGAGAAAGCCTACTCGTCAGGCCTATCCAATCTCCCAACCTGGATACTGGCGTTTCTTGTTGTTGCCACGGATGGCCACGGATGGCCACGGATTTTCACGGAAGAATCAGAAAGGACAGATAAAAATCTGTGGAAATCTGTGTAATCTGTGGCTGAATATGCCGTGTTGTTGCCACGGATGGTCACGGATTTTCACGGAAGAATCAGAAAGGACAGATAAAAATCTGTGGAAATCCGTGCAATCTGTGGCTGAATATGCCGTGTCATACGGTCAAAATGGTTTTCGCCAGACTCCAGTCCCAACGTCGAAACATTCAGCCTGGCTCTCCTTTGTGACTTCGTGTTTTCGTGGTTCATTTGAGAGAGTTGCCGCGCAAAAATATGACGGGCACCCAACTAAAACAAGAGAGGTTGTGCATCGGCAGGCTGGTCTTGGGTGTAGGGGATATTCAAATGCTTATATGCTTGCTTGGTTGCTACGCGACCGCGCGGTGTACGGATGATGAAGCCCAGTTGCAACAAAAATGGCTCATAGACATCCATGATGGTGTCCGACTCCTCGCTGATGGCCGCGGCAATGGTTTCCAGCCCCACCGGCCCACCGTTAAATTTTTCGATGATCGTGTGTAGGACGCGGCGATCAATGTCGTCCAGACCCAAATGGTCTATCTCCAGAAGACGAAGCGCCTCCCTGGCCAAAGGTTGGTTAATCGTTCCATCTCCTTGCACCTGGGCGAAGTCGCGCACGCGCTTGAGTAACCGATTGGCAATACGCGGTGTGCCGCGAGCGCGTTTGGCAATTTCCGACGCTCCTTCGGTATCAGTTTGCACCCCAAAAATGTGTGCTGCGCGGCGGACAATGGCTTCCATCTCCGTTTGGTTGTAGAAATCCAGGCGGTAGATGACCCCAAAGCGGTCGCGCAAAGGCGAAGTCATCAGGGCCAGGCGCGTGGTGGCCCCCACGATGGTAAAGTGAGGCAAGTTCAAGCGGATGTTCCTGGCGGCCGGCCCTTTGCCGATGATGATGTCCAAGGCAAAGTCTTCCATTGCCGGGTACAGTACCTCCTCGACCACACGGCTCAAACGATGCACTTCGTCAATGAATAAGATGTCGCCCTGGCGCAGGTTCGTAAGGATGGCTGCCAGATCGCCGGCCCGTTCGATGGCCGGCCCCGACGTGATCTTGATGTTTACGCTCATTTCGTTGGCCAGGATGTGCGCCAACGTAGTTTTGCCCAATCCCGGCGGGCCGTAGAAAAGAACGTGGTCCAATGATTCGTTGCGGGAGCGGGCTGCTTGCAGAAAAATTGTCAGATTCTTCTTGACCCGCTCCTGCCCAATATACTCCTCCAGTAGTTGCGGACGCAGTGTTTGTTCAATTTTCCCGTCGTCCGGTATTTGCTTTCCCGAAATGGTTCGTTCGCTCATGCCCATCCTTTGTCTGTGCGGATTATCAGCAGGTTATACGCATTGTGTGGGCAATCGAATGGGGTTCGCGCGCGTGTTATCGGTTCCTGCCTGCCGGCAGCCGCGACTCAATACGCGCGTCTCCAATCGAGCCTGTGCCAACAAGGTTGCTGGTCAGGAACAAATTGGCCGCTGTGTTGTACGACAACTGTCAAACTTTGGGGGGTGCCCCGGTTGTCGGCAATTGTTACGTTCCAGGTATCGGTTACATTGCTGTTGATAGGAATATCATACTTGCCCAGGTCGGTTCCTCCTTTGGAAACGCTCTGCAAGTGGTTGCCCCAGGCATCGTTTGCCTGGATTTGAACACCTTCCAGTAAGGTCCCGTTTGCGTCGCGCACGTACCCCAGGATGTAGGCCCCGGCTGTGCAGTTGTGTGAAAAGTCTCCATGTACCGGCCCGTCCTGGACAAAAGCAAAACGAGGCACAGCCGTTGGGGTAGGCAAAGCGACAGTCGCCGTAACCGTGGCGATTTGGCGCACCGGCGCGCCCTCTGTTGTCGGCGTCGCTGTCTGGATGGGCAGCGTGATGGGAGGCTGTGGCGTGACAGTTGGTGGGGGCGGCGTAGCGGTCGGCTGAACGGGCGTGGCCGCTGCCGGGGTGACCTGAGCGTTGCCCGCTTCGGTCGGACGCTCAATCTGGACGAGGGGGCGGCTGTTGTTCGCGCGCAGTGCTGAGACGGCCACGTATGCGCCGGTGCAAATGATTGCCAGTATTAAGATGAAGGCGAGTGCGTATCCTTTGCTTTCCACGTATGCTCCTTATCAACCCAGATACTTGAATTTCCCTACGAACGCCACTATTTTGCCATACAATGGCTCCATTGGCAAGTTTTGATTGTCGGAGGGAATCGGTTGGCGCACTAACCGGCGGGCAGTTGCGGGGGCGAGGCAAAATCTTTGCGAAAGCCAGAGAGTTTCTCGCCGCGAAGATCGATTCGAGCGAGGTCGGCAAGCCCCAGACCGGCCCAGGCCATGAATGCAACATGCGCAATTTTGCCGGGGTCAAAGCCCATGAGGCTTGTGCAGACCGCGTCTACGGCTACGCCGTCCCGTCCCATCACCACGACGCCTGTCGGCACGGGATCACCGAACAGCGGGCCATCCCCTTCCATGCTAACCACGCCGTCAACAATGGCAAAGTCAAAGGGAAAGGAAGCGTAGAGAGCCGCCACAGAGGCGGAAATGCCGTTCTGGTGAAGCAAGTTCTTGGGCCAGCCATACTTGATGCCGGGCAGCAGTCCAAACATATTCTTCACGCTCAAACTCACACCGGCCCAGTGGTGCGTTTTCATTTTTGGCACCGAAATCACGATGTCCGCTTCCACAAACGTGCGTGGCAGGTAGAGATGATCCAGGCCAGGCATGAAATTCCCCCGAAGCGGCTGGCGGATTGTATCGTCGTGGTTCAAGTCTGTGAAAGGGACATTCAATGCGGTGAGCATTTCTGCAAAACCCGTACCGTCTAGGATCGGCAGAGGGTCCTTGCGGAACGCGGGGGCATCGGCGACGAGCACGTCTGCTGCTCCGCGCTGCCGGAGCAGCGAGACGAGGGCGCGAATCAGGCGGGCGTCGGTGGTCGTTGGCCGGCCGGCGATGTGATCCACCAGATTGGGCTTGATCAGCACGCGGCGGCCCCGCACATCCGGTGCGTTGGCCAATTTCCACCCCGCCTCCAGTCGCGACAGAAGAGAGGAGCCATAATCGGGAGCGCCGACCACGGCGACGGTAGATGCGGCCTGTAGGAAGCGCCGCCGGTACCCTTGGGCCAGCCAACCGGCCCAGGTGGAAAACCCGACGGGCTGCGTGGCGCGGTCAATGGCAAACGCGCCGCCCCCGATGCCGGCGAGCAGGGCCAGACGCAAAAATTTCCGTCGCGAGTATAGCTTCAGAATACCTCCCTATTCAAACAGAAAAGATCAGGCTGCTACTCAGGTAGGGCCGGTGCCGGATTAAAATCGGCACTGGGTTGCCCCGCCAAGCCGCTAAAAGCGGCTGAATTCCCACCGGGCAGTCGCTTCAGCGACTTTCTCTTGCAGCCAGCGACGGCTTTAGCCCGTCACGGCAAGGCAGCCTGAGTGGTAACAAGATCAGAATGTAAACATGTGATCAAGGGCCAAGGTTGAAAGGAGCTGTGTCCTGCAGGGCAATCAGCGCACTGGCGGTGGCGTAGGGGCCGCGATCCCAGCCGCCGTGATTGTCTTGCATCTGAATCAATCGTTTGCGGAGGGATTCGTCTTCGCTGTGCCATACGCGCAGAGCGGTACATCCCCAGGCAAGCGTGGAAGCTTCGAGACGCGATAGAAGCGTCTGGCGCAGAGTGGTTATTCCGTCGGAAACAATTGGGTCCACGTGATCTGCACCGGTGGCTCGCATGGCAAGGAGAGCCACTGCCGTGCTATAGGGCGTTGCCGGAAGGGGCTTTCTGAACATGTAGGGATTGCCGACATTCCACCCCCCACCCCGGCACACACGGTCCCGGAGATAGGCGACGGCTTCGCGCGCGCGTGGCTGGGCGACTTCACCGGCGGCCACCAATGCAAGCAAGGTCAAAGAAGTGGGTTCGACGAAAGGGGCCTCATCTGGCTGCCAGGGCCAGCCGGCCAGCGATGGGTTGATGTCCAGCGTTCCCATGATATCTGTGGCGGTGGTGGGGTCGGTGACCCGCGCGACGCCCATGGCGAGTAGCCAGCCTAGGCCTTTTCTGGCCGCTTGCCGGGTCTTCTCTGTGGGTTGGAGGAGCAATGCCAGGACAGCCCAGGCCGTCAGCCAATTTCCGGAGTCGTCCTGGGCGTTCATTCCCCAGCTCCCATCCGCGCGTTGTGTACGGAGCAGCCAGTTTATGCCGCCTTCCCGGCTGGCAACGGATGTCTGGGCAATCACCGCCACAGCGGTAGCTTCGGTAACGCTTTGGCTGGTGCTTTTGTATCCCCAGCCTCCACCATCATTTTGTGTCTCACTGAGGTAGTCCCGCGCGTGCTGTACAGCATGAATCGACATATTTTCTCCTGTTGCAAGGGAACTTCGCAAGAATGGTTGCGTTCGTCGAGGCTTCCCCACTGAAGCCATACTCCTGATATTTCCCCGAACCGGACAAGCCGGAACCAAAAAGGCTAACCACAGATTTCTCGGATTACACGAATTGAAAAACCGAGCACAATCTGAAAAATCTGTGGTTCATTTTCTTGCCAAGAATCTCGTTGATATTTCCTTATTATATCATGCTGTATCGGACAAGAGAATAGGATATTAGTCCATAGTCGTGCGCTGCCCCGCCGGTCCGTGTGACAAAAGGAGGCTACTGGGCAAGCACTCCCCCATCCATAACCAGGGTGTGGCCGGTCACGAAGGATGCCGAGTCTGAACAGAGCCAGATGACAGCGCCGGCCACTTCCTCCGGCGTCCCAATTCGCCCGTTCGGCTGCATCCGCAGGATTTGTGCCTCGAACTGTGGGTTCTGGCGTAGGCCACTGTCCAACATTGGTGTACGGATCCAGCCCGGGCAAACAGCGTTGACACGGATGCCTGCGCGGGCATACTCCAGCGCGGCCGTCTTTGTGAGGCCAATGATCGCGTGCTTGCTGGCCGCATACGCGGCGCGTCCGGGAAAGCCGACCAAGCCGGCTACAGACGAGTTGTTGACGATTACCCCCGTTCCCTGCTTTAGCATTTGGGGGAGCTCATATTTCATGCTCAGCCAAACGCCTTTGAGGTT
>CAZFFM010000182.1:0-7317 GCA_964517425.1 uncultured Ardenticatenales bacterium | reverse complement strand
GTTACCACTCAGGTTGCTTTGCCGTGACGGGCTGAAGCCGTCACTGGATGCGTGAGAAAGTCGCTGAAGCGACTGCCCGGTGGGAGTGCAGCCGCTTTTAGCGGCTTGACGGGACAGTCCAGTGCCGATTTCAATCCGGCACGGCCAGACGGCACAGGCTCCTGTGTCAAAATCATTACCTGAAGACCTATAGCAGGCTCCACTGAAAAAGGTGCTCTGAGGCCCGTCCTCGGGCCGATTTTCCGCACCCGCGGACGGGTACGGGAGCTTTTTTCAGTAGAGTCATAGCATAGACTGTTGTACATGTTACCTCTGGACGTCTCGTTTTCTTCACGATCGATCGCGTTTTTCCCGCCACCGGCCGCTACCGGTTCATGGCGGTACGGCGACGGATTAGCGGAAATGAACGTAGCGCCGGCGTAGGACGAAGCCGGCCAGAACGGCCATGCCGCCCAGTAGTACCATCAGCTCCGCTGTCCCTGGGGCGCTGTTTTGCCCGCCACCGGTGGTCGGCAGTTCCTGAGGTGCTGCGGGTGCGTTCTTGACCGCCGGAACGGTCTTGAGATAGCCAGCGATAGCCTGGGCGTCCGACTCGGTTAGGGATTTGTAGCCGCCTTGAACCTCTTCGGCCATCATTCCTTCGGGCTGGCTGCCGTCCGGCCACGTGCCGGTGCGCAGGAGGGTAGCGATTTGCGCTTCCGTCCAGCCGCCAATGCCGGTCTCTTGGTCCGGCGTAATGTTCGGCACGATCCCGCCCAGGGCTGGATCGAACCCACCGGCCAGGAACTTGGACATGTCGGGGGATCCATCGGGGTTCTTGGGGGTGTGACAACTGCTACAGCCCGAGACCGCGTTGACCAGGTACTCGCCCCGAGCCACTCGCTCCGTCGGGGCGACGGCCGGCGGGGCTACCGGGGGAGAAAACGGTGGCAGAGACATGGCAAGCTGCGTCGGAGGCACGGCGTTCTTCACCGGCTTCACCGTGCGCAGGAAAGCTACCAAATCCTGGATATCCTGGTCCGACATCCCGCTCCAGACGTCGTAGGGCATCATGGGGAAGAGTTACCCGCCATCGGGGTCCTTGCCCAGACGGATGGCATCGCTGATCTGCTGATCGGTCCAGTCTCCGATGCCGGTTTCCGGGTCAGGCGTGATGTTGGGGAAACTCACGGCACCGAAGGGGCCTTTCACCTGCGCTTCGGCGTTGCCGGCCAGGAAGCCGGCTTGGCCCATGTGGCAGCCGCAACCGCCGGCGGCAGCGAAGATGTAGGCTCCGCGCTGGGCATCCCCCTGGCCCGGCGGAGCGGCCGAAGCGGTGAGTGCTGCTGCTATCCCGATGGCAGCGATGATGGCGACAACAAACGTTAGTCTTGCAATTCTATGAAACATGGTTGACTCCTTCCTTACTATTGTGCGTAGTGCGAGGCAAGTAACCCCTCGCAACCCAAGAAAAAACAGCCGGTAGCGGCCGGTGGACAGCAAGGTTAGTGTCGTTTTCAGAACCAAAATATTACCAGTTGTCTGGCCATCACGTTCCCCCTCGTTTCAACGTGTTTCACCTTGGCCAGACCTTCTATCCTCCAGAGGAGAAGCGGCTTCCTTATCGCTTACAGCGCCAAGATCGACAAAAGGTTGTTGAAGTTTCTGTTTAAGTAACCGTTTAGCACCCCCTGAATCTGCCACGAATTGCACGAATTTACACGAAAAAAACAAAAATTAGTGAAAATTCGTGTAATTCGTGGCAGAAAAGAGATTGAAGCAGGTCTTTCCAGGGGAGTCCCTGAACGCTTACAAAATATTCAGGAAAAATCTGTGTGCAAAGCTTGTGTTCATCCGTGTCCCTGACGCTTTTGTCAACGTTTCCAGCGGACACCGAAGAGGCAGCCCCCCCACAGCGCGCGCAGGGCGGGGGGGGGGCGTATGCTTCCTATCCCTTCATCTTGCGCATCAGCCAGAGGAGGACGAGGGCCAGACCAAGCGGGTCGCCGATGGCCGCGGCCACCTTGATCAAGCCACTGTTGAAGCCCATCGCCGGCAGGAGCCAGCTCCACTCGATGATGCCCAGCACAGCGGCGCTGACCGCGCTGGCCCCAACATCCCCGCCGATGCCGTAGGGCCGCTCGCTGTGCAGCATCTCCGGTACCAGCCAGCCAATCAAAGCCCCCAAAACCAGGTTGAGTACAGCTATGATGATCATGCTATCCATTCTCCTTTCGTTTGTTGTGTGTGGCGCGTAACGAATATTGCGTGTTGCGTGTGCTGCGTGCTCCATCGCTCGATGCTTTTACGCCTCTACCTCTACCTCCTGATGTTCATTATTCATTGTTTTGTCGTTGCTTCCTACTTCACTTCATCAGTACGGGCAGGAATATCCGTACGCTGAAGCCCCCGCCCTCGTTCAATTGGTAGGAGGGAGCCAGGGCAAAGCTGCGGATCGCGGCTTGCACGTCCGGACTGACCACCGATGTTGCGGTGATGGCAAACGTTTCCCGCATTGTGCCGCTGATCGAGATCGTCGGCGTATTGACGGCCATGATGCCGATGCAGTCGGCGAAGGGCCAATTCGTCGGCCGCGGCCCCGTGGTCACGGTGAAGGGAGCCCCGGCCACTGGCACCATCGCTGGCTGGCCGGGCCGCTTGGTGTAGTACGTATATCCCCAACTCTGAGAGGAAGATGTGTTGATGGTGAACGTGCGTGTCACGGTGTCGTAGCTTTCCAGCCAGTGCGTGTGCGTAAAGGGCACGGTCGGTGTAATGGACTGGACTGTAGAAAGCGCTCCACAGCGCGGGCCGAACGCCACCAACGGATTCCCGACAGGCGGCGGATTCTCCTCGATGACCAGAGGGTACGTGAATGGCCCGATGTAGGTGTAGCCGTTGTAAAGCAGCACTTCCACCGGGCAGCCGGCACAATTCACGGCCGGCACACCCGCGCTGAAGTCCAGTTCAAAGTAAACTTCCAGAGCTGTTGGCCAGCCTCCTTTAAGCCTGAACGCTCCATTGGGCACGGGGAATCTCTCGCCCGCCGGCAGCCCCCAAATCTCCCAGTGTGATTTGCCGTCGGTAATCGGATATCTGGCGTTCACGGCAGCCAGGTACTCGTTTCGTTGGGTAATAGTGACCGGAACCGTTGTTTTATTGGCGGCGTCGGGCGGCTCATAGTACGTAAAGTCGATCGTGGCCGAGATGATGTTGCTCTGCGTGTAGGTCGGCGGTGCGTGCGGAACGCGGACGGCCAGGTAGCCCTTATCGGATAGCTCGTTTACCATGGGCACAGAAATGCTGCCAGATTCAACGGCCAGAGTCGCCGGGTTCATAAGTGGCATGCTTATGTTGTAGGTCGGAGTGTACACGCCACTGTCGTCAATATCCAAGTACACCGCCAACCTGCTGTTGGATGCCCCTGGAGTAAGTTTTGAGTGTGCACTGAATAAGTAGTTTTGTGTACTACAACCCGCAATTTTACAGCCAAAGACAAAAATGATGCTCAATAGAATGGCGATCAGGTATCTGGGTCGGCGGATGCTCGTCCCTATCTGCTTCGTTGGCTTGTCCAGTTCCTTTTGATTCACAAATGTTCTCCTTTCTGTTTTCGGTGTCATTGTCTGCTTCGTTGGCTTGTCCAGTTCCTTTTGATTCACAAGTGTTCTCCTTTCTGTTTTCGGTGTCATTGTTATTCTCCGCCTACTGCATGATTCACCCCGGCCGTCTGCGCTGGTCGGAAAGCGACAATGGGCAGTACGCGGGCCAGGTTGCGTGTTGCGTATTACGTGTTAGGAGTTTCGGGTCTCTTCTACTCTTTACCCAACTCTCTATCTCTATCTCTATCTCTATCTCCTACCGTTCATCGTTTCAGAGTCGTGCTCCGCTCCCCGTTCCATCAACCCCGCGAGCAGAGTCTTGGCCAGCGTATCGCGGACCGCGTTCCAGTCAATGGCCTCGGGATCGGCCAACGCCTGCACCGAGAGGCCATCGTAGACACCGATCAGGATGGAGACCAGCATCATCGAGTCCACCGCCTTGAACTCCCCGGCAGCGATGCCTGACTCGATGAGTTGCGCCAGCGGCCGGCGATACTGTTCAAAGACTTGTGCGGATAGTTCTTGCATCTCTGGGTCACGTACATTTTGCGACCAGGCTTCCAAAATGATAGGCACCGTCTCTAGCAGGGGGCCGCTCACCATCATTTGCGTAAAGAAGTCCAAGAGGGCATACACTTGTTCGGTGGCACTCGCCGTTGATTCCAGCAGGGAGGCCTCCAGAACATCGGGACTTCCACCGAAAGCATGCGTGATCGTGGCCGTGAACAGGTCCCTCTTGCTCTTGAAGTGCCAGTAGACGCCCCCCTTGCTCAGCCCGCTCTCGGCGACAATGTCATCCATCGTCGTCTGGTGATACCCTTTGCGAGCAAAGCAAGTCAGCGCGGCCTTGATGATCCGCGATTTTCGCTCTTGCACTTCTTCATCGGATAGTTTTGGAGTCATAGCTTTCGCCAAAAATCATACGCAACAGGACACGTGCTGCGTGTTGCGTGCTGCGTACTGCGTGTTGCGTGATACGTAAGGCCGTTCGTCGTGAAGTCTTTACGCAGTACGTATTACGCATTACGTTTCACGTCGTTCATCATTCATCATTCTGCGTTCATCGTTCTAGAGCCGCTCCCCGCGCCTCACGCTCTCTGCCGCCGGAGCACCCAGATGGTCAGCCCGTTGATGGCAATGCCCAGCACGGCCAGGGCCAGTAGTTCCGGCCAGAAGACTTCCACGCCGACGCCTTTGAGCAGGATATCCCGCAAAATGATCAGCCAATGCTTGATCGGCACGAAGTTGGCTACGACTTGCAATGCCGCCGGCATGTTCTCAACCGGCGAAGCATAACCGGAGAAGATGGTCTCCACCATCATCAGGCTGAAGGCGATGAGCATGGCCTGTTGCTGGTTCTTGGAAACGGAGGAGATCATCAGTCCCCAGCCCAACTCGACAAAAATGTAGAAAAAGGCGATGGTCATCAGCAGGGCCAGCGAACCCCGAATGGGCACGCCGAACCCGAAGTGGCTAACTGCCAACAGGATCAGGAATTCGGCGTAGGCCAGCACGATTGCCGGCAACGCTTTGCCGATGATCAGCTCGCTGTTGCGTAGCGGCGTCACGTGCAACTGCTCCAGCGTGCCCAGCTCCCGTTCGCGGGCGATGCCCAATGCAGCGATACTCAGAGAAACGGCCAGCAAGACGAAACCCAGTTCAGATGGCACTTCGTAGTTCGATTCGGAGAGGCTCTCGTTGAACCACACGCGCACTTCGGGGTTGATTGCAGCGCCGGCGCTGAATGCAGGCCCCAGGTCCCACGCCTGCAGGGCGACACGCTGGCCGAACGTGGCCGCCGTACCCTCCGCGCTCATCTGTGCGATTTGGGCCGCTATGGCCTCGCTGCCGTCCAGCAACAATTGCACCTGCGGTGCGTTAGCCGTTGGGTCGCGCAGTTGTGCGGAAAAGTTGGGCGGAATGTGCAGAGCTGCCACCACCTGACCGTCCTCGATCATGCGGATCGCCTCGGCGTCGCTGCCCGGCCACCGGGTGGTGTCGAAGGTGCGCGAATTGGTCATGGCTTGGAGGAGCTCACGGCTGGCCTGGCTGTGGTCCTCGTCAATGACGGCCAGCGGCAGGTGCTCGATGGGCCGCGAAGTGGTGTAGCCGACCATCACCAACTCCGAGGCCATGCCCAGCAGCAGGACAAGGACAATCAACTTCTGCCGCCAGATCTGCACGATTTCCTTTTGCGCCAATACCCAGATGCGGTATAACACGGTTCCCCCCGCTGCTTTGAAAATAGCGGTCAGTCGTCAGTCGTCAGATGTCAGTCGTCAGAACGTGGTGAGCGGTGCGTGTTCCGACGCTCGGCGCTCCACCCCTCCCCCGGCCCCTCCCCGACACGGGGAGGGGAGACTTGCACGCCATTTTCATCGTTGGTGGCGAGCGCTGCGCGCTCATGGGCACTGCTGTCCACCATCTACGCAATCTGCTTGCGGAACAATACCATGGAAAGCCCCAGCACCAATACTCCCATCACGACAAGGCCCAGCGCATAAGGCCACAAGGCGGGCAGTCCCTGGGCCTTCAGGATGATCCCCCGGCTGATCAAAACGTAGGGGGTTGTGGGCACCATGAGCGATTCCATCTTCGCCGCCGGCGGCATGCTGATCAACGGGAAAAAGACGCCGGAAAGGAAGAAGCCGGGGAAGAAAAAGATCAGGATGGCCAATATCTGTGCTGCTTGCTGGCTGTTTACGAACGTAGAAAGCAATAAGGCCAGACTCATGCCGGCAAACAGGAAGGTCACGGACAGCAAAAGGTAGAGTGGAAAGGAACCCCGAAAGGGTATGCCGAACCAGAAGACTGCCGTGGCCACACAGAGTACTACACTGAGCAAGCCATTCACCATGTAGGGCAGCAACTTGCCGACCAGCAACTCGGAGCGGCGGATGGGCGTGGCGATGAGTTGTTCCATGGTGCCCATCTCCTTTTCCCGCGCGATGGCCAGTGTGGCGGCGACGGGGGCCATGCCCATGACAATGGCGATGAGCGCCGGCATCATGCCGACCAACATACGAAAGGAGGGGTTGAACCACGTGCGGCGGCGCAGATCCAGAGGGTCGAGGCGGATTGATGTCACACCCGCGCGGTGCAGCTCTCGCCGCGCGAGGTCTTGTGTATATCGCGCGGTGTAGCCGCCGATGTGAGTGAGTACGAAGTTTGCCGTGTTGGGGTCGGTGCCATCCACGATGACCTGCAAGTGGGCCTCGCGGCCGGCATGGATGTCGCGCTCAAAGCCGGTGGGAATCACGACCGCCGCCTTTGCCTGTCCGCGGTTGACCAGCCCCCGTAGCGTGGCGTAGTCCGGAATAGCGTAGCGCACTTCCACGTTCCCTTTGGATGTCAGGCCGGCGATGAACTGTCGGGAACTCGGGGTCTGATCGGCGTCGAGTACACCGATGGCCACGCTCTTGATGTCCACGGAGAAGCTGTAGGCGAAGACGAAGAGCAGGATCACCGGCGAGAGGGTAACCAAGGTGAAGGTCCCGCGGTCGCGGACGATGTGGCGCAATTCTTTGCGCATTACGGCCAGAGTTCTGTGGATGTTCATAGTCGGTCAGATGCCAGTCGTCAGATTCCAGTAAACAGTACTTGGTCTTTGCCGCTCTCTTTAAGCAAACCGACTGGTCGGTCTGTAACTAAGTATACACCAACTTGTGTGGTTTGTCAATACCCCGTATTCATTCATGTAAAATGTTACCGAGTGTGGTATAGTTCTCTCAAATGA
>CAZFFM010000181.1:0-7342 GCA_964517425.1 uncultured Ardenticatenales bacterium | reverse complement strand
GGTGGTAAGGGCAGGGCGTGAATGATTGCAAACGCAAAACTTTGACGGCCACCCTTTCCAAGATTTTACTTTGACAGTCAAAGCCTTCTATGCTATACTGGAGCCGGCGCTGCACACATTGGATCGGAGGAACACCACTTGGCCCACGAAAAATCTACCATTGCCGTCTTCGGAAGTTCGTGGCCGGCACCCGGCAGCCCAGAATACCATGAAGCGCAGCTACTGGGCCGTTACCTGGCCGAGAATGGCTTTGGAATCATTACGGGTGGATACCAGGGGATCATGGAAGCTGTGAGCAAAGGCGCTCATGAAGCCGGCGGGTCCGTAACCGGCGTAACCATGTCTCTCTTCAATCCGCGTCGGGCTAACCCCTTCGTCACCAATGAAATCAAGGTTCCCGACTTCTTCCCACGCCTGCGCAAACTGACCGACGCCGACGGCTTCATTGCTGTACGTGGTGGCATCGGAACGCTCACCGAGCTGAGTCTCACTTGGAGCCTGTTACAAACCGGTGTGATCAAGGATAAACCCTTTGTCCTTGTCGGCGCAAACTGGAAGCGGGTTCTACACATCTTTCAAAATGAGTTGTTTATCAGGGAAGCCGATTTCCGGTTTGTACGTCTTGCGGAAGACGCAGAGCAAGCGGTTTCTTGCTTGAAAGAATCGTTCAACACAAAGGAGTAACCTACATGGCGAAAAAAGTCACGCCCCGTGGCCAAGATTATGCGCGATGGTACACCGACGTCATCCAACAAGCCGAGCTGGCCGACTATGCGCCCGTGCGCGGCTGCATGGTGATCAGACCTTACGGCTACGGGCTGTGGGAGCATGTCCAGCAAGCCCTCGACCGGCGATTCAAAGAGACCGGACACAAGAACGCATACTTTCCTCTCCTGATTCCCGAAAGCTTCATCAAAAAAGAGAGCGAACACGTGGAGGGATTTGCTCCGGAATTGGCCGTGGTTACCCACGGAGGCGGGAAAAAGCTGGAGGAACCGCTCGTCATCCGCCCCACGTCCGAGACGATCATCGGACACATGTACGCGAAATGGATCAACTCATATCGGGACCTGCCACTGCTCATCAATCAGTGGGCCAACGTCGTGCGCTGGGAGATGCGCACCCGCCTCTTTTTGCGAACGCTTGAGTTCCTCTGGCAAGAAGGTCATACCGCGCACGCCACTTACAATGAGGCCGAGGAAGAAACGATGCGTATGTTGGAAGTCTACGCCAATTTTGCGGAAACGGACGGCGCAATCCCTGTGATACGGGGCCGCAAAAGCGAAAGCGAAAAGTTCGCCGGTGCCCGCCACAGCTATTCCATTGAAGCGATGATGGGCGATAAAAAGGCCCTCCAAGCCGGCACCTCGCACAATCTGGGTCAGAACTTTGCGCAGGCGTTCGAAATCAAGTTCCTCGACACGAACAACAACTTGCAATATTGTTGGACCACGAGTTGGGGAGTCAGCACGCGCTTCATAGGGGCTCTGGTGATGGTCCACGGCGACGATCAGGGCCTGATTTTGCCGCCGCGCCTGGCACCGATCCAGGTCGTCATCGTCCCTATATGGAAAAAAGAGGACGAACGCTCGCGCGTCTTGGCGGCTGCCGAACAAATCGAAGAGGTGCTCCTCTCCGAGAACGTTCGCGTTGAGTTGGATGCGCGGGAACAATATCGGGCCGGATGGAAATTCAACGAATGGGAGTTGAAAGGCGTCCCCTTACGGATTGAGATCGGCCCACGGGATATTGAGAATCGGCAAGCAATCGTTGCACGCCGGGACAGGCCCGGTCGAGCCAATAAGGAGACCGTCAAGATGGAAGGTCTCGCCCCTCGGGTGGTCGCCCTCCTGGACGATGTGCAGCAAAGTCTTTATGATCGGGCCCTCCAATTCAGGGAGGATAACACCTATCAGGTAGAAGATTTTTCCACGTTCCAGGAGATTGCCAACGGCGAGGGCGGATTCCTGGACGCCTACTGGTGTGGATCCGAGTCGTGTGAAACAGCCATCAAGGAAGCGACCAAGGCCACGATCCGCTGCATTCCTTTTGACCAGCCCAAAGAGAGCGGACATTGCGTCTTTTGTGGCCAAAAGGCCACTGAGCGTGCCATCTTCTCGCGTGCCTATTAGCAGAACACGGAGCAAATAAAATGACCCTCACGGCCCGTCAACGCCAGTTTCTGAGCAAACTTCTGGACCTATTCCTCGAAGCTCAGGAACCGATTCACTACTCTGTTGTGGCGCAGCGTTTGGGAGTGAATCCCTTCTCGGCCTATGACATGATGAAACTATTGGAGCGAAAAGGCTTGGTGCGTGCTGTATATCGTCTGCCGCCCGATCACAATGGCCCTGGCAGATCCACCATCGCTTTTGTGCCCACGCCGAAGGCGCATGCGGCCATGCGCCTCTTGGGGGGACGCACCGTCAGCCGTGCGGAGTGGGAAGCGACAAAACAGAGCATCCTCCAGAACCTGCGCACGCGGGCAGACCAGGAGTTCCTCAACGAGCTCTTGGAGAATCTCCCCGAGCGCTCCTCGCCACTGATTTTTTGCACGGAAGTCATCACCGCTCTGATTTTGCAATTGCAGCAAGTCCGCAGCCGGGCTACCGAAACACGTATCGCTCGCCTTCATGTGCCGGATATCCGTGCCATGATTCCCACGGGCAGGATTGGGTTGAGTATGCTGGCCGGGCTTAGCGTGGGGTCCCTTCTGTCGCAACGTCTCGAACGACCTTCGACAGATCGCTTGTTAGGACACGTAAGAAGCTACCAGCGATACCTGTCGGTACTCAGTGAAGAGAATATTGGAAACCTATCTGATTTCTTGCAGGAAGTCCTGTTATCCATCGAAACTACGGCGCACTAGAGCAGATGGGGAGAGAACACGCGTCTGTGGTCAACTCAGGCACGGCACACGTAAGGGCCGAGCAATAGCCACACTTTTTTTATGGTATTCTTTGGTTTCTTGGGGCATGGGAGTTGATCCCACCCACAGTTCAGGCAGCCTGTATGAAGTGTAAATGCTTGCTACGTGAGCGTTCGGGGACCCAGAAAATGGAACACTGGTTGCACTGATTACCCGCTGATAAACGCAGACAATATCAAGAAGTCAGCGAATATCTGCGTGTATCTGCGTCCTATTCAGGGGGCTGAACAAATACCTTGCTACGGGATAATCACTCCCAGCACTTCCCTGCAAATGACGGGGGGGGAACGGAGGATACGATGCTTCGGATTGTAACAGACAGTTCAGCAAACTTGCCTGCACGACTGGTGCAACAATACAACATCTCTGTGGTACCCTTGAACGTACACATTGCAGGGCAGTGTTACCAGGAAGGAATCAATCTTTCGCAAGAAGAGTTCTACCGTTGCCTGCCGGAGAGCCGCCCCCTGCCCACAACTTCACAACCTTCGGCTGGACAATTTCAAGAGGTATACCAGCGGATTTTCTCCGACGATGACGAAGTCCTTTCCATACACCTATCGAGTAGGTTGAGCGGAACCCACGCTTCTGCCGCCAGCGCTCAATCTATGATGCCGGGCGCGCCCCTCACCCTCTTCGATAGCGGCACCGTGTCTGTTGGCTTGGGCATGTTGGTATTGGCCGCTGCCAGAGCTGCCCAAGAGGGCTTTACTCGGGAAGAAATCGTGACTTTACTGGAAAAGATGGCCGCTCGTACAATCATATACTTTACCGTGGACACCCTGGAATATCTATACCGAGGAGGCCGCATTGGAGCAGCCACGGCATGGGTAGGTACGATCCTGCAACTAAAACCAGTGTTGGCCATTCAACACGGAGAAGTCTTGGCCACCGATCGCGTGCGCACACGCAAACGAGCGCTATCCCGTTTGATGGCCCTGCTTGAGGAACATTGCTCGGGAGGCGACACCTGGTGGGCCGGTGTGGCCCACGTCCAGAGAGACGAAGAGGTCGCCAAGCTCACAGATACCGTTCGTCAAGATTTACCCATTGACGGTGTCTTCAAGGCGCAGATTGGCCCCGTGATTGGCACGCACGGCGGGCCCGGGACCATCGGCGTGGCTCTCTCACCCGCACCCTCCACCTTTCACATTGACTTTCCCCCCTTTTCTGTTATACTTGGACAAGAAGCTTCATAATCTGCATTGCCGGAATGACCGGGAGTCTGGCACAGAAAAGAACTCGAACGTAACGAATGGTGTGATACGGTGTTCTATAGATAGGCACCGGAGGCCATGCGGAGGCCCAGGTGAGGGAAATTGACCTTCATGTCATAGAGCGGATGAAAGAGGACCCGCTCGCATTTGGAGAAGTATACGAACATTACGTAGATCGTATCTACAATTACATTTACCAACATACTCGGAATATACACGACGCAGAGGACCTGACGTCGAGCGTCTTTTTTCGCGCTTTGACAAACTTTGGGCGCTTCCGGGTGCAAGGGGCCCCTTTCGGTTCATGGCTCTATCGGATTGCACACAACACGGTGGTAAACTGGCATCGAGACTCTGGCCGGCGCAACACAGTTTCCGTAGAAAGCCTGCCGTCCATAGAATCGAACAGCGATAGACCCGACGAAACTGCCGAGCAAGAGGAGGCGCGACGCCTTCTCTGGGGCGCTATCGTGCGTCAGAACCCAGACCGCCAGGAACTGCTCGCCTTGAAGTTTGGTCAGGGACTGAGCAACGCAGAAATTGGGAAAACAATGAACCGTACGGAGGGGGCGATCAAAGCCCTGTATCATCGAACTTTGCTTGGTCTCCGCAAAGAATTGGAAAAGATGGGGATGGAATAAACTCCCAAAAGGAGAATGTCCCGATGGATGATGCACTGCTTCAAGAGGTATTGGCCAAACAGGCAGATGATTTGGTGGAAGGGAGTCCGGCTAGACCAAGAGAAGAGTACTTGCAGATTCTTCCGTCTCGGATTGCCGACTTGGAACCTCTTTTGGATATTGCTGAACGAACCAGTCGCCTGATGTCTGTGCAAGTGAAGCCCGATGCAGCTTTTCGGGAGAACCTGCGCAGTGAACTACTGGCCATGGCCCAACAACGCTACCCCGGAGGTTGGGCCAACAGTCCACCATGGACAAACGTTTCCAGAAGCTGGATCATTGGCGCTGCTGCTGTCGGTTCCGCCGTCTCTGTCGCTGGACTTGTGGCCTACTTCATTCGACAGCGCCAATTGCCCGCCCTGTTCCGGTAATCGTCATCCGTCAGTTTTTTTGAGGTATTTTTTGGTCTTTTTGGTAGCAGCAGTGGTACGTTTAGACGTGTGGAACTGCTTTCCTGTCTCAATTCATGTCCAGTTCCTATACGAATGGTGGCCGCACTCTGAGGAGGAATACGATGGGACAAAGTTTTGCTCGAATCAGTGGCTGGGGACGCTACGCGCCGGCCCAGATATTGACGAACGACGATATTGCGGGAATCGTGGATACAAGCGACGAATGGATCACCTCTCGTACCGGAATTCGGGAACGGCATATCGCTGAACCTCACGAGACGACGTTGACGATGGCTCAAACGGCCAGCGAAAGGGCCTTGGCGGTGGCCGGTATCCCTGCGGACAGCCTTGATCTCATCATCGTGGCCACCTCCAGCCCCGACTACTTGCTCCCGCCGGTCTCCAGCATGTTGCAACACGCATTGGGGGCCTCTCATGCAGCAGCCTTTGAATTGCGCGCCGGCTGCACAGGATTCCTATACGGACTTTCGACGGCCCACCAGTTCCTCGCGACCGGCACATACCGCCGCGCTCTGGTCGTCGGGGTTGAATTGATCAGCCGTGCCGTAGATTGGCAAGACCGGAATACTTGTGTGCTCTTTGGTGACGGCGCCGGCGCCGTGGTATTGGAGGCGACGGATCGTCCCACGGGGGTGCTTGGTTTCGTGCTGGGGTCAGATGGAGCCGGCGCCGAAGCGTTAATCGTCCCGGGCGGTGGCAGCCGGCATCCGCTCAGTTCCAAAGTCCTGGCCGAGCGAGGACAATTCATTCACATGGACGGCCAGGCTGTATTCAAATTTGCAGTACGGACCATGGGCCGGGCGTTGCTGGAAGCCGTGGAGCGTGGCGGCCTTCAACTTGATGACATCGATCTTTTCATCCCCCATCAAGCGAACCAAAGGATACTGGAATTGGCTGCGCGCCAGTGTGGAATTCCTTGGGAAAAGATGTATGTCAATATCGCGCGGTACGGAAACACGTCTGCTGCTTCCATTCCCATTGCTTTGAGCGAAGCCGTGGAGGAGGGACGGTTGCAAGAAGGAGACTACGTAGCTATGGTCAGCTTTGGTGCAGGGCTTACGTGGGGCGCTCTCACTTTGCAATGGGGAACGGGGCCGGCAACGACGGAGGAAGTGTTCGGCCGGAAATCCTTTCGGCTTCCACAACGGGTGTTGCGCAGTGCGCGAACCTCTGTCCAGAAGGTCCGTATTCAGACTACCGCTAGACTCTCTCCTCTTCTTTTGCCCCTATACGCGATGAGTAAGCGAGTGCGCAAAGAAAAAAAGACCGGAGAATAGCATACCGCCGGTCACGTATGCACTGTAATTCTGCATTGGGGCAAGAGTCGCACGTACTCGCTCTCAACCCCCGTCTCGGGGGCGTCTCAGGCGGGATTCGCCCTGTTAATCCGTCCTCGGGGACGAGGACTTGGAGATTCTGGAAGCCAACGTATCACGTTTGCCTCAATGCGTAATTCTCATCAAGACCCCAACACAGAAACGCGGCTTCACGTACATGAAGCCGCGTTTGCTGGATATTTAGCTTTAGTGGTGTTTGATTTTAGTTGATAAGGTTGACGTCTTGTGCCTGGGGGCCTTTTTCCCCGGCGACTACCGTAAACTCAACCTGCTGTCCCTCGTCCAAGGCTCGATAGCCGGATCCATTGATGGCACTATAGTGCACAAAAACATCCTCCGCTCCATCACGGGCGATAAACCCATAACCCTTTGTTGCATTGAACCACTTCACGGTGCCAGTTTCACGCTCTGCCACGGTCCTTCACTTCCTTTCTGTTCTAATGCGGCAGTGCGTCCTGATGTAGCTTCCTCGAAATTGGTCTGCTGACGAGAACACCTGCCATAACAAAATAAACTAATTGTGCAAGTATAACACGGCTTCTCGCATTTGTCAAATCACCTTTTCTTTCGGGGTGTCCGTTAAAGTTTTGCGTCCGAAATCGGTTGCTTCCCAGGATGTCCGCGCGTATCATCTGCCTCTTGTGGGCTGCGTGCTTCTCTCACCACGAAGACACGAAGGCACAAAGAACAACCAGGTTGAATATTTTGATGTGGACACTGGCGTGTTTTGTTTTTGCCACGGATGGTCACGGATTTTCACGGAAAA
>CAZFFM010000180.1:1698-7364 GCA_964517425.1 uncultured Ardenticatenales bacterium | reverse complement strand
CTCCCCCAGAATTGGGGGCCGGGGGGCGTTCCCCAGGTTATTGAGAAGATACGATTTTCACGGAAAAATCAGAAAGGTCAAATGGGAAATCTGTGGGAAGCCGTGCAATCTGTGGCTGAAAATGTCGTTTATACGGCCAACGTGATTTTCGCCAGACTCCAGTTCCAACGTCGAAACATTCAACCTGGTTGTTCTTTGTGCCTTCGTGTCTTTGTGGTTCATTTGAGACAGTTGCCGCGCAAAAATATGACGGACACCCGCGCTGAAAGAGATTTGCACAAATTCCGTTTTTACGCTATAATATTGGCACTCTCGACCATAGAGTGCTACCTGGGGTTGTGGGGTTCAGATCAGCCGGCTAGAACTTTTCGCAATTCCCAACCGGGCGCAGGGTCAAAAGCAAATCATTAGGTTTACCCATAACAACAAATAAAGTTCATCAGGAGGAGGTATGTACAATGTCCATCAATTTGAGACCGTTAAATGACCGCGTTATTGTCAAGCCGTTGGAGCAAGAAGAGATGACCGCTAGCGGCATCGTGCTTCCGGAAACAGCGAAAGAAAAGCCCCAAAAAGGGCAGGTCTTGGCTGTTGGGCCGGGCAGCTTGAAAGACGATGGCACACGCAGTCCGATAGACGTGAAAGAAGATGACGTGGTCATCTTCGCGAAGTATGCAGGAACCGAGTTCAAGTTGGAGGGCGACAATAAAGTGCTCATCCTTCGACAATCCGACATTTTGGCGATATTAGAAGACTAATTACCGTATCAAGGAGGATCGTTTCTCATGGCAAAGCAATTGCTGTTTTCAGAAGAAGCACGCCGGCAGCTCAAAGTTGGCGTTGACACATTGGCAGAAGCCGTAAAGACAACACTCGGCCCCAAGGGCCGCAATGTAGCACTGGACAAGAAATGGGGCGCCCCCACCATCACGCATGACGGCGTGACTGTGGCGAAGGAAATTGAGCTTGAGGAGCCGTACGCGAACATGGGTGCGCAGTTGCTCAAAGAAGCAGCTACGAAAACCAATGATGTAGCTGGCGATGGAACCACTACGGCTACCGTATTGGCGCAGACCATTGTAACCGAAGGGCTGAAGAATGTGGCCGCCGGAGCCAACCCGATGCTGATCAAGCGTGGCATTGAAAAGGCGCGGGAGGCTGTCGTCGCAGCCATTCGCAGCCAGGCTGTGGACATCACCGACAAGTCCGAGATCGCCCACGTGGCAGCAATCTCTGCGGGCGACACGGAAATTGGCGAATTGATCGCCGAGGTGATGGACAAGGTCGGCAAAGACGGCGTCATCACCGTGGAAGAGTCCAAGGGCTTGGCCTTCGAGCAGGAGTACGTTGAGGGTATGCAAATCGACCGCGGTTACATTTCCCCGTACTTCATCACCGACGCAGACCGCATGGAAACGATCCTCGAAAACCCCTTCATCCTGGTCACAGACAAGAAGATTTCGGCTGCTACCGACATCGTCCCGGTGCTGGAGAAATTGGTACAGACAGGCACGCGAGACATCGTTATTATTTCCGAAGATGTAGAGGGTGAAGCCCTCGCCACGCTCGTGCTAAACAAGCTGCGGGGAACCTTCAACGCGCTGGCGATCAAGGCTCCTGGCTTTGGCGACCGGCGTAAGGCCATGCTCCAGGACATCGCTATCCTGACCGGTGGCCAGTTGATCACAGAAGAGACGGGACGCAAACTGGATACGGCAACTATCGACGACCTGGGACGCGCCGCCAAAGTGATTTCCACCAAGGACGATACCACAATCATCGAGGGCAAAGGGGCCACGAAAGATATCAAAAGCCGCATCAAGCAAATCAAAGCCCAGATCGAATCAACCACCAGTGATTATGACCGCGAGAAGCTCCAGGAACGGTTGGCGAAGCTGGCCGGCGGTGTAGCCATCATTCGGGTCGGCGCAGCCACGGAAGTGGAGTTGAAGGAAAAGAAGCATCGCGTGGAAGACGCTCTCAGCGCGACCCGTGCAGCCGTTGAGGAAGGCATTGTCCCCGGCGGTGGTGTGACTCTCCTGAACGCGATTTCCTCCCTGGATGACATGAACCTGGACGGTGATGCCGCCACCGGTGTGCGCATTGTCCGCCGCGCTCTGCAAGAACCAACCCGCCAATTGGCAATCAACGCGGGATACGATGGCGCGGTGGTCGTAGAGGAAATACGCCGCCGACAAAAATCCGCAAAGAGTTCAACGTTGGGTTTTGACGTGCTCACGGAAGAATACACCGACTTGGTGGAAGAGGGTGTAATTGACCCGGCCAAGGTCGCGCGATCCGCCGTCGAGAACGCCACTTCCATCGCAGCGATGATCCTCACGACAGAGGCACTGATCACCGATATTCCGGAACCGGAAAAGGGCCCAGCCGCACCTCCGATGCCGGAATACTAAACCGGTCTTACGTAAACCTCGTGGAGGCATAGTCCCCCACAAACCGAAAGGGGCTTTCCTGAAAGGGGAGGCCCCTTTGCTTTTCCCCAAAAAGCGTGGTAAGATAGAACGTAATGCGGTATCCGTAAAACATGGAGACTGCGGGCCATGGCCAATTTGTCAAGGAGGTTCTGCTTTGAATACACTGATTCGCTTGTCTGTTCGACCTCACATTCCAGAGCGCTTGCACCGTTTGCCGGAACTGGCCGGCAACCTCTGGTGGAGTTGGAACCCGGCGGTCCAAGACCTCTTTCAGCAACTCGACCCTGCACTTTGGGAAACGCTTAACCGCAATCCGGTCCAACTCATCATGCAGGTGAGCCAGTCGCGCCTCGATTGGGCAGCAGAAGAACCAGGATACCTTGCGCGCTACGACAGAGTCCTGAATCGCTTCGATTCTTACATGGACGCCACCCAGACCTGGTCCGATAACGCTCTCCCAAAAATGAACGAGCATGGCATTGCCTACTTCTCAGCAGAATTCGGACTGCACGAAGCATTGCCAATCTATTCCGGCGGTCTGGGAATCCTCTCTGGCGATCATTGCAAGGCGGCAAGTGACCTGGGACTACCCTTTGTGGGAGTCGGTTTTCTTTACCCGCAGGGATACTTTCGCCAACGGATTACCCTGGAAGGCCGTCAGGAGGCCATTTACGAGAAGCTTGATTTCTCTCGCGTACCGGCAACCCCGGCCATCGGACCCGATGGCCGGGAGGTCATCGTACACGTGGATCTGCCGGGGCGGACCATCCAGGCCAAGGTGTGGCGTATCGCAATCGGGCGCATTTCCCTGTACCTGATGGATACCGACATCAAACCCAACGCGCCGGAAGACCGCGTTCTCGTTGCACGCTTGTATGGCGGCGATCACGAAATGCGCATCTCGCAGGAAGTTGTGCTGGGCATCGCCGGCGTGCGGACGCTGCGCGCTTTGGGCATGGCACCAAAGGTCTGGCATCTCAACGAAGGGCACGCTGCTTTCGTCGTTCTGGAACGGATTCGGGAACTGGTCGAGGAGCAAGGCCTGTCCTTTGATGAGGCGCGTGAAATCGTGGCCTCCAGCACGCTGTTCACCACCCACACCCCGGTCGCTGCCGGCCACGATGTTTTCACGTTAGAATTGATGGAAAAACACTTTGCCCACTACTGGCCCCGCATGTCGCTGACCAAAGAGGAGTTTCTGCGACTTGGCTCTCAGGATCAATCGTGGGGGACGGGCTTCAGCATGACGGTGCTGGCTCTGAATCTGGCACGATATCACAACGGGGTCAGCAAACTTCATGGAACGGTTTCGCGCCGGCTCTGGCAGTTCTTGTGGCCGGAGCTTCCCGCGGCCGAAGTGCCCATCGAATCGGTTACCAACGGGATCCACTCGGAGACCTGGTTGGCACCGGAGTTGTTGCCGGTACTTTCCGGCCACCTGGGCACAGATTGGACGGACCGCCTGGATGATCGTTTGCTTTGGGATAGCCTCTATGCCGTCCCCGACGAGACGCTGTGGGAAGTTCGCCGGCAACTGAAAGAGAAGTTGATCTCCTTCTTGCGCGCGCGTGAACGTGCGCGCCGCGTGCGACTGAACGAACCGCCGGTGCGCGTGTTGGCGGCCGAAGAGCTGCTTGATCCCCAGGCATTGACCATCGGCTTTGCCAGACGCTTCGCCACGTACAAACGGGCTACGCTGGCTCTACGCTATCGAGAGCGACTGTTTCGCATCTTGTCGAACACGGAACGCCCGGTGCAAATCATTTTTGCCGGCAAAGCCCACCCCGCAGACGAGCCCGGCAAAGCACTGATCCGCGAAATCTACGAACTTTCCGAACACCCGGACTTCGCCGGCCGCGTATTGCTGGTGGAAGATTATGACATGAATGTGGCGCGCCATTTGGCGCAAGGTGTTGATGTTTGGCTGAATACCCCCACCCGTCCGCTGGAAGCGAGCGGCACCAGCGGGCAAAAGGCCGGGCTGAATGGCGTGATTAACTTTAGCGTGCTGGACGGTTGGTGGGCCGAGGGCTATGACGGCCTGAACGGCTGGGCGATTGGAAGCACCCAGCTCTACACAGACCCACACGCACAAGACGAATCCGACGCCCTTAGCCTCTTCTATCAGCTCGAAGAGGAGATTGTGCCCCTCTTTTTTGACCGGGATGAACACGGCGTGCCGCGCCGGTGGTTGCAGCGCGTCCGGCAATCCATGAGGACGATTGCCCCTACCTACAGCACCCGGCGCATGGTCAAAGAATACGCTAAACGTTTCTATGAACCGGCTGCAGAACAGTATGACCGCCTCGTATCTGACAACTTTGCACCGGTGCGGGACCTGGCCGCCTGGGAAACCTGCGTGCGCGCGGCCTGGCCGAATGTTGTCGTTCAAGCAACTGTGCCGGAAGAAACAGCCGTGACTGCGGGACAGCCCCTACCGGTTTCTGCTTGCGTGACCATGCCCGGGCTGGAGCCGAAAGATGTATGCGTAGAGGTTGTGGCGCTGCGCAATGAGGGCCAAACGGAAGAACAGGTGCAAACCGTGCCCCTCTCGCTGGACGAGGGGAAACAAGAGGAGAACGCATACCACTATTCGGGCGAGTTCACGGCACAAGATTCGGGCACAATTGCGCTGGGTGTGCGTGTGCTGCCCCATCACATTCTGTTGCCACACAAGCATTCCCTAAGGCTCATACGCTGGGCGGCGAAATCGTAATCGCACGCCACCAAGAACGAATTCGTGGAACGAATCCAGAACGCGGAATGGCGAATGGAGTAAGGAGTCGGACGTAGGAAATAGGGAGGATGTGGGATGTCGAGCGTGGAGCGGAGGGCGACGGAATACGCAACACGCAAGACGCGGCACGCGCAACCAGCAGCCCGCCTGACCAGGTTTATTTTCAAAGCAGTCAGCACGAGCGATTGCGCGCTACCAACGCTGAAAATAGGGGGCGGCGGCCGATGAAATCGCGCCGCCTGGGTTAGCCTTCCCAGGCCCCGTCAATCATGCGGGGCCGTCTGGCGACTGACATCTGACGACTGGCTACTGGTTTTGAAAGCAGTGCCGATCAGCGATTGCACGCTACCAACGCTGAAAATGGGGGGGGGATGGAATCACGCCGCCTGGGTTGGCAGCCCAGGCCCCGTCATTTATGCGGGGCCGTCTGGCGACTGATATCTGACGACTGGCTACTGGTTTTGAAAGCAGTGCCGATCAGCGATTGCACGCTA
>CAZFFM010000180.1:0-1598 GCA_964517425.1 uncultured Ardenticatenales bacterium | reverse complement strand
CGCCTGGGTTGGCAGCCCAGGCCCCGTCATTTATGCGGGGCCGTCTGGCGACTGACATCTGACGACTGACCGCTATTATCAAAGCAGTGACCATGAGCGCGGTTGCGCGCGCCACCAAGGATGAAAATGGGGGGCGGCGGCGGATGAAATCGCGCCGCCTGGGTTAGCCTTCCCAGGCCCCGTCAATCATGCGGGGCCGTCTGGCGACTGACATCTGACGACTGGCTACTGGTTTTGAAAGCAGTGCCGATCAGCGATTGCACGCTACCAACGCTGAAAATGGAGGACGGCGGCGGATGGAATCACGCCGCCTGGGTTGGCAGCCCAGGCCCCGTCATTCATGCGGGGCCGTCTGACGACTGACATCTGACGACTGACATCTGACGACTGACCGCTATTTTCAAAACAGGAGGAAACAATGCACAGATCAGGCACGGTCGTAATAGAGACCATCGAGAGCAAGGCACTCCAGGGCAACCCCTTGGGCGATCCGCACGTGCGGCGTGTTCCGGTTTATCTGCCGCCGGGCTATGAAGAGAGCGACGCCGCATACCCTGTGGTGTTCGTCTTGACCGGCTTCACCGGCCGGGGAACCATGCTGCTCAACGATTCCGCGTGGGACGACAATCTGGCCCAGCGCATGGATCGCCTGATCGCCGATGGCCGGGCGCAGCCGATGATTCTGGTCATGCCCGATTGCTTCACCCGCTTAGGTGGAAGCCAATACCTCAATTCCGGTGCGGTGGGGCGGTACGAAGACCACGTTGTCCAGGAACTGGTCCCCTTCATTGACGGTCGCTACCGCTCGCGCGCGCCAGACGGCTACCGTGCGGTGATGGGCAAATCGAGCGGTGGGTACGGTTCCGTAGTGTTGGCTATGCGCCACCCCGATGTTTTCCACGCCTTCGCCTGTCACAGTGGAGACATGTATTTCGAGTATTGCTATAAGCCAGATTTTCCTAAGTTCTTGACCACTATCGGAAAATTTGGCGGCCTGGAAAAATTCCTGGATGAGCTTCCTACGATCCGCCCCAAGAACAAGGATTTCTTTGCCGTGTTGAATGCGGTGGCAATGGCCGCCTGTTACAGTCCCAATCCCGACTCGCCATACGGCTTCGATTTACCGTTTGACGAAGAGACGGGAGAACTTCGCGGAGAGGTTTGGGACCGGTGGCTATCCTGGGACCCAGTCTACATGCTGCCCAAGCACCTTGATGCCTTGCGAAAGATGAAGCTCGTCTTCCTCGATTGCGGTATGCGGGATGAGTTCAACTTGCAGTGGGGGGCACGGATATTTTCCCAGCGTCTGGCCGAAGCCGGCATCGCCTTCCGGCACGAAGAGTTCGACGACGGGCACATGAACGTCTCGTACCGCTATGACGTTTCTTTGCCGGCGATCTCCGAGGCGTTTGGTTCGTAGTGCCGCCAGGGGATGAAAATGGCGTGGAGCGTGGAGCGTGGGGCGTGGAGCGACGGAACGCGCAACACGCAACACGTTCTGACGACTGACGTTTGACGACAGGTGTCCGTCATATTTTTGCGTGGCAACTCTCTCAAATGAACCACGAAGACACGAAGGCACAAAATAACACAGCATT
>CAZFFM010000179.1:0-7375 GCA_964517425.1 uncultured Ardenticatenales bacterium | reverse complement strand
TGGTGGTAAGGGCAGGGCGTGAATGATTGCAAACGCAAAACTCTGACGGCCACCCCAAGCCTGGATACAAAGCCAAGCCCTGCTCTTGTTTGCCCACATTGTCCTGATTGTCGCGGTGGCATGGTTCAGCTACCGGCTACTGAAGATTACTATCCAACGCATGGAAGCGATTGTCGAGGACGACGATTCATCCACGGTGAGTGACCAGGAACAACGGGCCCAGACGCTAGGGCAGATACTGCGAAACGCGGGACAGATACTGATCTACGTCATTGCCGGTATGATGATTCTGCGTGAGTTGGGTCTTGATATCGGACCCATCCTTGCCGGCGTGGGCGTTGTTGGGCTGGCTGTGGGATTCGGCGCGCAGACCCTGGTGAAGGATGTGATCTCCGGATTCTTCATTCTCCTGGAGAACCGGTTCCGGGTGGGCGATTTCGTGCAGGTGGGTGACATCACCGGCAATGTGGAAAAGATGACCCTGCGGGCCACATTCTTGCGCGACTTGAACGGAACGCTTCATGTCGTCCCCAACGGAGAGATACGCACGCTGGCCAATCAGACAAAAGACTGGTCCAGGTCTGTTGTGAATGTGGGAATTAGCTACGATACGGATTTGGAGCGGGCCCTGAAAGTCCTGGAAGATGTGGGCCGGGAATTGCGCGAAGACGCTACGTTTGCCCCGCTCGTACTCGAAGATCCGGTGGCCATAGGCCCTCTGGAATTTGGTGACTCGGCCATTACGATGCGCCTGATGGTCAAAACTGGCCCGGGCCAACAGTGGCGCGTAGCCCGTGAATTGCGACGACGGATCAAAGAAGCTTTTGACCGCGAGGGAATTGAATTTCCATATCCGCAATACGATATCCGCATAACCCATTCTTGAAGGAGGACGACATGATTGACTTACGCTCTGATACGGTAACCCTGCCAACGCCGGCAATGCGCGAAGCAATGGCACGCGCAGAGCTGGGTGATGACGTATTTGGCGAAGACCCCACCGTAAATCGCCTGGAAGCCCTGGCAGCCGAACGGCTGGGGAAAGAGGCCGCTCTGTTCGTGCCCAGCGGGACCATGGCCAACCTCGTTTCCCTGCTCACGCATTGCGGCCGTGGCGACGAGGCCATCATGGGGGATCAAGCCCATACGTTCCTGTACGAAGCAGGCGGCTCGGCCGTGTTGGGTGGCATTCATCCCCGCCCGCTGATGAACCGGCCCGACGGCACGCTGGACATCGGCCAGATCGAAGCGGCTATCCGTCCAGACAATGTTCACTTTCCGCGCACCCGCCTAATCTGCCTGGAAAACACGCACAATCGCTGCGGGGGAGCAGCATTGCCGCCCGACTATCTGGCGTCTGTCCAGGAACTGGCCCGACGGCACGGATTGGCTGTACACATGGATGGCGCACGCCTTTTCAACGCAGCGACCGCCCTTCGTCTGGAAGCGAGAGAGCTGGCGAAGTACGCCGATTCGGTCAGCTTCTGCCTATCGAAGGGACTTTCGGCCCCGGTCGGCTCCTTGGTCTGTGGCACCGCAGACTTCATTCGCAAAGCCCGCCGATCGCGCAAGGTTGTTGGCGGAGGAATGCGGCAGGCGGGCGTGTTGGCCGCGGCCGGCATTGTGGCCCTGAACGAAATGGTTAGCCGACTCCAGGAAGATCACGAAAACGCGCACAACCTTGCCGAAGGCATCCGCGCTCTGCCTGGACTACGCCTGACCTATCCGGCTCGCTCCAACATCGTGATCTTCGACATCACGAACCCAGACCTTGACGCGGAAACCTTGCTCGATCAGTGGCGTGCAGACGACATCCTGATGCTGAACATTGCGCCGCAACGAATTCGCGCCGTGACGCACTACGGCATCTCGGCCACCGACATTGAGACGACCCGGCAAGCGCTGGCCCGCAGCCTTACGTAACAGCAACACCTGGTTATCAGGAGCCAAGGGCAAGACAATCCAGGCAGCGACGTTTCAGCAGAGATGTGACCAATATCGACCGCAAAACCAGCAAATTCTTTGAAATATCAACAAAAACATATACCAGTATTTTCAAAAAATTGAACTTTTAAGGTTTTGTTGGTTGTAAACTGATTCAAGCTGTGATATAATGGGGATAGTTCTTCTTGATCATTTGTGAAAAGGGAGGTTCCCCATGATACATTTACCATCGAGACGTGTGCTGATTCTATTGTTTGTTGTGGCCCTGCTTACCCCTTTTGCTGTGCCGGCCTCAAGGAACCTGGCGGTCGGAACCGGTGAGCGCTTTACGAACGGAAATTTCGAAGCCGGCTTTGGCCCCACCGGAGCCGGCATTGGCTGGACGGCCTTTACGAACGGCGGGCGGGCCAACTACGGGTGGCACGACGACACGTGGGCCCCGGTCGTATGGGACGGGCAACACTCACAGCTCCTCGAAATCCACACGTACGGCCGGGCTGCCTCCGACCCCGACAGGTTCATTGGCATTTATCAGACCGTGGCCGTGGTGCCCGGAACGAATTACACATTTGCCTTGCACGGCATGATGCGCGCCGATCCCGGCGGCCCAGACGTCCCAGATGTGGCTAGCTACGGCTATCGTGTACAGTGGGGGTACGATCCGAGTGGGGGCACCGATGCGAATGCCGTCACCAACTGGACGGACGTAGGCTGGAATAGCGTACATCCGCGCATCTCCCCCGGGAGTATTGAAAGCTTCTCCACCACGTTGACCCCGACATCGAACCGAGTCACCGTCTTCATCCGCGCCCTGAAGAAATGGCCACGAGCCGACGTGGAGTTCAATGTCAATCTGGATGCGGTGAGTCTCGTTGGAGCTGTGCCGGACGATACGCAAGCGCCGACGGTAGCCATCGTTGCGCCCGCATATCCCCAGGCAGGCCGGGCCAGCACAGTACACGTTACCGCGTCTAACGACGTGGGGATAACGGAAGTCCGCCTCCTGGACAACGGCTCCCTGGTTGACAGCCGGACGTACGCCGTCGGTATGCTTAATTTTGCCGAAGACTTTTCATGGACGCCGGCCGCAAACGGCCTCCACACACTACAGGCCGAGGCCAAAGACGTGGGCGGCGGAACAGCCGTGCGCACGGTCGTTGTCACCGTCGGAGAAGTTGGCGAATTCATCTTCAATGCCGGTTTCGAGGAAAGTTTCTCTGCCGGAGGCGTAGCCACCGGATGGACACCGTTTGACAGTGGTGGTCACGCACACTACGGCTGGTATGACGAGACTTGGGACAAAGTAATCTACAACGGCACGCACTCCCAACTGATTGAGATCAACACCTTTGGCTTTGCCGGATCCGAATCCGACCGGTATGCCGGCATCTACCAGACGGTGAGCGGCCTGGTGCCGGGGGCCACCTACCAATTCTCTATGCACGGCATGTTGCGCGCCCGCGAAGACGATCCCGACCGCGACAACTTTGGCTATCGCGCGCAATGGGGCTACGACGCCAACGGAGGCACCGATTGGCGCGCGGTCAACAATTGGACAGAGTTGCCGTGGAACAAGGTCTATCCGCGCCTTTCACCAAATAGACACATGGACAGCTATACGACAACATTCGTGGCCCCTTCGAGCCAGATCACCCTCTTCATCCGTTCATGGAAGAAGTGGGGCACAGCCTACCGCGAGCTTGACTTCAACATCGATGCGGTAAGCTTGACCGGATACCGGTAGGCACCGGTACACTTTGAAGATTTCACAACCCTGAAAAGGGCAGCGTAGCTCTACGTTCAGACAAGAAAGCTCCTGGAGCGTCCCCCATCACAAAGGGGGCGGCCAGGAGCTTTTATCTGTGTGCCGGTCATGAAGTTCGTTCCAGGCCGGCATTTCGTCTCTCCCCGCCTCACCCAAGAAGTGCGGAAAAGTTACAACTAGGCTGCCTTGCCGTGACGGGCTAAAGCCGTCACTGGCCGCGAGAGAAAGTCGCTGAAGCGACTGTCCGGCGGGAATTCAGCCGCTTTTAGCGGCTTGGCGGGGCAACCCAGTGCCGATTTTAATCCGGCACGGGCCCTACCTGAGTAGCAACGCGGAAAATTCCTTTCTCTTGCCTCCGCCTGACCTCCCCAGGTTTGAGCATAAAGCGGTGCAGAGACGACAATAGTCCATCGTTGACAATTTTCGCAAAACAGTGCATAATATAATAGAAGCAAGCATTCGCATGTTTGTCTGGAGAATCATTACGAATAACTCGTAGCGGAGGTTAGCTTATGAGCGAGCTCACATTACAGAGCGTTTACAAGGAAGCCGAAGCACTGATTACCACGGAAGCATACGAAGAATCTATGACACTCTGCCAACACTCCCTGCGCTACTACCCCAAGAACCGTCATGCCTACACGCTCTTGGGCCTGGCCTGCATCGGTTTGGGAAACTCTCGAGAAGCAGCCGACATGTTTCGCCGCGTTTTGAGTACGGACCCGGAGAACTTCACAGCGAGGGCGACCCTCGGAGAGATTTTTGCCGATGAGGGCACACTCGACGAAGCAATATGGCAAACCGAGCGTGCCTTCGAATTGAATCCGGGAGATGCCGAGGTCCGTGAACGACTGCGCGACCTGCACCGAAAACGCCACGGCATGCACTTGCAGCGGCTGAAACTCAACAGCGCGGCCCTCGGCCGGCTATACGCGCGAGGCAGGCTCTACGACCTGGCTATCGAAGAGTTCCTGGAACTCCTGGAGAAAGACCCGGCGCGCGTAGATATTCGCATCTCTCTGGCCGAGGCCCTTTGGTCTGCCGACCGCCGTCAAGAAGCGGCCATTATCAGTGAAGAGTTGCTCGCCGAGCTGCCAAACTGCCTGAAAGCGAACCTCATCCTCGGCCAAATCTGGACCGAAAGCGGGCTTGACGAAGGGTGGGACCGCTTGCAATTGGCCCAGGCCATTGATCCGGAAAATCGTGTTGCACAGCAAATGTTTGGCGTAGATTCGCTCCTCCCTCTCCAGGATGTCAATATTCCGCCGGTAGGAACAGCGCCACCTGTGGTTGTCGAAGAAACTCCCGAAGATACGCCGGATCAGATTCCCCCTTGGCTGCAGTCGCTGTCATCTGAAGATCAGAAGATCGTACCACCTGCTCTGGAAACCTTCCCCCCAGATGGTGCCTTAGAATCAGACAAAGGATTGTGGGTCGTGGACCTGAGGGCAGCGACCGATGCGGCCCTGTCTGCGCGACCTCCGGCCCCACAAGAGTCGGAGCGGCGCGCGATGTGGATCACGGACCTGCGAGCCGCCACAGACGAGGCGTTGCAACTTCGCCAGGCCGGTAGTGCAATGCCCCGGGAGAAGACAGCACCGTGGACAGCCGAACTTAGACGAGAAACGGACAAATTCATCGCCGATTACAGGCCGCCCGTCGAGACACCTCCTGACGAGGCACCCGCATGGATCGGTGCTCTGCGGGAAAAGACGGCCGATGCCATAACCGGCTGGACTGCCCCTCGTGTCGCAAGCGTGCTTCCCCCTTGGGTCCCGGCTCTCCGTCTGGCCACAGATCAGGCTCTCGCTCCTCCACAAGTGGAAGAATGGAATCGCGCACCCAAAGAAGAGACTCTGCAGAACCTGGAAATGCGGAACTGGGTCGGCGCACTGCACGAGGAAACCGCATCAACACTCGCCCAATGGCAGCCTCCCGCGGAACCCCTGGAACCGACCGTTCAGGAAGAAATCGTCCCGGCAGAAACAACCGAAGAACCCATCTTAGAGGAGACCCCCGAACAGCGGCCCGAGGTCGAAGCCGCTCCCGAGGAGACCCCCGAACAGCAGCCCGAGGTCGAAGCCGCTCCCGAGGAGGCCCCCGAACAGCAGCCGGTGGCAGAAGTATTCCCTGAGGAGACGCCCGAACAGCAGGCGGTGAAGGAAGCAACCTCCGAGGAGAGGCCCGAACAGCAGCCGGAGAAAGCAGCACCATCAGCGGAACGCCTGACAGCCCTCTACCAACAGCTCGATGCCGATCCGGACGATTACGCCCTCCGTCTGGAACTGGCCGGCGCACACCGTCAACTCGGGCAACGGGACGAAGCCATCGTGCAATTCACACGCCTTGTCGGAGAGGCACCGGAGATTTCTCCACAGCTGATTGAATCACTGCGAGATTGGGCCCAGGAAGAACCTGACGACCTGGAAGTGCAACAACTTCTGGGGGATGCCTATGCCGAGGCTGATCGTCTATCCGAGGCACTCGCCCAGTATAGACACATTCTATCAATGAACCATTCGTCATAACAAACAAGGAGACAACAGATTGGAACGCACACTCGTTATCGTCAAGCCAGATGGTGTCCAGCGCGGACTGACCGGCGAGGTAATCAGCCGGTTGGAACGTCGCGGATTGAAGATAATCGGCCTAAAAATGATGGCTATTCCCAAGGAATTAGCAGAGCGCCATTATGAAATCCATCACGGCAAGCCTTTTTACGATGGCTTGATCCAGTACATTACCTCCTCACCCGTTGCCGTTATGGTGGTGGAAGGGAAGGGGGCGATACAAACAGTGCGCCGAAGTATGGGCGCGACAAACCCGGCCGAGGCAGTCCCTGGCACCATCCGTGCCGACTTTGCTCTGGAAATCGGCCGCAATATCGTACACGGATCCGACTCGCCGGAGACGGCGGCTCGCGAAGTCTCACTTTTCTTTGAAGAAGGAGATCTGTGTCCCTACGACAGGGCAACCGATCCCTGGATATATGAATAAATACCGCCAGACGGTGGAGAACGTACGTCATGCCGGCCTGGAGATCGCGGACGTCGAGAACTTGCGCGGCGATCTCGTGAAACTGATCCACGCCCGACCGGCGAACGCTGAAGGGGCATCACATTTGGGTCTTCGCGGCGAAGAATAGACACGCATTATCATGACTGCGAACCGGCAAGCCACCTGGTGGGCCAAACGAAATCCGCCCGATTTGGAACGCGATCAGGAACGACTCCTGGCCATTCTGCGTGATGTGCAAGCGGCGACACAGATCGGGCCGGACACACTTGACCACATTCAACGTAGCAATCTGCGCTCCGGCGAGCAGTTCTGGCCGCGTGATCGCCTTGTTCGCGGTTACCGAGAACTGTGCGCCGCCGGTGTGCTGCCCTTCGACCGCAAGATGTTGCGCCGGCTGCAACGTAAGCCGGTGCGTACCCTCTCCGGTGTGGCCCCGGTTACTGTGTTGACCAAGCCGTATCCCTGCCCCGGAAAGTGTATCTTCTGTCCCACAGTCAAAGGGATGCCCAAAAGCTATCTGCCGGACGAACCGGGAGCGGCGCGGGCAGTTGCCGAGGAATTTGATCCTTTCCGCCAGACGCGGTCACGAATTGAATCTTTGGAAGCCATCGGCCACGATGTGGGCAAGGTTGAATTGCTGATTCTGGG
>CAZFFM010000178.1:0-7400 GCA_964517425.1 uncultured Ardenticatenales bacterium | reverse complement strand
ACTGACCATCAAGGGCCTGCGCAACGGACTCTTGACCATCGTTCCCGAAGACGGTCCATGGACGGCATGGACGTCTGAGCTGGAAGGCAAGGTGAGCGTGCAACCTGAATTCTTTCGGGGTGGGCGGATTATTCTGGAAGTTGGCTCTCGCCGCCTTTCCGCCGATGAGTTGGGGAGCACGGAAGACCTGCTCGTAAAATATGGCCTTCGACTGGTCGGCGTGGTCGCTGACCTGCCCGACACACGACTTGCGGCATCAGAATTGGGCCTTCGCGTTATGCGTACGCGGCCGGGCAAAGAGCCCGTTCATTCGCCTGACACAGCCGGCCTTCACGCCGTTACCGGGGAGCCTGCTATACTCGTCGAACGTACGCTGCGATCGGGACAATGGATCCAGTACGAGGGACATGTGATCGTATTTGGCGACGTGAATCCCGGTGCCAAGGTGGTCGCCGGGGGCAACATCATCGTGTGGGGCAAACTTCGCGGCGTTGTCCACGCCGGCGCGACCGGAAACGAAGAGTCCGTGGTTTGCGCTCTGGACTTGGCGCCAACGCAATTGCGCATCGCCGCCTACTTCTCCCGGTCACCGGAAGCGCAATCCGCCGGCAAAGTGACCCCAGAGGTCGCTCTGGTACGTGACGATCAAATCATCGTACAAGCCTGGACTCATCATGGCTGACGGCTGCCCCAAGCATGACCTGATTACCTATGAGCATTGGTTGAAGAGAGGGTGACAATATGGCAGGGTACGTGATTACCATTACATCGGGCAAAGGGGGGGTCGGCAAGACAACCACCACAGCCAACTTGGGCACAGCCTTGGCATTGCAAGGCAAACGCGTGGTATGCGTAGACTCTGATATCGGTTTGCGCAACCTGGACGTAGTCATGGGACTTGAAAACCGGATTGTGTACGACCTGGTGGATGTCGTAGAGGGGCGATGCCGTCTGCGTCAGGCCCTCATTCGAGACAAACGTTTGCCGGAATTGCACCTTCTTCCGGCCGCACAAACGCGGGACAAGACGGCCGTTAGCCCCGCCGATATGACCGAACTGTGCAATGCCTTGCGAAAAGACTTCGATTTTGTCCTGATCGACTCGCCCGCCGGAATCGAGCAAGGTTTCCGCAACGCGGTTGCCGGCGCAGACTATGTGCTGGTCATCACCACCCCGGAGGTCTCGGCAGTGCGCGATGCAGACCGCATTATTGGACTAGTGGAAGCAGCCGAAAAAGGGCCTGTACACTTGATCATCAATCGTGTGCGTACAGACATGATAGAACGGGGTGATATGCTCAACACCGATGATATTATCGAGATTCTTGCCGTTGATCTCATTGGCGTAATCCCAGAAGACGAGGAAATTATTATCTCCACAAATCGCGGCTCGCCTGTTGCATTCGGAGAGAATTCTCGGGCGGGGCAAGCTTTTCGGAACGTGGCTGCGCGTATATTGGGCGAAGAAACGGCGTTCATGCCCCTGCGTGATTCGCGCAGCTTTCTATCCCGGCTGCTCGACCGTGTCCGGTGAACAACTGGAAGAGGGAAAGATCATGGTAGACTGGAATCACATTTTTCGGCGACAAAAACGTAGTGGCGACGTGGCAAAGGAACGGCTGCAACTGGTCCTTGTACACGACCGTGCCGGTGTTTCGCCCGAACTGATCCAGACACTACGGCACGAGATCGTTGACGTCATCTCCAAGTACCTGGACATAGATCAAGCCGGTATGGAGATCAGTCTGACGCAAGGTCGTGACCGCAGCAAGCTGGTTGCCAACATCCCCATCCGCAGTTCCCGGAGAACAGAGCACACGCCAGAGGGCCGCGCTTGACCAATCGCTTTGCAGCACGTGTCCCCTGTGGGCACGCAGCGCCGGAAAATTTGCTTCTCGGGCATGGAGGTTCGCCACTTGATCTTTCTTTGTGTCTCGGTGACAAAGCGACCCTTTTTGCTTCCCGTATTGATTTTTGCCATACGCCAGCATCTTCTCAATATTTCGGGGTGAACAGGACGTCATGCCCCTCTATCCCCATCTTTGTGGGGCATGTACTCCCCCAGAATTGGGGGCCGGGGGGTGCTCCCCGAGTTATTGGGGTCTTGTGCTATAGACGTTCAGCTAATGTTTTGGACAGCCGGTTGCCGTGACGGGCTGAAGCCGTCACTGGCCGCGCAAGAAAGTCGCTGAAGCGACTGCCCGGCGGGAGTGCAGCCGCTTTTAGCGGCTTGGTCCGTGCGCCAGTGCCGATTTCCAATCCGGCACGGACCCCTTGTGGTGGAACTAACATAAGACCCTATTGAGAAGATACATACGCTAACACAAAAGATGAATTGAGAACAACCTGTGATCAACAATAAAATCCTGCGCCATTTTGATTACATACTCTTGCTCCTAACCCTGGCATTGGTTGGCGTGGGGTTGGCCATGATCTATAGCGCCACAACGACATTCTCTTCTGAACCTATCCCGCTATCCGAGAACTTTGTATTGCGTCAGGCACTCTATCTCGTTGCCGGGCTGATGATCATGGCTTTGTTAAGTATGGTTGACTACACCTTGTACGCCACCTTTGTTCAGCCTATCTATGTCTTTGTGCTGGTCATGCTTGGGCTGACCGCCCTGATCGGTCGCACCTACGGCGGTGCTCAACGGTGGATTGATTTGCGCGTCTTTCCGGTCCAGCCATCCGAATTGAGCAAGCTCTTGTTGATTCTGGTGCTGGCGCGATTCCTCGCCGCTCGGGAAGGCAAATGGTGGAAACTGTGGGCCTCGTTTGTCGTCGTTGTCCCTCCCATGACCCTGGTCTACCTTCAACCGAGTTTGAGCGCCACGATTGTGTTGGGCGTGATCTGGCTTGGAATGGTCGTAATGGCCGGTCTGCCGCTGTGGCATTTGCTGCTCTTGGGCACGGGAGGGATTGCGCTGTTGCCTGTACTTTGGATGTCCATGCACGATTACATGAAAGAGCGCGTCCTGACCTTCCTGAACCCTGCCAGGGACCCGCTGGGAGCCGGCTACAACATCTTCCAGGCCCGCATTGCCCTGGGATCGGGCGGGCTGTGGGGGCAGGGCTATCTCCGGGGTACGCAAAGCCAATTGCGTTTTCTGCGCGTTCGGCACACGGACTTCATTTTCTCTGTACTTGGGGAAGAGCTAGGCTTCATTGGCGCCATGGCTCTCTTCCTCTTGCTCATCTTGCTGTTATTGCGATTGATCAGGAATGCCCGCTTGGCGCGGGATAGTTTTGGGCGATTGACGATTGTCGGGATCGCTTCCATGATTCTTTTTCAGAGTGTGGTCAATATCGGGGTGAATCTGGGCGTTTTGCCTGCCACAGGAATGCCCCTCCCGTTTGTCAGCTACGGTGGCAGTTCCTTGATTATGCTCTTCGCTGCAGAAGGAGTGGTACAAAGCATTGTCATCCATCGAAAAAAACTTGAATTCTGACCGGAGATGCCTACTGTCCACCATCGCCATTGATGGCCCGGCGGCTTCTGGCAAGAGCACGGTAGGACGTGCTTTGGCCAATCGCTTACACTATTTGTTTCTCGATACCGGCGTGATGTATCGCGCGGTGACCTGGATAGCCCTGAAGAGTCAGGTCCCCATCAGCAACGAAGCTGCCGTTTCTCGCCTGGCTCACGAGGTTTCGATTGAAATCGTCCCCCCTACGATTCGCGATGGCCGCCAAAACACGGTGACTGTAGACGGCTTGGACGTAACGTGGAGCTTGCGCGCGCCGGAGATAGACAGCAATGTTTCGCAAGTTTCTGCCTACGCTGGTGTGCGGGAAGCGCTGACTGCGCAACAAAAAAAAATCGGCGCGCGTGGCCACGTCGTTATGGTCGGCCGGGACATCGGCACTGTGGTGCTGCCCCAGGCAGACTTGAAGATCTATCTCACAGCCACGCTGGCAGAACGCGCGAAACGTCGCCTGCATGACTTGCAGGAGCGCGGGCAGACGATGTCCTACGAAGTCGTGCTGGAAGACATGCGCCGCCGGGACAAAATTGACAGCGAGCGCGCATTGGCCCCCCTCCAGGCCGCAGATGATGCCGTGGTGCTGGATACAACCGATTGCACCATCGAGCAGACTCTGGACGATATCCAACGTCTCGCGGATCGTGTGTACACCAAGAAGTCGCCCTGTTCGGCTTCAAAGCGCATTTTTCCCTGAACAGAAGCCACATTTGGCAAATTCGTTACTCTTTGTTATAATGGGGCAATGAAACCTGTCCTGCCATTAATGAGCAATGACAGAGAGGCCAGGAGGTGAAGCCAATGTTGGCCACACGTCGCGTGCTGTTCTGTCTTTGGGGGATGTTCCTGATACTGGCTTTGGGCGCTTGTGCCACGGCTCCTTCGAGTCCTGTAGCGTTGGCCACTACATCCACCCCCCTGTCATCGCCAACCGTTACGCCCAATCCTACCTATACACCCATTCCAACGGTGACGTTTTCGCCTACGCCAATACCCAGCCCCACAGCAACAAATACACCGGTCGCCTACGTGGTCCACATTGGCGATTCGTATTGGCGGATCTCCAGACGATTTGGCATTACCGTGGACGCCCTTCTCCAGGCCAATGGCCTGGACCGCAACGCTACCTTGCGTCCAGGCGAGACCTTGATGATTCCCAAGGACTCATCTGACGAAATGGCACTACAGACGGACGCGATTGCTGCGGCCTCTACGTCGCCATCCGCACCTCCCGCAGCAGGTGCGGCACCCGCTGGCCCAGCATCGCAAACCGCCGGCGCGGTACCCGCCAAGCCCGCCCAGGTCCACGACAACCGCTATGCCCGGGCGGCGAAATCTACCTCCGTGCCACCCCACCAACCTGCCACCGGCCAAAGAGCGGAAACGGAACCTGCGCAGCAAAAACCGGCCGGCGTTACGCACATCGTACAGTCCGGCGACAGCTTGAGCAACATCGCCATCGAGAATGGCGCGAGTGTAGAGGTCATCATGGCCGCGAACGGCATTGAGGACCCCACACGGCTCCGCGTCGGACAAGAATTGCTGATTCCGCTGGGAACGGCTACGCCCATGCCCGTCGCTACACGATCCCCCTCCCCATCACCGACGGCTTCCCTGCCCTACGCCGTACCCGCACCGCTGTGGCCCATAAACGGCACGCGCCTTGCCGCAGACGAATCACCAACATTGAGTTGGACCTCCGTGGGCATCCTCGATCCGGAAGAGTACTATGTCATCCGGCTGGAACGGCTGCAAGGCCCCACCGCGACACAATCCTGGATGGAGTGGATCAAAACCACGAGCTGGCGGGTATCCCCAGATGTTCGTGCTCCCGAGCAGACAAAGGGACAACTATACCGGTGGAGCGTCGTTGTGATGCGCCACACGGAGACAGAGAAAGACGGTTCATGGACCGGTTTACCCCTTAGCGACCCAAGCCCGGTCCGCCGGTTTCTGTGGCCTTTGCCGGTGAAAACAGTGCCCGTGAAACCGAACAAGAGCACCCTTCCGATTCCTGTCGTGTCCTCTAGCGACTAAGCATCACCGCGCAGTCATCACCACTTCAGAAGTTGCTTACGGCTTATTTCCCGGCCACGGAATGATCAAGCCATTATCCTGGGCCCGGCCTGAAGCAACCGGCAGTCGCTCTCCCGTGTCCGGCCGGTACATGCCGACCAGCAGATGGTATGGCCCGGAAGGCGCATCGTCAGGGACGCTTAGCTCGTGGACATCGCGGATCACATCGCCGGCCTGCCAGCGCCGCGTGCGGAACGTCCCCTCGCGCGGCGGTCCATCGTGTTGCGCCCAACGCTTTCCCTGCGCATCCACCAGATGGACGAAGACCGTATAATCGCCCGCCGGCACGGCTTCCGCCTGCCATAGCAAGGTAACGGTGAGCAGGTGCCCCGGTTGAATCACGTCGCCTGCATTGCCCGGCGAGGAAATGTCATACGCCAACAGGCGAATCGTTTGGGCCAGGTCGCCATCATACACGTGCAACGGGCGCGCCGGCGCACACAATTCGTAGTCATCCACCCGGCCGGCGCAGGCATAGTACCTCTCCATGGCCGACAGCATTGCCCGGCTGAAGCGGTGGAAGCCCTCACGGTCGGCGTGCGCGCCCCGGCGAAGAATGAGGAGCGGGAAACGGTGCCCGGCCAGATTCCGCAGGAAGGGCGCAGGGTTCCACGCCCCCTGGGCAGCAAGTTGTGTATAGACAAAGGAATGGATGGCGACAGGCCGATCATCGACGGCCAGGATGCCCATATCTTCCGCCAGGATGGGGTCAGGCACCCCCTCTATCCGTGCGGAGAGCTGCTCGTCAATCTGGGCCGTATGTTGCAGCCAGACGGCCTCGGCGGCCGGCCCCAACCGCTCAAATCCCGGCAGGAAGAGGCCCAGTTGTGCAATCACCAGCAGAGCGGCAAACGCGGCCGGCCACCATCCGTTGCGCCGGTCGCCCAAGCGTTGCCAGGCCATCGCAGCGAGCAGGCACATCAAGGCGAGCGTTTCCAGGTAATAGTTCTCCCATGCTCCCGCCTTGCCGGCAGAGAGCGTTACCAAAGCTGCGCACAAGAGATAGACCCAGGCCAGGGAGAGCCGCCGTGCACGCCATGCCATCAGCAACTCGCCTACCGCCGATATGGCAATCACCGTCACGATGGAGAGAAATCCGCCGGTGAAGCGCAGGTACGACCCCAGGTTGTAGGGGTTTGCGTTGCCGACCACCACGTTGGTGAAGAACGCTCCTCCGGTGGCCAGGTTCAGGCCGCCGAAAACAAGCCCGCCGGCCAGTGCTATGCCTGCAAACCAGAGCAGCCCCCGCCGCCTATCGCGTGATAGCAGTACGAGGCCATAGGCCAGAGGCGCGGCGAAAAACGATTGCTTGGTATAGAAGGCAAGCACAAAGAGCAGGGCAGCGAAGAAAATGCGGCGTTGCGAAACCGTCCCCATCCTACGGGGATAGACCAGATAGATACCCGTCAGGCTGAAGGCCAGGGCCAACGCGTCCGGCCGGTAGAACGTAGCCCAGCGATAGGCGAAGGGAGAGGCGAGGAAAAGCAACGCGCCCACCGCCGCCCACCGCCGCGACGCCTGCTCGCGACGGGCCAGGGCATAGATCACCCACGCGCTGAACAAGATGCTTCCGGCGGAGATCAGTCGCCCGCCCCACAGCGCGGGCCCGCCAAATTGCAGGAATTGCGCAGAAAGCCAGAGATAGAGCGGGGTGTAGACGGAAAACGTGTAGGGAAAGCCGTCAATCGCCTTGTAAGGCCAGCCCCCTTGTGCAAACTGACGTGCCCAATCGAGCACCGGCCCTTCGCCGTACTCAATCGTGTAGGGAAATGTAATTACCGCCCAACTCCGGTAAACAAAGGCGATAAGAAACAGGGCCAGCAATCCAAAAGCAAGGAGC